>DASZTW010000005.1:600000-902705 GCA_035547835.1 Acidimicrobiales bacterium
ACCACCGAGCACCCCTTTCACCGCTACATGCGGCGGGCGTTGGTGCTCGACGAGCTTTTCGGTTCGGCACGGGCGCTCACCCGACAACTGGGCGACGACCTGATCGCCACGCGCCGCCTCCCCGCGCAACTCCCGCTCTGAGCGCGGTCTGCCCCGAGCCGGGCCGGACCCGGCTGCAGGTCAGGTGTCGCGGGACAACAACCGGTCGAGGTTGGCGCGCAGCTCGGGCGAACGGAACGAGCGGTCCTCGGCCGCCAGCGCGAAGTCGAGTGTGGCGACTACCGCGCGTTCGAGGTGCAAGTTCAGGATCCGCTTGGTGTCCTCGACCGCGCGCCGCGGCAGCTTCGCGATGCGCTCGGCGCAGGCCAACGCTTCGTCGAGCACGGCATCGTCGGCAACCACGTGGTTCACCAGGCCGATCTGCGCGGCTCGCTCCGCCGGGATGCGGTCACCGGTCAGGGCGTACTCCTTGGCGAGCTGCAAGCTGGTGAGCAGCGGCCACGTCACGGGACCGCCGTCCGCGGCGACCAGACCGACGGCCACATGCGGATCGGCGAGATGGGCGCTCTCCGCCATGAACACGATGTCGGACAGCGCCACGATGCTGCATCCGAGCCCGACCGCCGGGCCGTTCACCGCCGCGATCACCGGCACCCGGCAATCCACCATGCCGGTCACGATCTGGCGGCCATGGGTGAGCGACAGCTCGCGCAGGTCGGCGTCGCGGCTCAGCTCGTCGATGTACGCGAAGTCGCCTCCGGCGGAGAACGCGCGGCCGTTGCCGGTGAGCACCAGCACCCTCGCGTCGCGGTCGGCGCTCACTTGCGGGAACAGCTCTGCCAAGCCCTGGTGGAGCTGGTGGTTGGTCGCGTTGAGGTCGTCGGGACGGTTCAGGCGCACGACCCGAATCGGTCCGTCGACCTCGAGTTGGATCTCGGGCGGCAGGTCGTAACTGGGGGCGGTCATCCGGGCAGCTCCAGGATTCGGCGGGCGATCAGGTTCCGTTGTATCTGGGCGGTCCCGCCCATCACGCTCTGCGCCCGGCTGTACAGGTACACCTTGAGCCACGTGTCGTCGCCGGCGCCGTGGCCCGCGCCGCCGACCGACAGTGCGGCGTGGCCGACCGTCTGCTCGGCTTGGGTCATCAGCAGCTTGTCGACGGACCCCTGCGGGCCGTGCTCGATGCCGTCGAGCCGTGCCGACAGCCGGCGGCTCACGTGCGCGCGCAACATTTCCGACTCGACCATCGCCCACGCCAAGTCGCGACGCTGCTCGGCGTCGTAGCCGTCCGGGTCGACGCGCACGAAGTCGGTGAGCTGGCGGACGACCTTGCGGTAGCGCGACACGTAGCCGAGCTCGCCGGGCTCTCGCTCGTGGCTCACCACGGTCATCGCCAACGCCCAGCCCTCGCCGGGCTCGCCGATCATGTTCGCCGCGGGGACGCGAGCGCCGTCGAACACGACTTCGCCGAACTCCTTGGTGATGCCGTTGATCATCCGCAGCGGCCGCTGCTCGACGCCGCGCTGGTCCATCGGCAAGGCGAACGCCGAGATGCCTTTGTGCTTCGGCACGTCGTGGTCGGTTCGCGCGAGGAGCATGCACCAGTCGGCATCGTCGGAGTAGCTGGTCCACACCTTGTGGCCGACCACGACGTAATCGTCGCCATCGCGGTCGGCTCGAGTCCGCAGCGACGCGAGGTCGGACCCTGCATCGGGCTCGCTGAACCCCTGGCACCACCGGTCACGGCCGTTCACGATGCCCGGCAGGAACCGCCGCTGGATGTCCTCGTTGCCGTGCTCGAGGATGCCTTGCACGAGATACCCGAGGCTGGGCCGGGGAGGCGCGCCAGCTGCGGCCAACTCGTCGTCGAGGATCACGTCGAACACGGTCGACATCCCCTGGCCGCCGATCTCGACCGGCCATGACATCCCGAAGAACCCCGCGTCGTACAGCGCGTGGTGCCAAGCCGCCATGCCCGCCCAGTACTCGTCGTCGGTCGACGAGGTCGGCAAACCCGGGTTGTTGGTGGCCAACCACTCGCGGAGCCGGAGGCGGAAGGCCGCTTCGTCGGGCGCGTCACCAAAGTCCATCGAAGCCTCCGACTCCGTGGCACGCGAGCACGCGGGCCAAGTTCGGGCCGGCGCCGCCGAGGATGTCGATCGACAGCAGCGCCCGGCGCAGGAACACGTGCGCGAGGCAGTCCCAGGTGTTGCCGATGCCGCCGTGGACCTGGATCGCGGTCTCGCACACCTGCCGAGCAGCCCGCGCCGAGTACGCCTTGGCACCCGCCGCCGACAACAGCGCCTGCGCCGGCGGGAGCGAGTCGACCGCCCACGCGGCGTGCAAGGTGGCGCTGCGCGACCCTTCCATCGCGACGAGCGCGTCGGCGAGGAGGTGTTGCACGGCTTGGAACGAACCGATCGCGGCGCCGTACTGGCGACGCTCGATCGCGTACGCGCGTGCCAGCTCGACCGCGCCTCGCATCACGCCGACGAGGTCGGCGCTCGTGGTGGCCAAGCCCAAGGCCGTCCAGCGACGCACGTCCTCGTCGGTCAGCAGCCGTGCCTGGCCGGGCAGCCGTTCGGGCGCGGCGTCGCCGGACGGGACCGTGAGACGGGTGAGGTCGGTGGGATCACCGGTGTCGAGGGGATCGCGGCGCGGGAGCGATCGCAGCGGCACGCTCGCCACCTCGTATCCCTCGGAACCCATGGCACGGAGGAACAAGGCGCGCGTCGCACCCTGCGCATCGACGGCGATACCACCGCCAGGCCCCTGGTGCGCGGTGACCTGCGCGACTTCGGCGAGGCCGGGCGCAAGCAGGACCGTCTCGACTTCGGCGGCGCTCGGCGCGCCGGCCAGGCGACGCAGTTCCGCGGCGAGCGTGGGACCCGTGAACGGCGCGTCGGCGAGTCCGCGGCCGAGTTCCTCGGCCACGATCGCCACTTCGACGCCCGAGGCGAGCGGCGCACCGCCGTCGCTCTCCACGCGCAGCTCGTGCCAGCCCGAGGACGCCACGGCGGCCACGAGCTTGCCGGCCCGTACCGTGTCGCCCAGGTCGGCGACCGTCGAGGCGGAGAGCTGGTCCACCAGCTGCGTGGCCGCCGCCTCGAGCGCCGCCTGCTCTGCGGAGAGCCGGACGTCCATCAGGCCTCCTCGCTCGGCACATCCGCCGCCGTGGCGCCGGACGCGAGCAGCGACGGGGTGAGCTCCTCGCGAAGGGTGCGTCGCAGCGCCTTTCCGGAGGCAAGGCGTGGGATCGCGTCGACCACGACCACGTGGCGCACCTGCTTGTACGTGGCGAGCGAGTCGGCCACCAGCCGCGCGAGCTCCCCGTCGGCGACCGGATGCGCCGGGTCGAGCTGCACCGCGGCCACCGGCACCTCACCGGCAGACTCGTCGGCCAAGCCGAACACGGCGCAGTCCCGCACGGCCGGATGCCCGAGCAGGACCGCCTCGATCTCGGCCGGCGCGACTTGGAAGCCGCGGACCTTGATCATCTCCTTGGAGCGGTCGGTCAGGTGGACCCAGCCGTCCGGCTCGAGCCAGCCGACGTCGCCGGTTCGATACCAGCCGTCGACGAACGCGTCGGCCGTCGCGGCGTCCGGGAGGTAGCCGGTCATCACAGACGGGCTGTGGACCTGGATCTCGCCCACCTCGCCCGGCGCCAGCACTTCTCCCGTGTCGAGGTCGGCCACCCGCAGCGACACGCCGTCGGGTGGCAACCCGGCCGAGTCGAGCCGCCACTCGTCAGGGCGGTCGACCGGGTTCACGCTGATCACCGGTACTTCGCTGGCGCCGTACGCCGGTAACCACCGCACGCCGGTTCGCTCGGTGACCACGCGAGCGACGTGGTCGGTCACCGGGGTGGCGCCCCACATGATGTAGCGCAGCGACGACAAGTCGTAGCGCTCGAGATCCGGGTGGTTCGCCAGCGCCAGCGCGATCGGCGCGACCGCCATCTCCAAGGTCATGCGGTCCGACTCGATCCGCGCCAGCACTTCGTCGAGGTCGAAGCGCGCGTGCAGGCGCACCATGGCGCCAGCCGCGGCCGCCGTCACCAAGTTGAGCAGGCCGAGGATGTGCGAGGGCGGGGTGGCGACCTGGAACCGATCGTCGGGCCCCAAGCCGAGGGTCTGCACCCAGTGGCGCGTGGCGTGACCCATCGACGAGTGGCTGTGGCGAACGGCCTTCGGCAGACCCGTCGTGCCGGAGCTGAACACCAAGACGGACTCCGCGGTGTCGGCCACGTCGGCGGGCGGCAGCGGGCGGCGATCCTGGCCGGCCGCACCGGCCAGCGGCGGCGAGTCGAGGTCGAGCACCACCGATGGGCTCAGGTGCTCGGACATCACCGCGGTCGAGTCCCCGTCGGTGACGGCGTGTGAGGGAGCGGTGATGGCGAGCGCATGGCCGACTTCGCGCGTCTTCCATGCCGGGCTCACGAGCACCGCGGCCGCGCCCAGCTTGCTGATGGCGTTGACCGCCACCACGAACTCGACCCGGTTCGAGGTCATCACCGCGACCCGCGAGCCGACCTCGACGCCGGCCGCGGCGAGCACCCGGGCGAACGCGTTGGCGAGCCCGTCGAGCTCGCCGTACGTCCACTGCGCCTCGCCGGCCCGAACTGCCACGCGGTCACCCCAGCGCTGCGCGGCTTCTTCGAGCCCGTGATGCAGCAGCACCGATGTCACGAGAAGAGTCTTCTCAAAATTGAGATCGACGTCAACTTTGGAAATCGCGCGGGTTCGAGCGGGCTGCCGGAGGTGGAACCGCATCCGGCGCTGCCGGAGTCAGCAGGAGGTGCAAGCGCCGCAAACCGCGCAGCACGTACGTGGGCTCGAATCGGAAGTCGCGGTCGTCCGCGGGCCCGTGGCGCTCTTCATCGATCGCGATGTGGCTGGTCTTGGACAGGAACGTCGCCACGCTCACCACGGTCTCCAACCGCGCCAGCGGGCCGCCCGGGCAGGCGTGGACGCCACGGCCGAACGAAAGGTGCGCGCTGGCGTTCTCCCGGTCGGGCCGGAACTCGTCGGGGCACTCGAAGCGGGCCGGGTCCCGGTTGGCGGCTCCGGGGAAGATGCCGAGTTGGGTGCCGGCCTCGACCTTCACCCCACCGACCGTGGTGGTGACCCTCGCTGTGCGGGCCTGGGACTTCACCACGCTCTCGAACCGCAGCACTTCCTCGATGAACGCCCCGATCCGTGACGGGTCGTCACGCAGGAAGTGCTGGATGTCGGGGTTCTCGGCGATGATCCGCAGCGACATGGCGATCAGCCGCGACGACGTGTCCTGTCCGGCGGCGAACAGGAACGTGCCCATCCGTACGACCGCCTCGGCTTCGGGCACTCGGCCGTCTCGATACGTCGCGGTCGCCATCTCACTGAGCACGTCACCGCGCGGGTGGGCGCGGCGATCCTCGACGTAGTCACGGAAGCGCGCCTGGAGGAACTCGAGCGGGTCGTGGACCAGCGGCACGGCCTCGCTGCCCGGCCCGCCGCGGACCGGATCCGCGCGGGCCGCGCCCACGCCGTCGAGCCGCTCGCGAAAGGCGTTGCGGTCCGCTTCGGGGATCCCGAGCAGGTACGCGATCACCAAGGTGGTGAACACCCGGCCATAGTCGCGCAGCACCTCGACGCGGCCGTCTCGCACCGCGGGCTCGACCATCTGGGCGGCCAGGTCCCACATGAACGCCTCGTTCTCCCGCATCCGCTTGGGGGTGAACAAGCGCATGATCAGGCCACGCTGGTCCTCGTGCAGCGGCGGGTCCTGCGTGACCATGTACTCGCTCATCGGCAGCTCATCGCGGTGGGCGGCGATGAAGTCGTTGACGTCGTCGCCCTCCGGACGCGCACCGAAGCCCGGGAACGGACCGGTCACCGCGTTGCACGACGAGAAGCGTTCGTGGTCGCGGAGCACTTCGACCGTCTCGTCGTACGTGGTGATGGCCACCACCCCGTGGTGCGGCAGCTCGACGACCGGACCTTTGGCGCGCCAGTGCGCGAAGAAGGGGTATGGGTCGTCGATCGCGGCGGCATCGGTGTAGAAGTCGAGCTCGTCGAACGCGGCCATCGACTGCCTCTCGCCAGTGCGGGCGAACCCGCCAGAATCGATGCTGAGCAGTTGCTTAGCAGTAAGTTCGAAGGATCGTCAACGACGCTCGGGAGGCGGACCGGTGAGCAGCACCCGAAGGCTTGGCGCCGAGGACTCGGCCACCCGGCGCAAGTTGCTCGACGCCGGGCTCCAGCTCATGCTCGAAGACGGCTACGCGGGCGTGACGTCACGCAAGGTCGCCGCCAAAGCCGGCCTCAAGCCGCAGCTCGTCCACTACTACTTCCGCACGATGGACGAGCTGTTCGTCGCCATGCTCCGCCGCGGGGCGGAGTACAGCCTCGCCCGCCAGGAGGCGGCCTTCGCCGCGCCACGCCCGTTGCACGCGATGTGGGAGTTCAACAGCGAGCCTGACGGCGTGGCGCTGATCGCCGAGTTCTACGCGCTCGCCAACCACCGTCCGGCCATCCGCGAGGAGGTCGCCGCGTACGCGGAGCGCTTCCGGGAGCAGCAGGCCGCTGCGCTCCACGTGTTGTTGGCTGAGCGAGGAATCGACACCGGCGACCTGCCACCCGTGGTGATCCCGGTGCTGATGACCAGCGTGGCCCGTGTGCTGGTCATGGAAGAGGGGCTCGGGATGAAGAACGGCCATGCCGAGACCCGAGCCATCGTCGAGCAGTGGCTCGACCGACTCGAGTCCGGCGACCTGCTCTCGTGAGCCTCGCCGGTCATGTCGCCCGACGCGTCATCCGTCCTGCGCGGCGAGGCGGCGGAGGTCGTCCTTGACGACTTTGCCGGTGGCGTTGAGCGGCAAGGCATCGACGACCACCACCCGGCGCGGCACCTTGTAGTTCGCCATCTGCTCCCTGCTCCACGCGATGACCTCGGCCGGGTCGATCGTGGCCCCCGCCGCCGGCACCACGAACGCCACGCCGACCTCGCCGAGGCGATGGTCGGGCACGCCGATGACCGCCGCTTGCGCGAGCGACGGGTGGCGCAACAGCGCGTTCTCGATCTCGGCCGGGTACGCGTTGAAACCGCCGACGATGAACATGTCCTTCGAGCGGCCCACGATGCGCAGGCAGCCGTCGTCGCCGATGATCCCGAGGTCACCCGTCTTCAACCAACCGTCGGGCGAGAGCGCCGCGGCAGTGGCCTCGGGGTCGTCGAGGTAGTGCGACATGATGCTGCGCCCCCGCAGCAGCACTTCGCCGGGCTCGCCGGTCGGCACGTCCGCGCCCTGGTCGTCGACGATCCGCAACTCGAAGCTGGGCCGCGCCCGCCCGACCGTGGTGGCGACCGTCTCGGCGTCGTCGTCGGGCGAGGTGGCGGCCGCCGTGCCGCCCTCGGTGAGGCCGTAACCGGTGACCACCACCCGGAACGGCAACTCGTCGTGGATCCGTCGGATCAGTTCGACGGGGATGTCGGCTGCGCCGGTGACCGCCACGCGCAACGTCGACAGGTCGTGGCCGTCACGGCCGGGGTGGTCGAGGATCGACTGGTAGATCGTGGGGGCCCCCGGCAACACGGTCACCGCGTCGGCGGCCACCCGCGCCAACACCCGGTCGACGTCGAACACCGATTCCGGAAGCATCACCGCACCGGCGGCAACCGAGGCCAAGATCCCGGCCTTCAAGCCGAACATGTGGAAGTACGGGTTGACCATCAGGTAGCGGTCGCCTGCGGTGAGGCCGGTCATGGCCACCCAGTCCGTGGCCACCGTCAGCGTGCGGCCGTGGGTCTGCACCACGCCTTTGGGCGAGCCCGTCGTGCCGGACGTGAACAAGATGTCGGACGGGTTCTCGGTGTCGACCGCCCGCCACCGCTCGCCGAGTGTGGCGAGCGACGCGGTGGTGGCGCCGGCCAGGAAGGCGTCGAAGGTGACCGCGCCGGCCGGCGCGTCGGGCTGGAAGACGACCGTGGTCGTCAGCGCAGGAAGCTCGGCGCCGGCCTCGCGCAACAGGGCGACGTAGTCGACGCCGATGAAGTCGGTGACCGTGAACAGCACTCTTGCTCGGCTTCTCGCCAAGATGTCGGCCGCTTCGGCCCCCTTGAAGCGGGTGTTGACCGGCACCAGCACGCAACCAGAACCGAACACCCCGAGCGCGGCGAGGATCCAACTGGCGCTGTTCGGTGCCCAGATCGCCACGCGGTCGCCCACCTCCACGCCCGCTGCGACAAGGGCGGCGCCGACGCGGCGGGCGCCTGCGGCGAGCTCGCGGTACGACAGCCGCTGGTCGCCGTCGATCACCGCGGGGTGGTCGCCGAATCGCCCGCCGGCCGCGTCGACCATCGCGCCGATGGTCGGCCAGGTGCCCTCGCCGCCCGCCGTCATGCGACGACGGCGTCCTCGACGTTCATCAACCGCGCCAAGTTGCCGCCCATGATCTTGCGGACGGTGTCGTCGGGAAGGCCGGCGAGCTCCTGCACGTACGTGGCGGGGCTGGCAAGCCCTTCGGGGTGCGGGTAGTCGGATCCGAACAACACGTGCTCCACGCCGATGAGCTCGGCGAGCGCGCCGAGGTCCTCCTCCCAGAACGGGCTCACGTAGATGTTGCGCTTGATGACGTCGATCGGGTTCTCCATGAAGTCCTGCGGCATCTTCTTGTAGACGTCCGCGAGGTTCTTCAACAGCGGCTCCACCCAACTGCTGCCGTTCTCGATCACGGCGACCTTGAGGCGGGGGAAGCGCGACAGCGCGCCGTGGCACACGAGCGCCGCGACCGCGTCTTCGACGGGTCGCCACTGCGACAGCATCCGGAACGCCTGGGGCTGGAACGGCAGGAACTCGCTCGAGCTGCCCATCCAGTCGTTGTTGTAGCGCTCGTAGCCGCTGTCAGAGGAGTGCATGCCCACGAGGACGTCGTGCTCCACGACCCGCTCCCAGAACGGATCGAACTCCGGCAGCCCGAACGAGCGGGGCCCTCGGAACCCGGGCACCGGTGCGGGCCGGATCAACACGGCCTTGGCGCCGCGCTCGACCACCCACTCGAGCTCCTCGATGGCCTTGTCGACGATCGGCAGCGTGATGACCGGGGTGGCGAAGATGCGCTGCTCGTAGTTGAACGTCCACGTCTCGTACATCCACTGGTTCAGCGCGTGGATCACGGCGTGGGTCATCTCGGGGTCCTCCCGCATGCGCTCCTCGATGAGGCTCGCCAACGTCGGGAACATCAGCGCGCGGTCGAGCCCCTGTTCGTCCATCAGCTCGATCCGCGGCGCGGGCTCGCGGAACGCGGGGATCGCCCGCATCGGCTCGCCGAAGATCTCCCTGCGGCTCTTGCCTTCGGGGTTGCCGTGGCGGAAGTAGTCCTCTTGGGCGCCCGGCCGGGCCACGACGTCGAACGTCGGGTTCGGGATGTACTCGCTGATCTGGCCGCGGACCACGATCTTGGTGCGGCCTCGCACGTCGACGTAGTCGACGGCCCCCTTGTAGCGATCCGGGAGGAACTTGGTCATCGCCTCCTTGGTCTCGTACATGTGGTTGTCCGCGTCGAACACCGGGCAATCGATCATGCGCGTCGACATCGCTGCTCTCCCCCGACGGTTGTGAGAATGGCCCTCTTATCTTAGAGTAACGAGGATTCCGGGTCACGATCGCCCAGGGGGAACCTCCGCATGACCACCGCCACTCCCGAGCTGTACTACGACCCCTATGACTTCGAGATCGACACCGACCCGTACCCGGTTTGGGCGCGGCTCCGCGACGAACAGCCCCTCTACTACAACGAGCGCTACGACTTCTGGGCGCTGAGCCGCTTCGAGGACGTGGAGCGGGCCTTCGTGAACTGGCAGACGTTCAGTTCTGCCCGGGGCACGTTGATCGAGCTCATCAAGAGCGACATGACGATCCCACCCGGCTCCATCATCTTCGAGGACCCGCCCGGTCACGACGCCCGCCGCAAGCTCCTCTCGCGGGTGTTCACGCCACGTCGCATGCGCGAGATCGAGCCGAAAGTCCGGGCGTTCTGCGCCCGCGGCCTCGACCACCTGGTCGGATCGGGCGGCTTCGACTTCATCACCGACATCGGCACCGAGGTCCCGATGCGCACGATCGGGATGCTCCTCGGCATCCCCGAAGAAGACCAGATCGCACTCCGCGAGCAGATCGACGAAGGGTTGCGCCTCGAAGACGGCACGATGCCGGACCTCTCCGACGCCCAGGCCATGGCGCAGGGCCAGGCTGCGGCGTTCGCCGACTACGTCGACTGGCGCGCCGACCACCCGTCCGACGACCTCATGACCGAGTTGCTCAACGCGGAGTTCGAAGACGAGACCGGCGAGACCCGGCGACTCACCCGCGAGGAGCTGTTGAACTACGTCAACTTGCTCGCGGCCGCCGGCAACGAGACCACCACCCGCCTGATCGGCTGGGCCGGCAAAGTGCTCGCCGAGCACCCGGACCAGCGCCGGGAGCTGGTCGACAGCCCCGAGCTGATCCCCAAGGCCATCGAGGAGCTCCTCCGCTACGAAGCGCCGTCACCGGTCAACGCGAGGTACGTGACCGCCGACGTGGAGCTGCACGGCCGTGTGGTGCCGGCCGGCAGCGCGATGATCCTCCTCAACGGCGCGGCCAACCGTGACGAGCGCAAGTTCCCCGACGCGGACCGTTTCGACATCCACCGCGTGATCGACCACCACCTGGCGTTCGGCTACGGCATCCACTTCTGCCTCGGCGCGGCGCTGGCCCGCATGGAAGGCCGAGTCGCGCTCGACGAGATCCTGAAGCGCTTCCCCACCTGGGAGGTCGACTGGGACCGGGCGGTACAGGCCCGCACCTCGACGGTGCGGGGCTGGGAGCGACTGCCGGTGCGGACCCCCTGACCTGCTGATCGCCGCCTGGTGCGCGGTGGCCCGAGCTCACGCGCCGGCGGACTCCTCGGCGGCCAGCGCGGCCTTGTGCAACGTGTTCTCGGCGAGCCGCATGTGGGCGGCGTCGACCAGACGGCCGTCGCGCCCGATCGCTCCCACGCCGTCCGCTTCTGACGCCCGATACACCTCGATCGACTCGCGCGCCGCGGCAACTTCGGCCTCGGTCGGCGAGAACACCTCGTGCGCGATGGCGATCTGCGACGGGTGGATGCACCACTTGCCATCGAAGCCGAGCGAGGCGGCCTGGGTGGCCGATTCGCGGTAGCCGTCGGGGTCCTGGTAGGCGGGGTACGGCGCGTCGATGGCATCGATCCCCGCCGCCCGCGCCGCGGTCAGCACCTGCACCCGGGCGAAGTGCCAGAAGTCGCCGGGATACCCGTCGACCGGATCGAAGTTCCCGTCGACCCGGGCGTGCAACGAGGCCGACAGATCGCCAGCGCCGAAGATGATGGCTTCGAGGCGGTCGCTGGCCCGGGCGATCTCAGCGGCGTTGGCGAGGCCTTCAGCTTCCTCGATCAGCACTTCGAGCCCGATGCGCTGCGTCAAGCCCAGCTTCCGCTCGAGCTGCGTGAGCAACGTGTCGAACCACCACACGTCGCGCGCGGTTCGGGCCTTCGGGATGATCAGCACGTCGAGCGCGTCTCGGGCACCGGTGACCACTTCGATCACGTCGCCGTGGCACCACGGCGTGTCGAGGCCGTTCACCCGCACGGCCCGCACGGTGCGGCCCCAGTCCTGCTCGGTGAGGGCGGCGACCGCGATCGCCCGCGCACCTTCCTTCGCTACGGGCGCGCAGGCGTCCTCGAGGTCGAGGAACACGAGGTCGGCGCCCGACGACGCGGACTTCACGCACATCTTCTCGCTGCTGGCCGGCGTGGCCAGCTCTGAACGTCGAGCGCGGGGTCGAAGCACCGGACCTCCTCGTTTCGCTGGTGTCAGGGCCGGGCCACCGCCGGCCGCTCGAGGCCGAGGTTCTCACGCAACGTCGCGCCGGTGTAGCGATCCCGGAACAGGCCGCGGCGCTGGAGCTCGGGTACGACCATCCGCACCACGTCCTCGTACGCGCCGGGGCAGTGCGTTGCGGCGAGGACGAACCCGTCGCACGCACCGGTGGTGAACCACTCCTCCATCTGATCGGCGACTTGCGCGCCGGTTCCCACGAACCTCGGCCCCTGCAACAACGTGGCGCGGTAGCCGGCGATGTCGCCCAACGTGACCGTGCCGACGCCGATGTGCTGGCGGATGTTCTGCACCAGCCCCCGGATGCCGTTGACCGACTCGATCAGCTCGTCCGTGATCGGATCGTCGATCGACAGCGCCGAGAAGTCGTAGTTCATGAGCTCTGACAGCAACGTGAGCGACGCAACCGGGTCGACGAGGTCGTTGAGCAGCAGCTGCTCGCGGTCTTGCGCCTGGGCCTCGCTCTCGGCCACCACTGCGTACGCCATCGGCAGCATCTTCACGGAGGCGGGGTCACGGCCACCCTCGGCCAGGCGGTCCTTTTGGTCCTTGTAGTGCGACCGGGCGACTTCGATGGCGGGGTCACCGGTGAAGATCAGCTCTGCCCAGCGCGCCGCGAACTCGCGACCGCGCCCCGACGATCCGGCTTGCAGCAGCACCGGGCGGCCTTGTGGCCCGCGCGGCACGGTCAACGGGCCGCGCACTTTGAAGTACTCGCCGTCGTAGCGCAGCTCGCGGACCGCGTCGGGGTCGGCGAAGACTCCGGCCGCTCGATCGAGGATCAACGCGTCATCGTCCCAGGTGTCCCACAGGCCGGTCGTGGCCTCGAGGAACTCGTCGGCCCGGTCGTAGCGCTCGTCGTGGCCGAGGATCTGGTCGACGCCGAAGTTCTGGGCCTCGGCGTCGTTCACCGACGTGACGATGTTCCACGCGGCGCGCCCGTTGGTGAGGTGATCGAGCGTCGCGAAGGTCCGAGCGACGTGGAACGGCGTGTAGTACGTGGTCGAGTACGTGGCCCCCAGACCGATGTGCTCGGTCACGCCCGCCACCACGCCGAGCACCACGCTCAAGTCGAGCTTGACCGGCCGGGCGCCCGTGCGGACCGCTTCGGCAACCGAGCCGCCATAGATGCCCGGCATGGCGAGCCGGTCATCGAAGAACATCATGTCGAAGCACCCTTGCTCGAGGATTCGTCCGAGCTTCTGGTAGTAGCCCGCCGTCAGGAACCCGTGCTCGGTGGCAGGGTGGCGCCAGGATCCGCTGTACACCGACGTGTTGCCCGCTTGCATGAAACCAACCAGTGCCATCTGGCGCTGCGTGCTCACGATGGTGCTCCCTGCCGTCGCCTGTGGAGGCCGGCACGTGAACGTCCGGCAGGTCAGATGATAATCTAACTCTCCCATTACGGAAACCACGTTGCTACCCCCGTCCACCAAGGGCGGACCAGCAATCCAGAAGGTGCGGCATCGAAGCCACGGCAGGCGGTGCCCGACGAGCAGAGGGCCTGATGACGGAGCACGCCGACATCAAGCGGGAGCACGGCTATCACCCGTTGCGGGTGAAGGACGTCGTGCAGGAGACCGCCGACACCAGGTCGTTCGTGCTCGACGTCCCCGACGACCTCGCCGCTCTCTTCCGCTACGAAGCCGGCCAGTTCTGCACGTTCCGCGTGCGACTGGGTGACGACGAGCACTTGCGGTCGTACTCGATGTCGAGCGCACCAGAGACCGACGCCGACCTGACCGTCACCGTCAAGCGCGTGCCCGGCGGGCTGATCTCCAACTGGTTCAACGACCACGTCGACGTCGGTGACACGCTCGAAGTGACTCGACCCGCGGGCGTGTTCTGCGTGCAGGAAGGCGACCGCCCGCTGGTCGCGCTGTGCGGCGGGAGCGGCATCACGCCCGTCGTGTCGATCGTCAAGCGCGTGCTCACGACCACCGATCGCCGGGTGAAGGTGCTGTACGCCAACCGCGACGGGCAGTCCGTGATCTTCGGTGAGCTCCTCGCGAACCTCACCGCCACGCACCCCGCCCGGCTCCGCGTCGAGCATCACCTCGACACGGAGCGCGGGCTCGTCGACGGCTCCGAGATCACCTCGCTCGTCGGCCCCGATCTCGACACCGACTTCTACGTGTGCGGCCCGACGCCGTTCATGGATCTCGTGGAAGGCACGCTGCTCGCGGCGGGCGTCGCCGCCGACCGCATCGCCATCGAGCGGTTCGCCGCCACCGTCGTGTCGACGTTGCCCGCCGCCGGGTCCACGCTGGTGGCGGAGCCGGCTCCCGAACCGGTGTCGTCCAGCGATGCCGGGGCCGGCGCCGCGCCACAGGTGCCCGCCGAGCTCACCATCATCTTGAAAGGCAAACGCCACGTGGTCGCGTACCACGCGCCGGACACGGTGCTCGAGACCGCCCGCCGCGGCGGCCTCGCCGCACCGTTTTCGTGCGAGGCCGGCAACTGCGCCACGTGCATCGCGCAGCAACACGATGGCTCGGCCACCATGCACGCCAACAACGCCTTGAGCGACGACGAAGTGGCCGACGGATGGATCCTCACCTGCCAGGCCGTGCCCGAAGGCCCGACGGTGACCGTCGAGTACGAATCGTTCTGATCCGCGATCGGCCGCGGCCACCGTGCGGCCTCGGACCCGCCGGTGGTCAGATCACGCCGTCGCGCCGCAGCTCCTCGAGCTCAGAGGGGGTCCGCCCGAGCAGCTCGGAGAGCACTTCGTCGGTGTGCGCGCCGAGCGACGCCCCGAGCCAGCGGATCTCGCCGGGCGTGCCCGACAGCACGGGCATCACGTTCGGAACGGCCAGCGGCCCTATCCGCGAGTCGTGCGTGGTGATGGTGTTGCGATGCTGGTACTGCTCATCCTCAAAGATCTCGGCGATCGAATACAGCGGGCCAGCCGGCACTTCCGCGGCGCGGCAAGCGGCGAGCACCGCGTCGCGATCCATCGATCCAACCCACTTGCCGACGAGCGCGTTCACCTCGTCGCGGGCGGCGAGGCGTCGCTCCTTGGTGCCGAACCGGTCCGCCGCCGCGAGCTCGGGCGCCCCCATGGCACCGGCCAATCGCCGGAACATGTCGTCGTTGGTGCAGGCGATGGCGATCCACCGGCCGTCGGCAGCTTCGTAGTGGCTGTGCGGTAGCACGTTCACGGTGTCGGCACCCATCCGTTCGCGCACGAAGCCGGACTGCTGGAATGCCGGCGCGATCTCGTCGAGCACCCGGAAGGTCGCCTCGAAGAGCGCGTGGTCGATGAACTGACCCTCACCCGTGAGCTCTCGGGCCCGGAGCGCGAGCAGCACGCCCACGGCGCCGTACAGCCCGGAGATGTAGTCGGCCAGCGACGTGGAGCCAGGGGTCACCGGACGTCCGCCCGGCTCGCCCGCGAGGTACGCGAGGCCGGAGAACGCGTGCGCGATGCGAGCGAAGCCCGGCTGGTCGCTCATCGGCCCCGACTGCCCGTAGGCCGACACACGCAACAAGATCACGCCGGGATTGAGCGCTCGCATGGCGGCGTAGTCGAGACCCCAACGCTCCAGCACACCGGGGCGGAAGTTCTCGATCACGACGTCGACCTCGGCGATCAGGCCGCGGAGCAGCTCGACACCTCGGGGGTCGCCCATGTCGATGGTGACCGACCGCTTGTTGCGGGCCTCGCTGAGCCACACGAGCGTGTCGCCGCACTCGGTCTCAGTGCCGAACTGCCGGAGGCGGTCGCCGCTGCCGGGCCGCTCGACTTTGATCACGTCGGCGCCGAACTCGCCGAGGATCGTGGCGCAGAAGGGACCCGCGATGTACGTGCCGAGGTCGAGCACGCGGATGCCGTCGAGGGCGTGGACGCCCGGTGTCGGCGTCGCGGGCTCCGGGTCGTCGTCGGCAGTCGGCGTCGTCATCGTGTTCGTCTCGGGAGGGTTGGTGGTTCTCGCCACGCGCCGGCACCGGGCGGAGCCTGCCCGGCGAGTGAGCGGCCCGCGCAAGAGTGACCTTCGCGCCTGGGGATAAGTCTATTCTCAACTGCAGCGCCGCGGTAACCTCGCCGCATTCGAACGCAGGGGGACCATACGTGAAGCACTGGGTCACCTACCCGTTGGTCAACCACCCGGCCAACACGGAGCTGATGTCGCACGCCGCGATCCGGGCGTTCGCCGAGACGGCGGAAGCGGCGGGTTTCGACGGCATCGGGTTCACCGACCACCCCGCACCCACCGACCGGTGGCTGCAAGCAGGCGGCCATGACGCACTCGACCCTTTCGCCGTGCTGGCGTACGTCGCGGCGATCACCGAGCGATTGCGTCTGATCCCCAACATCTGCGTGCTGCCGTACCGCAACCCGTTCGTGGTGGCAAAGGCGGTTGCCACCATCGCGATGTTGTCGAACGACCGGTTCATCTTGGCGGCCGGCACCGGTTACCTGCGCGGCGAGTACCGCGCGCTCGGCGTCGACCCCGATGAGCGCAATGGCCGCTTCGACGAGGCGCTCGCGGTGCTGCAGGGCGTGTGGACCACCGACGACTTCGCGTTCGACGGCGAGTACTTCCACGCGGTCGGCCAGACCGCCAACCCGAAGCCGGCCAAGCGGGTCCCGATCTGGATCGGCGGCAACAGCGCGCAAGCGCGACAGCGGGTGGCCACCGTCGGCGACGGATGGAACCCGTTCGCCGCGCCCAGAGTTGTGGCCAAGACCGCGCGCACTCCCCCGCTCGAGTCCGCCGACGACTTGGCGGCACTGCTCGACGACCTGTGGCGGCGCGTCGACGAAGCCGGCCGCGACCGCGCCACGATCGACATCGCGTTCACGACGAACGAAGGCGGCGACCCAGCTGGCGACCACTTCGACTCGGCGGCCCACCTCGAAGGGCTCGAGCGGCTGGCGTCCATCGGCGTCACCTGGGCATCGGCAGGTGTGCCGGGCGACTCGCTCGCGCACGCGCTCGAGACGTTGGAGCGCTACGGCCGCGAGGTGATCGCGGTCGAACGCCGCGGCTGACTCGACCTCAGCGAGGACCGAGCACCCAGTCATCGCCGAGGCGGTACCACCCACCGGCGGCATGGGTGCCGCCGTCGACGTGCAACGTGTGCCCGGTGACGTACGCCGACAGATCCGAGGCGAGGAACACGGCGGCGCCGGCGAGGTCGGCCACCGTCCCGGCCCGTCCCATCGGGATGCCGGCGCCGAGGTCGCGGGCGGGCTCGTCACCCACCCCAGCTGCCGCGAGGGCGGCAAGGCCTTCGGTGAGGCAGACATCCGGCGCGAGCGCGTTGACTCGGATGCCGTACGTGGCGAGCTCCACGGCAGCGGTCTGGGTGAAGTTCACGACCCCGGCCTTGGCGGCGGCGTAAGCCGCATAACCCGGAGCGGCGCGCACGCCTTCGATCGACGTGACGTTGATGATGCTGCCGCCGCTCCCCCGCTCGACCATCGACCCCGCGACCCGCCGGGTGGCGCGCAGCACATGACCCAAGTTGGCGCGGTGCAGGGCGTCGAAACCGTTGTCGGAGGTGGTCAGCAACGGGCGATGGAACGCGCCGCCGGCGTTGTTCACGAGCACGTCGATCTGCCCGAACCGGTCGAGGGTCGTGGCGAGCGCGGCATCCAACGCGACGCCGTCGCGCACGTCGACCACCACCGCCAGACCACCGACCGCTGCCGCGACCTCCGCCGCGGTCGCTGGGTCCTGCTCCCAGATCGCCACCGATGCGCCGAACGTGGCGAAGCCCTCGGCGATCCCCCGGCCGATACCGGCGCCACCGCCGGTCACGACTGCGACCTTGCCGTCGAGCCGTGCTGCGTCGCCAGCAAGCGACGGTCGGTCCGCGGACGCCGCGCGCGGGGCGTCGGTCATGCCCCGCTCCATCGGGTCGGCGCCCTCACACCGCTGGTTGTATCACCACGTCCATCGACGACGCGCCGCTCTCGGGCACGCGCGGCTGGCGCCACACCTCGACCGGGAACGACACGGTGACCAACGAGGAGAACAGCCACAACAAGTTCTGGTCCTCGTCGGAGATGTCGTCGAGCGACACGCCCTCGAGGTAGTCGGCACCCGCTTCGAGCCGCGGGAAGGCCGCGTCGTAGAACTCCTGCAGCTCGTCCATCGTGCTGTCCAAGCGGCGCGCATAGCGGTGGTACTCGGAGTAGACGGCCCACTTCGGCGCGAACGGCTCGAGATCGGCGAAAGCCTCGGGAAGCATCGGCATCTGGGCTCCTCAGGATACGGCCGAGATCTGCACCGACGAGCTCGACTGCTGGCTCTGGCGGTACTCCTCGACGTACTTCTCAGCGGTGTTGTGGAGATGGCGCAAGGCGATCTCCTGGTCGTTCAAGGGGAACTCGCGGATCACCCGGGTCTCGAGCATCGACTGCGTGGCCTCGAGGGTGTTCGCGTCCTGGAGTCCGTACTCCTTGAAGGTGACGACCGCCAGCTCCTGCTGCAGGCGCTCGAAGGCGTTCTCCGGCGGCACGAAGTACAAGGTGCCTTCGAAGATGTGGGTGTTGTACGACGTCGGCCAGTAGTGGTACGTGAGATACCAGTTCGGCTTCCAGATCAGGATCATGAAGTTCGGGAAGAACAGGAACGAGTCCTCACCCCAGGCGGGGTGTTTGGCCGGGTTGACGAACTCGGGGATCTCGCCGATGTCGGGTGCGTCCCACACCCCGAACAAGCCGCTTCGCAGCACGCGCTCGATGGGCTTCACCATGTTCAGGTCTTTCGGCGGCGCCATGCCGCCCCACGACGACACCAGCGAGTGCGGGCCGTCGATGTCGTATGCCAAGGCCTCGTAACCGAAGCCCTGCAACTTGCGGGACTCGTCGGCCACGGCTTGCTTCGCGTGCAGAACAGGTGCGTGGTAGAACTCCATGAACGCGTCGATGAAGAGCTTCCAGTTCGCTCCGATCTCGGCGCGGTAGCGGTGCACCTCGGTCATCTTCTCGAACGGGTAGTGCTCGATCCCGGCGCCGAAGCGACCGAGGTACTCGCGCAAGTCCGGGGCTTCGGGGTCGAAGTTCACGAAGATGAACCCGGCCCAGGTGTCGCAGCGAACCGGGACCAGGCCGAACTGCGCCATGTCGAGGTCGAAGAACTCCGACTCCTGTTGCACGAACGTGAGGGCGCCGTCGAGGTCGTATCGCCAGCCGTGGTACTTGCACGTGAACTGGCGGCACGTGCCGCTCGACTCCTCGCGGGGGTAGTCCTGCCACACGAGCTTGTTGCCGCGATGGCGACAGATGTTGTGGAAGCACCGCACCTCGCCCGCCTTGTCGCGGACCAAGATCACCGACGTCCCCGCCGCGTCGAGCTCGCGCGTGAAGTACGTGCCGTTGCGCGGGAGTTGCTCCACGCGGCCGACGTTCAGCCACGTCTTTTGAAAGATCGCCTTGCGCTCGAGCTCGTAGATCTCCGGCGAGATCGAGTCCTCGTAGGAGCGAGGAGCGGTGTCCATGGCGAAGTGCTCGGTCCAGCTGCCTTCGGGCGGCTTCGGAAAGTGGGCCATGTTCGTGGGTCCCTCCGTCAGGTCGACGGTTACGATATCACGAATCTCGCATTGCGAGAAGGTCGTTTCCGGGCAAGTCGTCGTCGACTTCGACCTGGAACGAGAGGAACGCCATCGCAAGCAGGTCGTACGTGCCGACCGTGAACACCAGGTCCATGAGCTCCTGGGTGTCGAACTCGGCGGCCAGGACGTCCCACGTCGCACCGCCGATGCGGGCGTGGGCGACCAACTCGTCGCAAGCCTGGAGCATCGCCCGGTCACGGGCCGACCAGCCAGGTGCACCGGGGCCCGCCGCGATCGCGCGGATCTCGTCGTCGGACAAACCGTTGTCGCGCCCGAGCACCACGTGCTGGCACCACTCGTAGTCGGACTTCCGCAACGCCGACACCCGCAGGATCAGCAGCTCACGGTCGCGCGTCGAGAGCGTGGACACGAACAGGACATGCGCGGTCAACGTGTGGAACGCAGTGGCCAAGTCGGGGTGCTGCGCCAATGTGCCGAGCGCATTCAGGCCTTTCGAGCGGTTCTCGTCGCGCCGGGGGAACGGGTGGCGGGGGTGTGCGGGCCGCATGGCGGCGAGCGCCGCCCTCATGCCCTCGGGCCATTCCTTCGGCGGCAACGGGGGGATGCGTGGGCTCATCGGTCGGCGCTCCTGGCGGTGACGGCTGCCGCGATCACAACGCTCCCCCGAGCGACGCGAGGTACGCACGGGTGCGGCGCGAGGACTCGAGGCGATCGTCGCGGCTGTCGCCGATCGGCAGGACCCGGACCGACAGGTCGGTGACGCCCGCGTCGGCGAACGCCCGCAAGCGCCGCGCGATCATCTCCTCGGTGCCGGCGGCCATGATGTCGCCGACCGAGGTGGCATCGCCCTGGTCGAGCAGGCGCTGGTAGTTCGGCGAGACCTCGGCTTCGGACAACACGCGGTTCGCCCTGGCCACCGCGACCTCGACGTCGCCCTCGGCGCACAGGCACACCGGCACACCCGCCACGATCCGCGGCGCCGGGCGACCTGCGTCTTCAGCCGCTCTGGTGATGCGAGGCGCGATGTGCTCGCCGATCGCCCGCTCGTCGGCCAACCACAGGATCGTGCCGTCGGTGTGGGCCCCGGCCAGTTGCAACATCACGGGCCCGAGGGCCGCGATGAGGATCGGCGTCGGGGTGATGTCGGTGACGTCGAGGGGGTTGTGCACGCGGTAGTAGTCGTTCACCACGTCGACCATCCCGGGGCCGGCAAAGGCCTGCTCGAGGACTTCGAGATACGCGCGCATCTGGGCGGCGGGCTTCTCGTAGGGCAACCCGAGCATCTCGTCGATCACCCAGTGGTGCGACACGCCGAGCCCGAGCGCCAACCGCCCCCCGGCGACGGCCTGCACCGACAGTGCCTGGTGGGCCAATGCGATGGGATGGCGTGGTTGGATCGGCACGACGGCCGTGCCGATCTCGACCCGCCCGGTCTCCGCCGCAACCAGCGTGGCTGCTGTGAGGGCGTCGAACTCGTCAGGGATCTGCGGGATCCACACCGACGACAGGCCGGCTTCTTCGGCCCAGCGGGCATCGGCCAGCATGCGGGACACCTTGGTGGCGTACCGACCTCGTTCCGGGCCGACCATGACTCCGATGCGCACCCCGGACCACCTCTCTGCGTCGTGCCTACGCCGCCGTGAGAACGTACTTCTTCCAGGAGTGTAACGACACTTCCAGCCGAGATCAGGAGGGCAGGTCGCGCGGGATCCAGCTCGGGTCGCGCTTCTCCATGAACGCTGCCATCCCCTCGCGCGGCTCCTCGGAGCGGGCCAGAGCATCGAACATCGTGCGGTAGTCGATGTGGCCGTAGCGCTCGTTGATCATGCGCTTCACGTCGGCGCGGGCCTGCGGCGAGGTGTGGAGGATCTCGCCGGCTGCCCGCAAGGCCTCCGCGCGTAGGTCGTCATGAGGAACCACGCGCGAGATGAGGCCGATCCGCAACGCTTCGGCCGCGTCGATGCGCCGCCCGGTCAGCAGCAGGTCACGCGCCAGCGCGACACCGACATGCATGGGCAGCGCCGCCGCGAACGTCGCGTCGGAGATGCCACGCAGCAACTCCGGTGCCCGGAAGGTGGCCCGATCGCTGACCACTGCGACGTCGGCCATCATCGCCACCAGCAGGCCACCGGCCTGGCAGATACCGTTGACCGCCGCCACCACCGGCGCGCGACTCTCGCGGATATCGGTGAACGGAAGGAGGTCGTGCCCGATCGTCTCGGGCAGGTCGTCACCGGGCTCTGTTCGCCCTCCGAGGTCGCCGCCGGGCGCAAACACGTCGCCCGTGCCCGTGATGATCAGCGCGGCGAGATCAGGGTCGTCGTTCACCAGGCGGACGGCACGCCGGAGCCCGAAGTACATGGCCGGCGTGAAGGCGTTGCGCGCCGCGGGGCGGTCGATCGTGCACCAGCCGATGGGACCCTCGCGTTCGAAGCGGAGGCCGGCAGCACCAAGGTCATCGCTCACAGCGGCAGTATACGGTAGGCCCGTTCGCGGGAGCCGAGAACCGGATGTTCCACACCCCCGCGCCACGACCACGAGGAGCGCCCATGACGGACACAACGCTGGTCGGCCTGGTGACCGGAGCTGGCCGAGGGATGGGCCGCCACTGCGCCCACGTCGTGCGCGACACCGTCGACGCGCTCGTGGTCGTCGACCTCGACGCGACCTCGCTCGACGCCGCGACCACTAAGCTCGCCGGCGGCCGCGCCGAGGTCGAGCCGTTCCTGCTCGACGTGAGCGACGCCGCAGGCCTCGAACGCCTCGGGACCCGCCTCGGCGAGCTGGGCACCCTCCGCAGCGTCGCGCACGTCGCCGGCATCTCCCCCACCATGGCCGACTGGCGCCGGATCTTCACGGTCGACCTCATCGGCACCGCCCGGCTCTGCGGGGTGCTTCGGCCCTTGGCCACCGCAGGGACGTCCATCGTGTGCTTCGCCTCCATGGCCGGCACCATGAACCGAGCCCTGATCAGCGACGGCGACGGCCATGTCGACGACCCGCTCGCGGACGGCTTCCTCGAGCGCATCCACGAGGCGCTCGGCGACAGCATCGAGGACCCGGGTGTGGCGTATTCGTGGGCGAAGCGAGGGGTGCAGCGGTTCGTGCAGCGCGAGGCGCTCCGCCTCGGCCCACTCGGCGCCCGTATCAACTCGATCTCTCCCGGGATCATCGACACGCCCCAAGGCCAACAAGAAGCCGCGGCGCACGAGATCATGCAGACGATGGTCGACCAGTCGGCCCTCGGCCGGGAAGGGCGGCCGGAGGAGCTCGCCGCCGCAGTGAAGTTCTTGTTGTCGGACGACGCCAGCTTCATGACGGGCGCCGACTTGTTGGTCGACGGGGGTGCCTGCGCGGCGATCCTCACCCGGTGACGAGGCCACCCGGTGAGGGTGGGAACTTGCGTCAGCGCGGCAGCTCGTCTGCACCGGCGCATGCCCGGCTGCAGAACCACTCGCTGCCCTTGCGGATGGCCGCGGAACGCGGGATCGTCAAGCCGCACACGGGATCGGTGACCGCATCGCCGTCGGCCTCGATGCGAACTCCCGCCACGGCCAGGTCGGCGTGCAACCCCCGCACGGTGGTGAGCGTCGTCGGCGTGGCCGCCATCCAGCGCGGCAGGTGCGCGATCACCGACTCGGTCGCGAGCAGCTCGCGAGGATCGGCCGCGTCACAGAGCCGGGCTGCCACGTTGACGGGCCGTCCGATGTAGTCGTCGCCCTCGAACATGATCACCGGCCCACGATCCATGCCCGCACGCACGGCGAGCGACGGGAGGCTCGTGGCCATACGGACGTCGATCTCGGCCACCAGAGCGGCGACCGCGTCGGGCATGGCCGACGACAACATGGCGCCGTCACCGAGCCATTTCACGATCCGCACACCCCGGCGGGCTGCGCTCTCTCGCATGGCAGTGCGCAACTCGGCCAGCACCAACACGGCGTGTTCGTCGCCGTTGCGCTCGACAAACGCGGTGAAGCCGCAGAGATCCATGAATGCGAAGCAACGATCAACCCGCACCGAGCCCTCCAAGGCCCCGACCCTCCATTGGGTCGTCGGACCGATGATCCCAGAAGGAGCGACAGTCTCGCGAATCCGTTCGGGAAACGACCCAAAACGGCGGGTGCCCGGCCACTTGGGCCGGGCACCGCTCAGAACAACGACGAGGAATCGCTCAGCGACCGATCCCGGCGTCGCGCAGCACCGCCGCTGGCACACCCGCTTCGCGCCATGCGCCGTAGCTGATGCCCTTTGACTCGCTGTACGCCTTGGCAACCCGCGCGAAGCCCTGCTCCAGCTTCTTCATGTCGGGACCACCGGTGCCTTGCTTGGCCAACTCGGCCGCCAGATCCATGCGCTCTTGGATGAGCTGGACACGCGCGAGTGCGCTGGCGTCGTCCATGCCGGCATCGATGTCGTTGATGCGGCGTTGGATCGATTCCGGGGTACGGCGACGACCGCGCCGCGGGCGGCTGGCTTCCAAGCCCTCGAGATAGGCGCGGATCGTACGTGACTGCTCTCGGCCTTCCGCCAGCGCAGCTTTGTGCGCAGCAGTCATGACGGGCTTGCGTCGTGCTGCAGCCATCTTGAAACCTCTTGGTGACGTGAACGTGACGGCGACGATGATAGACGAGAAATGGGCGGTGGCAATACTCACCCTCTACGACACCACGGCCCACGGTCAGACCATTGGATGACGCATTCGTTAGATCTGGATCCTCCACCCTCACCGGATGGGTTTCACCGGGTTCATGAGGCCGTCACCATGCTTTGTCACGATTCCAGAAGTGGCTCGATGACCGCCACCAGCTCTCTGCGCAACGTCGCGTCGTCGAGGTCGACCACGAACGGGTGCGCGGCTGCGCCAATGGCCGACGACAACACCGCAGCCCGCACACGACTTCGTGCACTTCGCCCGCCGCCGGTCAGTACGCGAAACAGACGCGCCCAGAACTCGCGCGAGGGCTCATGGTCGCTGAGGAGCCGCACGAACACCGGGTCGTTCTGGAGGGTGTTCCAGGCGCTTCGCCGCTCGACGGCAGCTGCGACCACCCGACGCAACAACAGGTCCCGGGCCGGCGCACCGGACGTACCGGAACGTCCGTGCTCGGCCGCGGCGAGGGCGACGTCGAGCCGCTCGAGCTCGGTCTCGAGGACCGCGACAACGATCGCGTCCTTGGTCTTGAACTGGTGGTAGATCGCAGCTTTCGTGACGCCCACCGCGTCGGCCAGCATCTGCAACGAGGTGCCGCCCACACCGTGCGAGCCGAACAGATCGAGCGCGGCGTCGATCGTGCGGCGTTGTGCGGGGGTGTACGGCCGGAGTCGTGCTCGCCAGGTGCTCGCCGAAGTCGCCACGGTCGCAAGCTATCCCGCCGCCGCAGCTAGCCGAACGGCTAGTATGCGGCTGCTCGACGGCTGAACCGGGAGGAAGTCATGACCAACGACCATCACGGCGACGACGGAGCGCACGAGCGGGGGATCGACGAGCTCCTGGCGATCCGCAAGCCCGGCGCCCACCTCGACGAGGAAGTGGTCGCCGACGACTTCGTCCTGATGCTCGGCGTCGACCTCAACGACTACCCCAAGTTCGACCGGGTCGACGATGCGGTCACATATCCGAAGGCGGCGCTCGACATCCGCCAAGAGCTCGATGTCGACTCGGGCGCCGAACTGCCCGACTATTCGGGACCGTGGCGCGCCGACTTGCGCTTCACGGACTTCTCCGTCGACGCAATCGCCGCCAAGCTGTTGCCCTGGAGCCAGCGCTACCTGCAGCTCTGCGTCGACGGGTGGGCGGCCGAGGTCACCAAGCGCTACGGCGCGGACACGATGGCCGAGATCGAGTGGACGGCATGGAACGATCAAGTCGTGCCCGAGCTGGAACGGATGCGAGGCGAGTTCCTCCCGGCCGGCACCCCCTACACCGATCCAAACCAATCGGTGGCCGAAGACGACCGCGCCACCACACGCGTGCAGTACACCGACCTCTTCTCACCACGCCCCGACACCGCGCAACTGGCCAAGACCGAGCTGGTGACGTGGTTCCTCGGCAGCCACGAATACCTGCTGCAGTGCATCGAGGCGTGGGCCACGCAGATCACGGTGCGCTACGGGCTCGACGTGATGTTCGACATCCAATGGACGCTGTGGGGCGACACCGTCCTCCCCGGCGCCAAACGCCTCAAGGCCGAGTATCTGGGGATCAACGGCAACACGGTGGCCGATTGGATGAAGGACCTCCAGATGGACGCCACCGCGCTCCCGGGCAAGGCGTTCGACGTGTCGTTCGAGATGCCCGAGCCCGACACGGGCATCATGACGTTCAACCGTTGCGTCGCCGTCGACCAGTGGGAAGCGATGGGACGGCCCGACATCTTGGAGAAGAACTGTCACTCGACGTGTCCGAAGTCGATGATCGTGACCACCAAGATGTACAACCCGAACATGCGCGTGGACATCCTTGCGATCCCACCGCGCAAGGACCCCGGCGACGTCTGTTGCAAGTGGCGGTTCAGCATGCGGTCCGAGGACGACCCCGAGTACGTGCCGATCGAGCTGACGAGCAAGCCCGGCTCCTGAGCCCGGCCCGCAATCGGCCCGCTGTGGCGGTTGCGGACCCCCGGAGGCCTTCCTAACTTGACGTCGGTGTCAAGACCTCGGGCGAAGCCCGCGCCCCAACCCGGCGCCCCCCGCTCCCGCAAAGGGGTGCGAACCCGCGCCCGATTGATCGAAGCGGCGCGCGACGTGTTCGAAGAAGCAGGCTTCCTCGACGCGCGCATCTCCGACATCGCCGAGCGGGCCGGGCTGTCGCACGGCAGCTTCTACCACTACTTCGACTCCAAAGAGCAGATCTTCCGGGAGGTGGCCGAGGCCCAAGAAGCGCGGCTCACCGCTCGCCCACCCGCCGCCGACGCGGGCGAGCAGGGCGATCCCCCGGATGCGACGGAGGGGCCCGAATCGAGCGCGCCACCCGCCTCCGCGGCGAGCCCGCTCCCCGACCGCGCCCGGATCGAGCGGGCCAATCGGCGCTACTTCGAGCAGTACCGGGAGAGTGCGCGGATCATGGGCGTGATCGAAGAGGTCTCGCGCTACGACCAGCCGGTCAACGAGGCGCGCCGCCGGCGCCAACAGCACTTTGCGGAGCGCGCCGAAGCGGCGATCCGCGGTCTTCAGGCCGAAGGCGCGGCCGACGCCGACGTCGACCCCGAGATCGCTGCCCTCGCGCTCGGCGCGATGGTCGCCCGCTTCGCCGAGCTGTGGTTGGTCGACGGTTGGGGCGACTTCGAGTTCGACCACGCCGTTGAGCAGATCACCCGGTTGTGGGCCAACGCGGTCGGGCTCGACGCAACGCCACCGCTGCGCTCCCGCACCACCTGAAGGCGGGCGGGCGGGCCCCGCCGGCGAGTCAGTCTTCGGCTTGCGCCGGTGGCCGCGGCGGAGCAGCCGGGCGCGCCGCGCGGCTCACCGACCAGGCCAGCAGGGCAGCCACCAGAACCGGTGCCGCCCACCACACGGCGATCCCGTGGTGCGCCGCCGCAAAGCCACCACCGAGCACCACCAACACCCCGAGGGCGAGCCGCCAGTCGTCACCGACGATGAAGTCGTACCAGAACCGACCGAACGAGACGAGGTACTTCATGCCCGCGCTCCGAGTGAGTCGGCCGGGTCGATCGTCGTCGCGGCAGCAACGGTGGCGTGACGCCTGCGAAGGAAGGCGACCAAGCCCGCGCTGACGGCGATCACGTACACGAGCAGCCCGGCCAGCGCGGCGTCGTGGCCTGGCCAGGCGAAGCCCGCGCCTTCACCCGACCAGAACAGACCGAACGTCGTGAGCAGGACGCCCACCACGAACTTCAACGTGTTCTCGGGAACCCTGCTGAGCGGTTGGTGGATGAGCAGGCCGACGCACAACGTGAGCACCGCGGCGATGCCGGCGCCCACCGCGGCGAGCCCCACGTTGTGCTGCGCGCCGCCGAACGTGACGACGATGAACGCGACTTCGAGGCCTTCGAGAAAGACGCCTTTGAACGAGACGGTGAACGTGTACCAGTCGAGGCCTTGCATGTCGCGGGGTGCGGCCTGCGCCGCCTGTTCCTCCGCGAGGAAGATGGCGTCCTCGTCGTGGAGCGCTTTGAAGCCGCTGGCTCGAAGGATCGCCTTGCGCAGCCACTGCATGCCGAACACCAGCAGCAGCGCGCCGATCCCGAGTCGCAGCGTGTCGATGGGTACCAGCGACACGGCCGGCCCGAGCGCCGCCACCACCACGGCCAAGCCGGCGAGCGCGGCGAGGGTGCCGATCACCGCCGAGCGCCAGCCGCGCGTGACGCCGACCGCCAACACGATCGTCAGCGCCTCAACCATCTCCACGACACAGGCCACCGACGCAGCCGCGACCAAGAACACGTCATGCATCGCTGTTGCGGCTCCACGACCCGGGCTGTCGCACACCGAGACGCTACGGCACCGGCCCGACCCCTCCCAGGTCGGGATGTCGCGCCGAAGCGATCAGACCGTCGTCGTCGCCGCCTCGCGCCGGCCCACCACGTCGTCCGCGAGCGACAGGTAGCCCTCTTCCTCTTGGGCGTTGTGCAACCGCAGGACCGCGTGCAGCCCGTACAGCAGTCGGCGCAGCTCGAGCGTGTCGGTCTCGTCGGGGCCCTCGGGGCCGATGTCGTCGAGCAGCCGGCCGAGCAGATCGATCGAGTGCTGGATCTCGACGTGCGCACGGGTCATCGTGCCCGTCGGATCGATCCCGCCGAGCACCCGCTGCACCACCGGGTACAGCTCGGCCTCCTCCGCCTCCTCGTGCGGTGCCACTTCCTCGACGAGGAGCCGGTGGACCCTGCGAACCTCCTCCAAGCCCTGCAAGCGATCGACCGCACCGAGCCGGTCGGCCACCAGCCGCAGTTGGTCGACGTCGCTCTGGAGCCGACGATGCTCGTCGCTGAAGCGCAGCGCCATGCGGCTCGCCGTCGGGTCGAACCGAGGCTGGCCGGGCGGGGCCAGCAACGCCCGGAGCGCGTTGAGGATGACCGCGACATCGATGACCTCTTGCAGCAACGCACCCCACGTGGGCGGGAGGCCGCCAGCAGCAGCGACCACCATGGCGGCAACAGAGAGCCCCATTCCGGCCACGACGCTCTCACGAGCGATGCGACGTGACCGGTGGGCGATCTCGATCGCGTCGCCCAGCCGGTCGAGCCGATCGGCGGTCAACACGACATCCGCCGCTTGCGACGACGCGGTCGCACCCGTGGTGGCGATCGCGACACCCACGTCCGCGGCGGCGAGCGCAGGGGCGTCGTTGATGCCGTCCCCGACCATGATCGTCGGCCCCCGCTGACGTTCGGCTCGCACGGCAGCGACCTTGTCCGGTGGCGTCCGTTCGGCGAGCACGTCGTCGGCACCGATCACGGCGGCCACCGACGTGGCGACTTGCTCGCGGTCACCGGTCACCATGACGACCCGATCCACGCCCGCGCGGCGCAGCCGGCGGATCGTCCTCGCCGCGTCGGGCCGGATCTCGTCGAGCAGCACGATCGCACCCGCCACCTCGTTGTCGACTTCGACGAACACGGTCATCGCGCCGTCGAGATCCGCGCGGCGACGGATGCCCCGCAACCAGGCGTGGTTCGGCGTCGCCGACAACCAGCCCGCCTTGCCGACCGCCACGTCGTGCTCCCCGACGCGCCCACGAATGCCCTGGCCGGCCACATCCTCCACCGCAGAAGGAAGGGTGAGTGGAAAGTGGCGCTGCTGCGCTGCCTGCACCACCGACACGGCCAGCACGTGCGGTGACACCTGGTCGAGCGAGGCCGCCAACCGCAAGACCTCGTCGGCAGGCAAGGCAGCCGCCGGGCTGATCTCGATGACCGCCGGTCGTCCGGCCGTGAGCGTGCCGGTCTTGTCGAACAGGAGCACGCGTCCCTCGGCAAGTCGCTCCAACGCGTCGCCGCCTTTGACGATCACGCCTTCCCGGACGGCTCGCGAGAGCCCCGCCACGATGGCGGTGGGCGCGGCCAAGATGAGCGGGCACGGGGTGGCCACGACGAGGACCGCGACGGCCCGTGCCGGCGCTCCTGACCATGCCCAGGCAGCACCCGCCGCCACGACGCTCACCAACAAGAACACCAGCGCGTACCGGTCGGCCAGCCGCACGAACGGGGAGCTCTCTGCCTCCACCGCGGCGGCGAGCCGAGTGATCGCCGCATACGTGCCGTCGCTCGCGGTGGTCGTCGCGCGCAAGTCCAACGGCGGGCCGGCGTTGACCACGCCACTGCGAACGGCGTCACCGGCCGAGCGCTCCACCGGTACGGGCTCCCCGGTGAGGGCGCTCTCATCGAGCACCGCGAGACCGCTGGCCACCACGCCGTCGACCGGCACGACCTCCCCGGGCTTCACGAGGAGGAGATCGCCGGGCCGGACGGCTTCGATCGGGGGGCTGGTCAAGCCACCCGCCTCGTAGCGGTGCGCAAACTCCGGGGCTCGCTCGACCAGCATGCGCAGCTCCCGGCGTGCACGCGCACCCGCTCGCTCCTCGATGCTCCGTCCAGTCGCCAGCATGAGGCTGATCAGCGCGCCTGCGAGGTACTCGCCTGTCGCCAACGTGCCGACCAGCGCCAGCACCGCGATGACGTCGACACCCATCTTGCGTCGCCGCGCCGACTGGACGACCCACCAGAGCGCCGGCACGAACCCGATGGCCGTGGTGAGCGCCCACACCACGTGCGCGGTCCCTGGCTGATCGACGAGGTGCAGCACGCCGCCGCCCGCAGTGCCACCGACCGCAAGGGCCAGCATGAGGTTCCGGAGCAACCCGCTCCGGGTGAGGCCGCCCGACCTCGCAGGGCCGTCCACCGAAACGCCCCTGCGTGGCATCGCCGGATCAGCTTCCCGAAGGTGGGGGTGGCACCACCACGAGCGGGCACGGCGCGTGGTGTGACAGCTGCGTCGCCACTGAGCCGACCAACATCCGACCCAGCGCGCCGTGCCCACGCGACCCGACCACCAGCAAGTCGGCACCCTCGGCGCGGGAGATCAAGACGCTCGATGGGCCTCCTTGGACGGCAATGCGGCGGATCGTGCCGGTCACCGAAGAGGTGTCCTCGTCCCGGACGGCCCGCGCCAGCCGATCGACCGCCGCCTGTTCGGACACTTCGGGGTCGAGGGCCGCGGTGGCGATCGGCATGCCACCCACGACCGGAACCTCCCATGCGGTGACCACGTCGAGCTGGGCACCGCGCCGCGCCGCCTCGTCGATCGCCCACCGCAAGGCACGCCGCGCCTCGCTGGAGTTGTCGACGCCCACGACGACCCGACCCAGCGAACTCCCTTGTGCCCGAACGTTGCGAACCACCGCGATCGGGATCTCGGTGTGGTGCAGGCACCGCTGGCTCACCGAACCCAGGAGCAACCCCTTGAACCCACCCAGACCCCTCGCACCGACCACAAGCAGGTCGGCACCCGCCGACGCCTCGAGCAGGGCGGGTACCGGCAGGTCACAGATCGGCATCGACATGACATGCGAAGCGGCCTCGTCGCCAACCGCCCGCGCCACGAACTCGTCGAGCGCCTTGCGGGCGTCGCCTTCCGCGTAGGAAGGATCGAAGTCGACCCCGGAGATCTGGTGTTGGTCCAAGAAGCCCCATGCGAGGACGGCCACCACATCGGCGTCGCGCAGTCGGGCTTCGGCCACCGCCCACTGCAACGCCTCGGCGGACCCCGCCGACTCATCGACACCGACGACGATCTTGCTGCTTGCCACGTCGCACCTCGCTTGGTCGCTTGGGGCAATCGTGACGGATCGGGCGGCCCGTTCCTAGGGCCACAAGTCCCGACGCTCAGGGAACGAGGACGGCGCGGCCGTCGATCTCCCCCTGCTGGAGCCGCCCGAAGACCTCGTTGATCTCGCCAAGGCCGTGACGCTCCACATGGCCGTGCAAACGACCCCGTTCGGCCAGCGCGATCACCTCGGCGAGCTCGTTGCGGCTCCCCCAGTAGCTCGATGTGAGCTCGGCCTCGCCGGCCATCGAGAAGAAGGAGAACGGTGCCGATCCTCCGGCAAGACCGACGAGGACCACGATCCCCTTGCGGCCCACCGCGCCGACCGCCGTCCGCATCGTCACGTCGGATCCGACGAAGTCGAGAACGGCCGAAGCGCCCTCGCCGCCCGTGAAGGCGGCGATCTCCACCCCGGGGTCGGCAGCCATCGGGTCGAGGACGAGGTCTGCGCCGAGCTCAGATGCCAGGGCCCGCTTCGATGGCAGCGTGTCGATCGCGACGACCTTGGCCTGGCTGAGCGTCTTGAGCAGTTCGAGCCCGAACTGACCGAGGCCACCGACCCCGATCGTGACCGCGGTGCTGCCCGGCACGAGCCGGTCGAGCACCTTCTTCACGGCGCGATACGGCGTGAGCGCGGCGTCCGCGAGCGGCGCCGCCATGGCGGGCTCGAGCTCGGTCAAACGGACGAGATGGCGCGGCGACGGCACGACCATCAGCTCTGCATAACCGCCGGCCGAGCCGATGCCGCCCCACTTCGTGACGTCGCACAGCTGCTCTTCGCCGCCGAGGCAGAGCCGGCACAACCCACACCCCCAGCCTCCGAACACCACGACCGGGTCACCGGGCTCGAAACCGGTCGCACCCGGGCCGAGCGCCTCGACCCACCCGGCGTTCTCGTGGCCGAGCGTCCAGGGGAACGGGGGCAGGCCGAGCGCGGCCATCTCGCCGCTTCGCAAGTGGAGATCGGAGTGGCACACCCCGCTGCCACCCACTCGAAGGAGGACCTCGCCGGGCCCCGGCTCGGGGTCGGCGATGTCTTCAACCACGAAGTCCTGCTGGTAGCCGTGAAGTCGTGCAGCGCGCATCAGACGCCTCCTTGTTCGATCCCGTCCTTCATCGCGCATCGGGACCGCTGGCGGTAGGGCCGGAAGTCACCGCAGCGGCAAGGCCCCGCCGGGCTGGTCGATCGGGTGGTCCGCGAGCCGTGCGAGCACGGAGGCGACGACCTCACCCGGCGACGCGGAGGTGTCCACCTCCATCGCGGTCGGCCACGGCGCCTCCGACGCGGCCATGGCCTCGGCGACGGCCGCGTCCGCGTCCGAGGCGTCGCCCCCTCGCGCGGCGCGGGCTTCGAGGCGGGCCACCGCCAGCGCCCGCGGAACGGTGCAGCGGAGCTCGTGGAGGTCTGCCACCGCGTCGCCCGCGAGGCGCCGCGCCTCGTCGCGCCAGCGCGCATCGCTCCACGACGCGTCGAGTACGACGTTCAGCCCACCTCTCAGGCAGGTGCGCGCTTCCACCAAGAGCGTGCGGTACGTCGCTTCGGTCGCTGCGTCGGAGTAGATGCCGCGGCCCAACGGCGCTCCCGCTGCGGTCGCCGGATCGAGACCCGCGCGCTGCTTGCGCACCTCGTCGGAGCGCAGCACGACCGCATCGAGCGCGTCGCCAAGACCGCGTGCGAGCGTCGACTTGCCCGTACCGGGCGGCCCACCGACCACGACGAGCCGGACCCGCGCCGCCTCGAGGTGGTCGACGGTCATGCGCAAGAGCTGGCGCGCCTGGTCGCTGCTGTCGCCGTCTCCTTGCGTCGAGCGCAGACAGGCGACCTTGCAACGCACCAGCGCCCGGTAGGCCACGTAGTGGTGGGCCAGCGATGCCGGCCAGGTGTCCGACGCGACCTCACGGTACTGGCCGAGGAACGCTGCTGCCAGGTCGGGCCGTCCGAGGCGCTCGAGGTCCATGGCGAGGAACGCGACATCGGCCAGCGCGTCACCCCACCGCAGCTGGTCGTCGAACTCGAGGCAATCGAGCACGCGGGGACCGTCGTCGAGGCAGAAGATGTCGTCGGCCAGCAAGTCGCCGTGCCCGTCGCGGGCGCGCCCGTCGGCGACCCGGGCCTCGAACAGCGGCCCCCGGCCGGCGAGGTACCGCTCGGCGAGCATGGCTGCCCGTCCAACCGCGTCGCTGTCGAGCAGTGACCCCACGAACGGGGTCATCTCGGCTGCGTTGGCCTGCCATCGGGTCGCGAGCGCGTCGCGTCCCGCCGCCCGGTCGATCTCGGGCGCGGTCGCGGCCCGCGCGTGGAACGCGGCGAGCACGTGGGCGAGGCGGCGCAACTGGTCGGCGGCGCCGGCGCTCGACTCCACGAGGTGGGTGAGGCGCCGGTCGGCAGGTAGCCGGCGCATCGCCACGAGGTGGTCGATCGGCCGCCCGTCCGGTCCGTACACGTCGGCGACGCCGAGGTACACGTCGGGCGCCAGCCGCCGGTTCAGCTCGACCTCGCGGTGACACACCGCCTCCCTCGCCTCCCGGGACCGGAAGTCGAGAAACCCGAACTGCACCGGCTTCTTGAGCTTGTACGCGCGGTCTCCGACGAAGAAGACGACCCCCGAGTGCGTCTCGGTCACGGAGGCGAATGCGCCAGTCGGACCCGCCGCTCCAAGAGGGTCAACGGGTGTCATGCCGGCACTTGCTGGGTGATGCAGTGGATGTTGCCGCCGCCGAGGAGGATCTCCCGCGCAGGAACGCCGACGACGTCGCGGCCCGGGAACAGCGCTGCCAGGGCGTCGCGCGCCGCATCGTCCGTCCCTTCATCGAGCAGCGGCATCACGACATGGCGGTTCGCCACGTAGGAGTTCACATACGACGCGGCCAGCCGGTCGCCCTCGTGCCGCGGCAAGGTGCCGGGCACGGGATCGACACCGGCTGCTTCTTCGGCCGCGATCGTGACCGGGCGTGGCATCGGCACGGGCACCACTTCGAGCGGTTCGCCTCTGGCATCTCGGGCGCGCTCGAGCCGGTGGCGGGCGTCGAGCGAGATCTCATGCTGCGGGTCGTCGTGGTCGCTCGCCCACGCGAGCGCCACGACACCGGGACGCGCGAAGCACACCAAGTTGTCGACATGTCCGTCGGTCTCGTCGTTGAAGACACCGCGGGACAGCCAGATGATCCGCTCCGCGCCGGTGTAGTGGCGCAGCAGCTGTTCGATCTCGTGCCGGTCGAACCCCGGGTTGCGGTTGCGGTTGAGCAGGCATTCCTCGGTCGCGATGAGGGTTCCCTGGCCGTCGACGTGGATCGAGCCGCCCTCGAGCACCATCGGTGCCCGGTACCGGTCGGCGTGCTCGATGTCGAGCACCTTCGCCGCGACGAGGTCGTCCAGATCCCAGGGGAAGTAGAGCCCTCCCTCGAGTCCGCCCCAGGCGTTGAAGTGCCAATCGACGCCTCGCCGACCACCTGAACCGTCGACCACGAAGGTGGGGCCGATGTCGCGCATCCACGAGTCGTTCGTGGACATCTCGACCACCCGGATGTGGGCGGGCAGGACCGATCGGGCGTGGACCCACTGCGACGGCGACACCGCCATGGTCACCGGCTCGCTGCGCGCGATGACTTCGGCGACCGCGGCGAACGCCGCCTGCGCCGGCTTCGCCCCGAGGCGCCAGTTGTCGGGACGCTCGGGCCACGCCATCCAGCAACCGGCGTGCGGCTCGAACTCACCGGGCATGTGGAAGCCGTCGCGGCGGGGAGTGGAGCAGTGCAGATCACTCATCGCTCGCACCACCAGCCGTCGCCGGGACCGCTTCCGCCGCGGCAGCCGTCGACCGCCTCAGGGAACGGGACACCACCACTTCGCCGACCGCGATCGTGGCGACCACGATGCCGACGAGAGGTCCGGTGTAGCTCCAGTCGATCGGCTCACCTGGCGTCCAGAGGAACAACACGAGCGAGGCGAGGATGGATCCGGTGGCCAAGATCACCGCCACCCAGATGCCGGCCGGTCCACCCGGCACCCGGTACGGGCGGTGCCGGTCCGGGTCGAGGCGACGCAGGCGGATCGCAGCCGGGAAGAGCAACAGGTACGGCAGCAAGAAGATGGCTGACGACGACGCGAAGATCGCGAAGTACAAGTTGTCCTGCGTCTTGATGAACGCACCGGCGAACAGCAACACGACGGTGGCGATGACACCCGACAGCAGGAATGCCCACAGCGGCGCGCCGCGCCGGGTCTCGGCCCGCAGCAGCTTCGGCAGCTCGCCGTCGTGCGCCGCCTCGACGGCCGTGCGATTCGCGCCGAGCGTCCAAGTGACCATGTTGCCGAGGTACGTGGCCATGACCGCGAGGCCCAGCACCCAGGGCCACACCGAGCCCTGACCGAAGACGGCCTTGAACGTCTCGACCAGTCCCTCCGTGAGCCCGATCTTCTCGGTCGGGAGCGCCAGCAGCATCCCGACGGTCCCGAGCACGTAGAAGGCGCTCAAGATCGCGGCCGCCCGGAACATCCCTCGCCGGATGTCGTGTGCCGGGTCCTTCAGCTCCTCGGACATCGACGACACCAGCTCGAAGCCGAGCAGTTGGTACACCAGGACCGGCAAGAACAGCTTCGCCACCCCGAAGTCGGGCAACATGCGGGTGCCACCGAACGCGTTGCCTGCGCCATGGCGGACGGCGAGCACGATGCCACCGACGCCGATCGTCAAGATCACCGCGACTTTCAAGATGGCGCTCGCGTTGGTCACTCGCTTGCCGATCGACAGGGTCTGGAGCCCGACGAGCACCGTGACCCACACGAGGCCGATGGCGACCATGGACTGGTCGAAGACAGTGGCGCTCTGCCAGAACAACCCCACCAACACACCGGTGAAGAGCAGGTACACCGAGGGCATCCAGAGCGCCACGTTCACCCAGTACCAGTACGTCGTGCGCGCGGCCCAGTGGCGACCGTACGCGCGACGCACCCACGCGTAGATACCGCCTTGTTCGGGATACGCGCTCCCGAGCTCCGCAGTGACCATCGCGCTGGGAACGAGGAACAAGACGATGGTGATGACCCACCAGCCCACGGCCGAGACGCCGATGGACGCCGAGGCAGTCAGCTGGTCGACCACCAAGATGGCCGACACGGTGAACAACGTGACGTCGAGCAGCCCCATCACCTTGCGCTTGCCGGGTCGGGTGGTGACAGCCGACGCGGAGGTCGGCCGTTCGGGGGACGGCGGTGCAGACGCGCCCGCGCCGGTGATCGTGGTCATGGTCGTGCCCCTCTCTCATGGTCCGCGTCGAGCCATTGCTCGATCCGCGCGTGGTGCCGGGCGACGGTTTCGGGGGCGGGCTCGACGCGCGGCGGGTCGATCGCCCACAGGAGGATCGCCTTCTCGGCGTGCAGCCGGTTCTCCGCCTGGTCGAACGCCAGCGACGCGGGGCCGTCGAGGACCTCGTCGGTGACCTCGACGCCACGCGATGCCGGCAGGCAGTGCAGGAAGCGGGCGCGGGCCGGTGCCCGTGCCATCAGGTCACTGTTGACCTGGTAGCGCGGCATGAACGCGGCACGCCGCTCCTCGACCTCGTCTTCCTGGTCGACCCACCACCACAGGTCCGTGTAGATGAAGTCGGCGATCGTGACGGCATCGGCGACGTCGTCGGTGACCGTCACCGAACCGTGCCCGGTCGCGGCCACGTTGGCGCGTGCGATGTCGATCCACTCCGGCGGGGCCTGGTAGGCAGCTGGCGCGGCGTGCACGAAGTTCATGCCCAACTTGGTGGTGGCATGCATGGTCGACGAGCAGACGTTGGTGCGGTCGCCCACGAACACGACCGTGCAGTCCTCGAGCGACCGGCCCTCGGGCAGGTGGTCCCGCATGGTGAACAAGTCGCAGACGGCCTGGGTCGGGTGGTTGTAGTCCGACAGCCCGTTGATCACCGGCACCGTCGCGTGCGCCGCGAGCTCCTGCACGGTCGCGTGGTGGAGCGTGCGCGCCATGATCGCGTCGCACATGCGTGAGAGCACCCGGGCGGTGTCGGCGAGCGTCTCGCGCCGGCCGAGGTGGATCTCGCCGGGCTTCAGGTACAGCGCGTGGCCGCCGAGCCGGGTCATGGCGACCTCGAACGACACACGGGTCCGCGTCGACGGCTCCTCGAAGATCATGGCCAACGAGCGACCGGCGAGGAGCTGCGGCAGCGCCCGGTCGCGGTCGGCGTCACGCAACAGGCCGATCAGGTCGAGCAGCGCCAACAGCTCATCGGCCGAGAGATCGTTGGTGTCGATGAGGTTGCGTGCCACGACGACCATGGAACGTCGCGACGGGGTGTGCAGGGTAGGGCCGGGCGACCGTAGTTCTCGGGACCAACGGCCCTGTCGCCCGCCAGGTCGGGCCGGGTCGCCCCTGCGCTCCTCGCCCCGTCAGGGCACGACGGTCGTACCGGTCTCGCCACGCAGCGCTGCCGCCGCGTCCGACACGCTGGCGATGACCGCCGCGCATCCCGTCGCCGACGCGAAGCGGCACGCCGCTTCGACTTTCGGTCCCATCGCACCGTCGTCACGGCGGAACGGGGCCAGCTCGCGGACCGACGCCCGGCGAATCGGCTGCGCGGTGGCGGAACCCCACCCGCGGTACACCGCATCGACGTCGGTGAGCAGCGCGAGCGTTGCGGCCTCGAGGTCGATGGCCAGCGACGCGCTGGTGAGATCCTTGTCGATCACGGCGTCGACACCACTCGAGAACCCACCGGAGGTCGTCACGGGCACTCCCCCGCCTCCGCCCGCCACAACAGTGAAGCCATGGTCGACCAGGAGCCGGATCGCATCGAAGCTGAGGACGCGAACCGGTTCGGGGGAGGCAACCACCCGGCGAAGGCCGTCCCCATCGGGCCGCATCGACCAGCCGTACCTCGCCGCCAGCGCATCGCCGGTGTCGTGCCGGTACACGGGCCCGACCGGCTTGGTGGGTGTGGCCAGTGCGGGATCGGCGGGGTCGACCTCGACCCGGGTCACCACCGTCACGACGGGCCCGGCGCGCAACGGGCTCAACGCACCCTCGAGGAGGTAACCCATCCAGCCCTCGGTCTGGGCGGTGAAGACGTCCATGCCGGACGACGCGAGCACGCCGTCGGAACCGGCCTCGGCGATCGCCAGCAGACCGACCTGCGGGCCGTTGCCGTGGGTGACGACGAGCGGCCTGCCGTCGGCCGCGCCGGCCAGTGACTCAGCGACCACCACCACGCGTCGGCGCTGCACATCGACATCGGGGGCCTCGCCCCGCACCATCAGCGCGTTGCCGCCGATGGCGAGTACGAGGGTCATGCCGGCACCGCCGTCGACCGCCGGGCTCCCCTGCGCTGCACCGCCCGGGCGATCTCGTCGCTGCCCCAGACGATGACGGGGAACGCGGGCAGGAGCACCAGCGCGCTCAGCGGCGGGATCGCGGTGTCGAAGAGCCGGTCCACGCCCGGGACGGCCACCACGAACGCCGCGAACAGCACTTCGAACAGCAGCCCCCACAGCAGCAACTTGTTGGAGAACACACCGATGCTCCGTAGCGACGAACGTTCGGTGCGGGCCGCGTACGCGGTGCCGACCTGGCACGCCACGATCCCGAGGAACGTCATGGTGGAGGCCTGCAAGTACGCGTGGTGCAGCGCGCGGTGGGCGCCCACCGGGTCGCCTGGATGCCAGCCGGCGCGGACCAGCACGAAGAAGAAGCCGGCCAAGGCGAGCGCGGCAGTGATGACGCCGAGGAACAACCATGCTCGCAACAGCAACGACGGCTGGATCACACCTTCGGTCCTCGCTCGCGGCGGACGATCCATGATGCCCTCCTCGGCCTGCTCGCGGCCGAGGGCGAGCGCCGGCAGGGTCTCGGTGCCGAGGTCGATGGCGAGGATGGCGAGCACGGTGAGCGGAAGCGGGATCTTCCCGCCCGAGACGGCGAAGGCGACGAACGGGATCACCTCGGGGGTGGCGTGCACGAAGATGTAGAAGATGAACTTCCGCACGTTCGCGTAGACCCGGCGGCCTTCCTCCACGGCCGCCACGATCGTGGCGAAGTTGTCGTCGGTCAGCACCATGGTGGCCGCCTCGCGCGCCACGTCGGTGCCGGCGCGTCCCATCGCCACACCGATGTCCGCCGCCTGCAGCGCGGGGGCGTCGTTGACCCCGTCGCCGGTCATCGCCACCACCTCACCCTCGGCCTGCAGCGACGCCGTGATCCGCAACTTCGCCTCCGGTGACACACGGGCGAAGACGTGCTCCCCCTCGCGCAGCACGCGGTCGAGCTCCTGGTCGCTCATGGCGTCGAGCTCTGCGCCGTTCGTGACCGACGGATCGGCCCCACCGATGCCGAGCTCCTTCGCCACCGCCACCGCCGTCAGCGCATGGTCGCCCGTCACCATCAGCACGCGGATCCCGGCGCGGTGACAACGCTCGATCGCCTCGCCCACCTCGTGTCGCGGCGGATCCCGCAACGCCACGAGGGCCACGAACGCCAACCCCTGCTCGGCCTGCTCGCGGGTGGGAGGAACTGGGTCGGCGATCCGGCGTGCGAGCGCGAGCACCCGCAGACCCTTCGACGCCAAGCGCCGGACCTCGGCGGTCACCGCCTCACGACCGTCGTCATCGAGCGCGAACGCCTCACCGGAGGGCGCGAGCATCGTGGTGCACCGCGGCAGCACCATCTCCGGTGCCCCTTTCACGTGCACCCAGCAGACCCCTTCGATCTCGTCGACGGTCGACATGAGCTTGCGGACCGGATCGAAGTGAAAGATCGCACGCCGCTCCCGTTGCCGCGTGCCGCCCGGCAACTCGCCAGCGAGCGCTGCCCCGAGTCGGAGCAAGGCCACTTCGGTGGGGTCGCCCACTGCTTCCGCGGCGGGCGACCCGTCAGCCGCCGACACCGCGGCACTCGACCCGGACGGCCGCTGGCCGTCATCGGCGCGCACCAACTCGGCGGTCGAGCAGCGGGTCGCAACGGCGGCCAGCGCCTCCCGGCGCACGTCGTCGGCGAGCCCGGATGCGCCGCCCGCGTCGGCGGCCCACACCTCCGGCCAGACCTCTGCCACCGCCATGCGGTTCTCGGTCAGCGTGCCGGTCTTGTCCGTGCAGATCACGGTGGTGGATCCGAGCGTCTCGACAGAGCTGAGCCGCTTCATGAGGGCGCCGCGGCGCGCCAACGACCGGACGCCACCGGCCAGCGCCAGGGTGATCGTCGGGAGGAGGCCCTCCGGCACGTTGCCGACCAACAGACCGACGGCGAACACCACCGCGCTCGACACGCTCAGCCGGGCGACCAACGTGCCGAGCGGAAGGAACGCGGCGCCGATCAGCACGGCCACCAACCCGATCAGCCACGCAACTCGGCGAACTTGCCGTTCGAGCGGGCTCGACGGCACCCCGACCCGCTGCGCGAGCGAGGCGATCCGCCCCAGTTCGGTGCGCATGCCGGTCGCGAACACGGCCGCCTCGGCTTCGCCGGTGATGCACGAAGTCCCGCCGAAGACGAGGTCCGGTGTGTCCAGGTAGGAGCCCGACCGATCGGGCCTTCGCCCGGCGGCCCGCGTGACCGGTCGGGACTCGCCGGAGAGCTCGGACATGTCGACCTCGAGCGAGCCGTGGAGCAGGCGCGCGTCCGCCGCAACCCGGTCGCCTTCAGCGATCAGCAAGATGTCGCCGGGCACCACCTCGCGCACCGGGACGCTGCAGGGCCGATCGTCGCGGCGCACCGTGGCGTGCGGCGGGAGGTAGGACGCCAGCGCCTCGACCGCACGTTCGGCCTGGCGCTCCTGGGCAACCGCGAACAGGGCGTTCACGGCGATCACTGCGACGATGGCGGCACCCACCACTGGCGTACCGGCAACGACGGACAGCGCCGCGGCGAGCCAGAGCAGCAAGGCGAGCGGATGGACGAGTTGGCGGACGAGCGCACCGGTGCGCGACGTCCCGGAGCGGCGGACGAGCTCGTTGGCACCGTCGGTGGTCAGCCGACGCTCGGCCTCGCGGGCCCGCAGTCCGTGGCGGCTGGTGCGCAGATCGTGCAGCAGGCGCCCGACGTCCTCACGCGGATCGACCGGCGGGGGTGCCGAGGCATGCTCGTCGACCGCCAACGTGCGAGACACCGGGCGGGTGTGGCTAGTCCTCGTCGCTCGGATGCATGCCGAGCGCCTGGAGGAGGACGGGTAGGAACAGGTCGCGCACCGACAGCACGCCGATGTAGCGCCCACCGTCGCGAACGAGCAGGTGGCGTGTGTGCAGGTCGATCATCTGGGTCGCGGCGTCGAGAACCGTGTCCCACGGCTGCGCCGCGACGATGTTGCCGGTCATCGCGTAGCCGACGATCGTCTCGTCCGGGTCGATCCCGTTGGCGAGCGCCGCCACGAGATCACGCTCGGTCACGACGCCCGCGGGCTGGTCGTCGTCGGTCACGAGCAGCAGCGCGACGTCGTTTTGGAACAACGACCGCGCCGCGTCCCGCAACGATGCCCGACGATCGATCGTGATCGGCGGCGTGAGCGAGAACCGGCCGACGTGTTCGCGCGTATACGTATCCAGCATCTGGCACCCTCCCGGTCCGCGGGCCTTGACGCGATGGTGGACCGGATCGCCTGCCCGCCAGTAGGGCCGAACGTCACTCCTGGCCCTGGGCGACGTTCGGCTTGCCTACGGACTTTTCGCCCATGCCCCTTCGCCGCGAAGCTGCACGGGTGAGCGAGACGGCCCGGACGCAGCCCGCCCGCGTGCTGGCGATCGTCGGCACGCGACCCGAGGCCATCAAAGTAGCACCGGTCGTGGTCGCCCTCCGGGCCGCCGGCGGCTTCGACGTCGACCTGCTCAACACGGGCCAACACCCGGACATGACGACCGAAGCGCTGGCCGCGTTCGGGCTCGCCGCCGATGTCACCTTGGCGATCCCGCCACGCGCCGGCGGCTCCCAGTCGGAGCTGTTCGCGGCCCTGCTCCCGCTGCTCGAACCCGCCATCGCGCGAGTTGACCCGGCCATGGTCGTCCTCCAAGGCGACACCGCGACCGCGCTGTCGGCCGCACTGGCCGCGTTCTGGCAGCAGATCCCGGTGGCCCACATCGAGGCCGGACTGCGCTCAGATGACCTGACGCAGCCCTTCCCGGAAGAGGCGTACCGGCGGCTCATCTCCACCGTCACCGCGCTGCATCTCGCCCCGACCCCGCTCGCCCGGGCCAACCTGCTCGCCGAGAACGTCGATCGAACCGCGGTGGTCTGCACCGGCAACACGGTCGTCGACGCATCGGCGCTCGTGCGCGCCCGCTCGTCGCCACCCGTGCTGGTGACCGACCGGCGTTCCGATCGGCTGGTGCTGATCACCGTCCACCGCAGGGAGAACTGGGGCAGTCCCCTCGCCGGCATCATCGGTGCCATCGCCGCGCTGGCCGACGAGTTCGATGACATCGAGTTCGTGCTACCGGTCCACCCCAACCCCATCGTGCAGACGCCCGTGCGCGACGGCCTCGGCGGGCACCCGAACGTGCGACTGCTCGCCCCGCTCGGCTATCCCGACCTGCTCCACGTCTTGGCGGCGGCCGACCTCGTGCTCACCGACTCCGGTGGCATCCAGGAGGAAGCGCCCGGCCTCGGCACGCCGGCGCTCGTGCTGCGCGACAAGACCGAGCGGCCCGAGGCCATCGAGGCCGGTGCCGCGCTCCTCGTCGGCACCGATCCCGACGCGATCCTGGCCGAGTCTCGCAAGCTGCTCACCGACCCAGAGGCGCTGGCGGCGATGGTCCGTGTGGGCAACCCCTTCGGTGACGGCCACGCCGCCCAACGTTGCGTCGACGCCATCCGCTGGCGCCTCGGCGTGGGCCCCCGCCCGGCCGACTGGCAGCCCAGCGTCGGTTGAGACGTTCGACTGCGGACACGGGGCATGGCCCCGAGACAAGACCAAAAACCCCAGGTCAACCGGGGTTTTCGGTGGCACCCCCAACGGGATTCGAACCCGTGCCGCCACCTTGAGAGGCGACACCAAGACCCGGAATGCCTTCTGTTACAAGGAAAACGTGGCATCGACGGGCCGCCAGATCAACCAATTCCCCCGAGTTCGGCACACGAATTGACACACGCGTTTCTGCAGCCGCGGGACGGAGCCACCTCGGCGGATGGGACTAGCCCGACACCACCGTGGGAGCTCAAGAGGTGCCAGCGTCAGTGACCTATCCGCCGACGGCGCAGGCGCCTAGACCGTACGCCGCTGCGAGCTGGTCGTAGTGGTCGAACGGCGCCTGGCTGCCTGGTGTCATGACTTCCGGGTGGGCTTTCGCCGTAGCGATCGCTGACGTCCCCGCGTCGATGATCGCCTTGATCGTCGACGCGTCACCGGACGGCACAGGCTGTCCACGTAGCGCATCGAGGCGTTGCTGGACGATCGGGAGCACTGTTGCAGTCATGAACGGTCGCCACTGGCCGGCTGTCGGCTGCTGAGCACCGAAGGCCTGCTGGGCCGCATGACCGAGTTGCTCATTGCTCGCGTTACAAAGGGTGGTTGCCTGCGCGACGAACTGGGAGCGACTGACGGTAGCGGCGCCCTGCGACTTCGACCGGCTCGTCGACGAGCACGCGCCAACCAGGGTCACGAGGATCATTGCGAGCGACCCCAATGCAGCCCGACCGTATTTCGTGTAGCGAAGATGCACGAGACCCCCCAGTGCCGACGTCCGGCGGAGCGTAGCCCGAAGGCCAGAACACAACCGCCGTTTCTCGGCCTCGCGCACACCTCGGGATTGTGACGCCGGGCAGCATCCATGACAGGGCGATCGACGGGCAACCATCGACTGAACGACCGCGGCTCTGAGCGTGGCGCGGGTGGGGCGCAGCGTGTCACGCCAACCGTCGCGCTTCGATGATCCGCCGTGGGCCGTCGGTGGAGAACACCTGGGCTGTCCGGAAGCCGCAGCGGGCGAACAGGGCTTCGAACTCCTGCGGGGTCCGTTCCCGCCCGCCGGTCACCGCCAGCATGATCACGTCGAGGGTGTGGGCGCGAGCGTCGTGCTCTTCGCCCGGGAGAACGTCCTCGATCACGAGCAGCCGGGCCGTTTCGGGTGCGGCGGATCGGATCGCCGTCAGGATCTGGGCTGCTCGGGCGTCGTCCCAATCGTGGAGCACGTCCATCAGGAGGTAAGCCTCGGCAGCGGGTAGCGGATCAGCGAAGAAATCGCCGGCGACGTAGTCGATCCGGTCGGGCGAGGCTCCGAGCCCGCCGATGACCTCGGGCAGGTCGAAGAGGACGCCTCGCGCGGCGGGCGCGTGGTCGAGGAGCGCCCGCAGCAGATGACCGTGACCTCCGCCGACATCGGCGAAGGATGCGATGCCGCGGAAGTCGTACGCGGCGACAACCGCCGCGATGTCGGCCGACGCCTTGGCCGCCATCGCCTGTCCGAAGACCTGAGCCTCGTCAGGGTGGTCTTGTAGGTAGGCCCAAAAGCCGCGGGGCTCGGACACTTCGACGCTGGGCTTTCCGGTGCGAAGCGAGTGGTCGAGGTTCGACCACACTTGGGGGAACAACGGAAGTCCCATCATCCGCGAGAACGCCCTCATCGACATGGGGTGGTCATTTCTGAGCAGCCGTGACGCTGGCGTGTGTCGATAGCTGCGGCCGTCACGGTCGAAGATGCCGTTAGAGGCGAGCAACCGCATGATGCGGTGCAGAGCGTCGGCCTGCGCGTCGCATGCGGCCGCCAACTCCTCGACACTGACTGGGTCGTCATCGATCAGGTCGGCGACCCCGACCTCCGCTGCGAGTTGCAGGCACCTCGCCCTGATGCCGTCGTTGGTTATCGTCCAAACGATTTCGTGTGGCAGGCCGTTCGGCTCGGTGGTGGCCATGGTGCTCGACATCTCTCGCTCCCCTCGTGTTGTGACGGGAGCATCGTCTTACGAGTATGGGGCGGGCCGCTACGGGGACGACCCTTGACCGTCACCCTTGTCTTTACCGGTCAACGCCCTGGGCAGGTCAGCCCGATTCGAGATGTCAAGTTTCCGGTAGGCGCGCGAGAGATGGCCTTCGATTGTCTTGACGGTGAGGAACTGACGCTGGGCGATCTCCGCGTTCGACAGGCCTCGCGCGGCCAGGTCTGCCACCCTGCGCTCGCTTGCTGTAAGGGAGTCGACCCCAGTCAGTGCCTCGCGGCGTAGTCGAACCCCCGATGCTCGCAGCTCGGTCCGTGCTGTCTCCGCGAGCGGTTGGGCGCCGCACAGACGCGCCAGCTCGTAGCCCTCGCGTAGGGGATCGCGACTGTCCGAGGGCTGGCCTGCGCGCCTGAGGAGCTGCCCGTGTGCGACCAGCGCCGTGGCCAGTTCAAGCCGCGCCGGTGACGTTCGAAGGAGCTCTATGCCCTCTGCGGAAAGGGCAATGGCGTCTTCGCGCCGGCCGAAGCGCGCAAGGCGCGAGCGGACCGCTCCTCTGAAACCGGGCGTCCCCCACTGCTCAGCCAGTTCCGATGCCCTCCCGACCAGCGCGTCGCGTTCGCGCGTCTCGCCCGCCGCGTGGTGAACTTCGGCCGCGATCAACAGGTCGGGCACCCAGGACGAATTGACTCCGCCGAAGTGCCGTTCGGCCCGAGCGAGGGCTTCTGTCCAATCGTCGAGCGCGGCGCCGTGGCGGCCGAGGGCTGACCGCAATCGCATCCGCGCGATGAGCACGGTCGTCATGGCGGGAGCGTCGGGGATCCGACCGTCGCCGAGGTCTGCCAACTCGCGACGGGCATCCTCGACTCGCCCTTGGTCGAGGAGCGAGTGGGCAAGTGGAGCCGCCGCCCTCGTGCCAGCTCCCGCCCAGCCCTCACCGACCGAGATCGCCGCTGCGGTGCGCGCATCGGCCTCGGCATCTAGTAGCCGCCCGTCGCGCAAGCGGCAGATGGCCAGGAACTGGTAGATCAGCGCCAAGTCCTGAAGCGCTCCATGGCGCTGCGCGATGTCGGCCGCGTCGGTGAGCAGCCTCTCGGCTTGCCGGCAGTCGTCCGTCCAGAGCAGCCCGAGGACGATCCCGGTCATGACCAGCGAGGTCGCGCCCCGTTCGACGAGCGCGGCGGCGTGCCGCTCAGCTTGGGCGCTGACCACCGAGAGTTCGGCAGCTGTCACCGTCGGGTTGACGATCGGCAACATGGCGTGCCCGACGAGCAGCGCTTCACCAGGTGTGTCGCCGCGGAGGCCTTCGACGCCGCTGGCAACCCGCTGCCACCCTCGGCCCGGTTCTACCGCCAACAGCAGCAGGGTCCACACCAACAAACCCAACTCCCGGTCAGTCTCCAGGACCGTCGGAAGGGCGGCCTCCAGATCGGCTGCCATGGCGCGCTGCGCCGAGAACTCCCCCGACCGACTTTGGAACAAACCGATGAGCGCGCGGGCTTGGGTGACCGGATCCTTCGCGTTCCGACGAGCTTCGTCGTAGTGGCCGGCGGCGTCGGCCGTCCTGCCAGTGGCGTATTCGCACTGGGCCAGGTCGAGCAACAGCGGCAGACGTACCTCAGGGGTCGGGGGTTCACACAACGCCCGGGCCAGCAACGTGACCTCTGTGGTCGCTGCCCCCCGACCACGTGCCACCGCCGCGGCGGCGCGCAAGTCCTCAACGATCACCGGACTCCCGGCGGGTTCGACGTGCAGCAGCTGCAACGCCACTCGCTCCGGGCTCGCCCCTCGGCTCTTCAGCAACTCGGCGGCAGCGGCGTGCGCGACCGCCCGATCGCCAGCAGGCATGTCCGAACGCACAGCATCAGCGAGAAGCGGATGGGCAAAGCGCAGTCGCACAGAGTCGTCAAACAAACCGGCCGCCACCAGCGCGAGAGAAGTCGCCGACGCCCGCTCGGCCGATAGGCCGGCCAGCGTAGAAGCGACGGCGACATCGGTGTCTTCTCCGAGCACCGCCACCGCTCGAGCCAGGGCTCGGGCGTCCGGACCAATCCGGTGCAAGGTCAGCCGGACGCGCTGCACCACGGTCGGCGGCGTCACACCAGCCAGGAGACTCGAGTCGGCAGCGCTGAAACCCATCCCTCGAGCGCGTAGCTCGCGTGCAAGTTCGCTCAGCAAGAAGGGATTGCCGCCAGTCGCCCCACAACACATCCGCGCAAACTCAGGGTCAACGGCGTCGCCGGTCGAGGCTCGCAAGACCTCCACAACACCGGCGGGGCTCAACGGCTTCAGCTGCAACCAACCAGTCGAACGATCTGCCAACAACTCGCCCAGGACACCGGCCGCCGCGCTCTCGTCGTTCCTAGGCCGCGTTCCGACCAGCAACGCGACTGGCAGCGACTCGACCCGGCGAGCCAAATAGGCCAGAAATCGCAGCGACGCCTCGTCCGCCCAATGACAGTCATCGACAGCAATCACCATCGGCGAGCTGGCCGCAAGGTTCCCGACAAGCCAGTACAGACCGTGCAGGACGCCACCAGGTGTCGCCTCATGCTGGTCAGCAAGATCGAACAGCACTGTCCGCGCAAGACCGGCCGCCCCCGCAAACAACGAGTCCAGGTCGTCAGCCGCCCGAACGCTGGGCTCAAGCAGTTGCCGAATCACTCCGGCCGCGTAATCCGATTCAAGCGGAGTTCCAACGGCCGTAAGGCAACGCATGCCCGCGGCAACAGCAAGATCGGCGGCGGACCGCAAAAGGGCCGTCTTGCCAATGCCTGCAGGCCCCTCGATGACCAATGTCGAGCCCGCGCCGCCCCTCGCTCTCGCGAGCACATCGTCGATACGGCCGAGCTCCGCCTGCCGCTCAGCGAGGACGAGATGCATAGACGCCCCCTTCGAGTCTCACCCGATTCGCGACAGGAGACTATGGCGCTGGAGCCAGCCGCCTGACCTATCCCGGACGGTTGGGCGGCGTGCAGGCTCTGACACGGTCCCCGTCGGGCTCGTCGGCTGCATCGTCGTGGGTGACGACGTCGATCTAGGCCCGCTTTCGGCGCGGATTGGCGCGGGGAGTGGCAGCCACGTCGATGTCGGGGCCGGGGTCGTTGGGGTTGAAGAGGTGGGCGATGACCTCGGCGGCGTGTTGGTCGGCGCTGGGCAGGAATGCGGCGTAGACGTTCAAGGTCGTCGAGGCGTGGCTGTGTCCGAGGCGCCCGGCGACGGTGCGCAGGTCGATGCCGGCGCCGAGCAGGCGGGTCGCGACGAAGTGGCGCAGATCGTGGAAGCGGACATGGTCGAGCCCGACCTCGACCGCGAGTCGGCGAAACGATCGGCTGACCCGGTCGGGTCGCCACGGGTCCTCCCGGCCAGGCCCGGTCGAGAACAGGAACCCGTCGGCGCCGGGGGCGACGCGGTTGCGTCGTCGGTGCTCGGCCAGTGCGGCGCAGGTGGCGCGATCGAGGTGGATGCGTCGCGATCGGCGGGTCTTCGTCGGGCCAATCACGGTGCGACCATCGACCAGGGTGATCGCACGGACGATGTCGAGCTCACCGGTCACCGGATTGAGATCACTCCAACGAAGCCCACACAGCTCGCCCCGTCGGGCCCCTGTGGTCGCCGCGAGGGTGACCAACGTTGCCAGGGCTGGCTCGCGCCGCCGTGCGGCGGCGATCAGCGAGGCCACCTCGGGCGGGCTGGGCGGCGCGATGGGACCACGCACCACCCGCGGTGCCATCGCCCCGCTGGCAGGGTTCGCGGCCAACCAGCCCCACCGCACCCCAATGTTGAGCGCTCGATGCGCGACCCCATGCACCCGCCGCACCGTCGCGGCGCCCGACGGTTTGGCATCGCCCCCGCCCTGGAGGAGGCGGTACAGGGCGTCGAAGTGCTCGGCGCGCAGCCCGGCCAGCGGCGCGTCGCCCAGCGTCGGCAGCAGATGGCGGTCCAACACTCGGCGGGTCTCTGCCGCGGTGTTCGCGGCGAGCTGGACACGGGCGCTGGTCAACCAGGCCTCGCACAACTCCCTGAACGTCGCGCCGGCGTGGTGTGTGACGCCGGCTTCTGCGGCGGCGACCATGTCGCGCAGCACTCGTTGCGCGTCGGCGCGTGGGCCGCGCACGCTGCGGGTGGCATAACGCTTGGCGCCGGTGAGCGCGTCGCGGCCCAGATAGACCCGCAGCTCCCAGCTCGGACCTCGGCGGCGCATGAACCCCCGCACCCCACCAGTGTGGCCCGGCCGGATTGGCACCAGAGTGGCAGCCCGGGCCCTCGACCCGGCCCCTGCGCTGACCTGCGCCAATGCGTGGCACCCCCGACGGGATTCGAACCCGTGCCGCCACCTTGAGACTCGCCGGACCCCCAGGTCAACCAATTCCCCCGAGTTCGGCACACGGACTGGCACACGCGCGTCAGCCAGCGCAGGCGATGTCCCACCTGTCACGGGATCGTGCACCCGTCTCGTGAATCATGTGCCGACCACCTCGGCCAAGAGCGCTCGTAGTCGGGTGCGCATGCGGGCCGCTGCTTCATCCTGAAGACCAGCGGTCAGCCTTGGCAGCGCGTGGCCGCCATCGCCCAGTTCGTGGCTCAGACGCTGCTTCAGCGTCGATAGAGCCGCGTCGTCGAAGTCCGCCGGGCTGACCCCTTCAGCGGCTGCGACCTCGAGGCAGCGCCAGAGGTCTTCAGCGTCGCGTGTCTCATTCCGCACGGAGCGCGCTCCAGCCTTGAGCGCGAGCGTTCCGATTGCGTCGGGGATCACGACGACGCAACGGTGCTGCGTCTCGTCGGTGAGGTGCATCTCGATGTCGAGTGTGATGCCAGGCCTTCGGAGCGCCTCCGCCAGGCCCGGTACTTCGGTGGTCACGACGGCTCCTACTCGAACGGTGCTGCGCGCTCGCGAGCGGTAGGTCGGTACGAGCAGATCCACGGCAGCGACGCGTCGGTCGTCGATCGACCGCTCCCATCGATTGCCCGACCTCTTCTGGTAGCCGAGCGCCTCGATCGCGTCGACGAGGTAGGCCTGCTGAAGGACGAATGGGGGAACACCGAAGTCGGCGTCGCCGGTTGCCCGCAGCGGCAGGTCGAGGCCCAGCCGCAAGACATGCAGTAGGACGGTGACACCACCGATCAGGCGGTAGTCGTCGGCGGCACCGGCCGTTGTCATGGCAGCGCTCACGTCGGCGACCGCCGTCAACCCGCCGTCCATCGCCGCCGAGGAGCTGACCAGGATCACGGGCTGGATGGTCATGACTGCACTCGGATCGAGCGGTCGAGGATGGCGCGCCGCAACCGGACGGCTGCCTCACGCCGGTCGTCTCCACCGAGATCGATCAGATCCCGCCATTGCTGAACCGGGTCGACCAGGGGAATGCCCTCGACTTCAGCTGGCCAGTGCGGCGCCGGCACGAGAAGCGTCCGATCGTTCGTCCAGCGGACGATGGTGCTGGCATCGGCGCGCCCCTCGGCACGCACGAGCCCGGCCCTCTCGAGCGCCAAACGACTCTCGGCATAGACGACGACGAGAGTCGGGTGCCGCCAAGGCACGAGCAGATCGGGACCGAGATCCGCGGAGAACGCGATCCGCGCCTGCTCGCGAACTGCCTGCTCCGCGATGCGCCGCGCCTGCTCGATGATCGGGCGGGTGCTGTACCAGTAGGAGTCAGATTCGCCAGTGGAAGGGCGCGTGCGATCCAGGTACAGATCGAGCAGCCGCGCTCGACGGCCTACGAAACCTGCCGGCATTGTCCGTACTGCTTCCAACTCGGCCAGCCGCTTGATGACCTGCGACGCCCGTGGCTGACTGACACCCACCTCAGCAGCGATGCCGACCTGAGTCAGGGGGGCGTCGGACGCTACGAGGAAGCGCACGATGCTCGCCGTGCCTGAACCCCACCGTCGGGTGGGATGTCGAAGTGAAGCCTTGGTTGCCACGCCCACGAGGATATAAGTCTTCTCTGCCCGAAGCAAGGAAGACTTATATGAAGACTTATGGCACGCCCACCACGACGCTCGACGCGATAGTCCATCCGAGTCGCCGCCCGAGGATCCCGGTCGATCCAGCGGCGTGTGCGATCCAGGCGTCGAGCACCCGCTTGGAGCTCGGCTCCTTGTCGCGGTCCGACAACGACGAGAGCGGACGGTCGGTCATGCCCGGGAATCCAGATCGTGGGAGAGCCGATGGTGCTCGGCGACAGTGATGGCTCCCCGGTCGCGGGCAGTGCGCAGCGCCTGGGTGAGCAGGTACGACGGCACGCCCGACGCGATGCCCTGCGCGATCGCCTTTCTCACCGTCACGATCGACGGCTGCGTCGTGATCGGTCGATACACGCCGAGCTCAGGCGTTCTAGGGGCAGGCCAGCTGTAGCGCCTCTGGATCCAACCGAGTTCCGGTTGAGCGCGCACATGTCGCCTCGACTGTCTGTGGGTGCCGGTGTGAGTGCGCGGGGTGCTCAACAACCCGAGCGACTGCGTGCGCCCTCACGCGACCCGACCACCTCGGTCGCCCGGGATCCACCTACCGCAGTTGCTGTGTTACCGCGAGGCTCCGGAGCCGACGGTCCTTGTGCCATGCGCGTAGGCGAAGTTTGGCGGGGTGGTGGGTGCCGTAGAGGAGGACGGCGTGGTGGCCGGGCATGCGCCTGGCGTGGTCAAGGGTGAGGAGCGGGTCGTGCCGATCGTCGCCACGGGCGGCCGTATCTCTACGCCCGTTGCGTCGGGGCCCGGTCACGCCGAGCGTGGTGCTCGCCCATTGAAGGGTGTCTTGGTCGCCGCAGCCAGCGAGCAGGAGACGACCTCGGTGATTGTTCAACACGGTGTTGGCTTGTTGGTGGTAGCGGTCTCGGATCTGGGCGAGGTCTTGCCAGATCGTGACGAGCTGGATGCCTTGCGCAGCCGCGGTCGACGCGATCTGGGCGAGGTTGCGCATGGGGGCGACGTTGGCTGCCTCGTCGACGATCACCAGCAGGGGTGGGTCGAGGGGCCGGCCGCTCGCGGCGACGTGCGCGAAGGCTTGGTCGATGACGTGGCCGATCAACGTCGAGAACAACGGCTGCAGGGCTTGCTGGTCCTTCGCAGGCGCTGCGACGTACAGGGTGCGGTAGGTACCGAACAGGTCCGCGGGAGTGACGTCCGAGGTCGCGGTGGATGCGCTGACGCGGCCGTCCGCGTAGACGCGCAGGGCTTCTTGGAGCGTGACGAACACGGAGCTGGCGGTTTGGTCGCCGATGTTCCACATGGAGTCGTGTTGCGCGAGGGCGGTGGGGTGGCCGTCGGCGGTGAGGGTGGCGCGGGCGACGGTGTGGTCGTGGGTGAGGATCCATTGGTAAACGTCAGCCATGGTGCGCTCGGAGCGGGCGGCGGCGTAGAGGTAGGGGGCGAGGAGTTGCGCGGCGAGCCCGAACCAGAACCCGGCTTGTTGCATGCCGTCGCCGGAGTGGCTGCGCCCGGCTTCGGTGAGATCCCCTGCGACGCGGATGGCGTCTTCCCACGTGTCGATCGCCGAGATCGGCGACCATGTGGCGGCCGGGAGCTGGGTGGTTTGGCGGGGGTCGTACACCCAGGTCTCGCCGAGACGCGACCGGCAGCCGATGGTGTGCTCAGCCAGGTCCGTTTTTACGGACACGGCAACGGCGGGGCCTTCCCATTCGAGCAGCGCGGGAACGGCGAGGCCGCTGGTTTTGCCGGATTGGGTGGGGCCGATCACGAGGAGAGAGTGGCGGGCTTCGGTGGCGACGAGGCGCCGCCCGACCCGGCCCATGACGAGACGTCCTTGGGTCGCGCGCCGGACGGTGAGACCGCGCAGATCCGCGGCGGTGGCCCAATGGTTGTCGTCACAGCCGCTCCGGTGACGGTGGCGCCGCCACACGATCCGCCCGACGACGACGCCAGCAACAGTGAGGGCCACGAGGGTTGCCCACCACAGTGCTGGGGGTGTGGCGGCGAGCGGGTGGTGTGACGGGTACGCGGCGGGCGGGTCGGCCAGGTGATGTGGCCATCGAGCGAGCGCATGGAGTCCCGCGGCGCCGGAACCGGTTGGCCATCCGTGCCCACACAGCAGTGCGGCGACTTGCCCGGTCAGCCACAGCAACGCGACCACCCCCGACACCGTGACCGCGGTGTAGACCGCGATCCGCTCCAGCTGATCGGCGTGTTCGTCCGACCCGCCCGAACGGGCGTGTGGCGCGGTGTTGCCCCACATGAAGGTGTGCCAGTCCCGGGATGCCACAACAGGCAAGAGCCGGAGTCGGGGTGTGATGTGGACATGCCGGCTCGTGCCGGTCATGTCCAGGTTTCGATGCCGGCGTTCGCGAGCGCGATGAGCAGCCCGTCGGGATCGGCGGTAGTGCCGAGGGTGGCGATCTTGTGGCCTTGGGGTGAGTAGAGCCGCAAAGCGTGGTCGTCGATTCGCGCGATGACGTCGGCGGCGACGGCGTGGCGCGGCGTGTGTCCGGGGCCTTTTGACCAGTCGATTCGGTGACGGCCTGCACTGACCCAGGCCGTGCCCAACCTGCGGGCTGCGGCCATCAGGACAAGGAACGCGGCGGCGCCGGCGACGAGGGCGGGGCGTCCGCCAGCAGTGAGTCCACAGCCGAGCGCGTACAGGGCGGCGAGGCGCAGGAAGAGGGCGGGGAGGGATCGGCGGTGGAGCCGGATCCGGTGCGTGGTCATGGCTTGGTCCTCCGAAGGTGCTTACTTCGGTGGCCAGATCCGGAGGCCACAACCCACCGGTCACACTACCCGCGACGACCCGGCGCCTGAAGAGCCATTCCGGGTCAGGCGGGGCGGCGGATGACGAACGGCGGCGCGTACACAGGACCGATCCGGACGACGTCGCCGGTGTGGGGGGCGTGGATCATTTGGCTGTTGCCGAGGTACAGGGCGACGTGCGCGCCGCCTTCGAAGAACAACAGGTCACCCGGCTGGGCGGCCTCGAGGTTCGGAATTGGGGTGCCGTCGCGCATTTGGTCCCAGGTGACGCGCGCGATCGCGATGCCGGCTTGGCGCCATGCCCATTGGGTGAGCCCGGAGCAGTCCATTGCTTGGCCGGCGGTTTCGCCGCCCCACATATAGGCGACACCGAGCTGTGTGCACGCGGCCCGGATCGCCGCATCCCCGGGCGTGTCGCCGGTGGGTGCGCAGCCCGCGGCGGACGCGTCAGGGGTGACGGTTGGGGTTGGGTATTGGGCGCGGAGTTGGTCCCACGCGGCCTGGACGCGTTGCACGTAGCTGCGGGTTTCGGGGTAGGGCGGGATGCCGCCGTAGCGGAGAACGGCTCCTTCGCCGGCGTTGTACGCGGCCCACGCGATCGGCCAGGTCCCGAATCTGTCATGCAGGCCGCGCAGCTGTTGCGCGGCGGCCGCGATCGCCGCGGCCGGGTCGCATGGGTCGACATGCAGAGACGCGGCGGTGCCGGGTTCGAGTTGCATGACGCCCTCGGCGCCGGTTGGCGAGGTGACCTCGCAGGAGACGACGGCGAGGTCGAAGCCGGATTCGACCTGCGCGACCGCGGCGAGCATCCGCGGGTCGATACCGGTCGTGGCGCCCGCGGTGTTGAACGCGGTGGCGTACGGGACCGTCGCGCCGACGTCCCCAACCGGACCGGCGAGGGTTTCGGGTGGGGTGTAGCCGGCGTAGCGGGCAGCGCGGCTCATAGCAGCCTCGCCGAGACTCCCCGCTCCGGCTGCGTCGGGTGCGGGGGTGAGAGGCAGGTTGTTGATGGCCTCGACCCACACCCGCCACACCCGCGGCGGAATGTTGGTGGTGTCGGTGTTGAAGACGCCGACGATGGTGTCGTCGTCGAGGTTCGCGGCCCGGGCGCCGGCTTCGACGAGCTGGGCGAGCCGCTCGGCGATCGCGTGGGATGCTGCGTCGAGGTGCTGCGGGTTGGCGACGATGGTGGGGCCGTCGATGAGGTAGAGGCCGTAGCCGGGTGTGGTGATCGGCGGCACCAGCTCTGGCGACAACCGCGTCTGGACCGCCCCTCCGGTGGTCGTGGTGGCTGGTCGGGTCGGGTCGGGCTGCTCGCGTTGGATGGTCTCGCCTGGCGCGGTGCGGCCGTGGTTGGTTTGGGTGGCGCCGATGCCAGCCAGGATCGGCCAGGGGATGTCGGTGTCATCGGCCGCGTTCGTGTACGCGGCGAGCACGGCAGATGGAATGTCCGCGGTGTTCGCTCCGGAGTCGGGTTGTGGTTGGCCGCCCGATACGCCGAGCATCGCCGCGGCGCAAGCGACCAGGGCGACGAAGCACCCGCACCCCGCATACATGGTGCGGCGCACGATCTGCGCCCATCGGTCCAACGGACCGGCGAGCGCCGCGGCCGCGGCCCGCGCTGCGGGGCCGGCCGCGGCCTTTGGGGTCATGGCCGGTCGTGGTCGTGGGGGTCTGGGTGTTCGGAGCGGAGGTGGAAGACGCGGGCGTCACCGAGGCGGCGGAGGTTGGCGGCGTATTCGGCTCGATGGGCGCGGAGTTGACCGGAGAGTTCCTGGTAGCGGGCCGAGCCTGCGGCTTTGGCGGAGTGGTAGGCGCGGGGTCCATGCACGGGGAGGCCGAGGGTGGCCTTGTAACCGAACGCGCCGATCCGGCCCGCCGTTGTGGCTGCGGTGGCGGCGTGGCGGCCGACACCGGCGATGAGCCGACCTGGCGCGGTCGCTTCGGCCCGGATCCGGGCGTTGCTGAGCGCGCTTTGGGTTTCGCGGCCTCTTGCTGTGGTCCCGACCGGGGTGCGGTGGCGGGCCTGGACTGCGGCGCGGTGTCGGTTCTGCGCGGCACGGTGTCGGTTCATTGCGCCTTGGGCGTTGCGGTGCGCGGCGGCGAGTTCGCGGCCCACGGCGAGCCCGGTAACCCCGGCGGCTGCGGGTGCGACCCATCGGGCGGGGCTGGCTGGGTTGGTGCCGGGGCGGCGGGTGGAGAGGTGCTCGGCGAGGCGTTGCGCCGCGTTGGCGCCAGCGTGCACGATCCGTTTGCGGAGCAGGAACGCGAAGACCACGGCGGCGGCGACGAGTACGAACCGCACGATCGGGGCTTCCGATTGGGTGGATGCGAGTAGTCCGGTGGTGGCGGCGCACAGCACGACGAGCAGGAACGCCATACCGATCACCGCGAGCAGAACCCGCACCACCGCCGCGATCCACCGCCACAACACGGCGCGGCCAGCGCCAGGCAGCACCGCGAACGGCGCCACCAGCACGGCTGCGCCGAACACACCGGCGAGCGTGACAACGGCGACGATGACGGTGAGCGCGACGGCGCCGAGCAGGACCAGCACGACCGCGGCGACGAACATCGAGATCAACGCGGCGCCGAGCCGTTCCGCGGAGGGGTTGTTGGCCCACGCGGCTTCGGGTTTGCAGCCCGCGGCGGCCATTTGGCCTCTCGCCCAATCGGCGTTGGCTTCAGTGTCGATCCCGAACACCGCGGCGGCAGGATCATTCAGGTTCTCTCTGGCGAGGGCCTTGCGGTTTACCTCAGCGCACGCGGGGACGGTGAGGACGTGGCCCCATTGGATGACTTGGTAGGGCTCGTCGATGAACGCTTTGAACATCGCTTGTTGCGCTGGGTGCACCGCCACCGCCACCCCACCCGCCGTGTTGGCGGGTGGGGCGTGTTGGTTGGTGTCGGCGCTGGACAGCACCGCGCCGGACAGGTTGCCGGCGGTGTCGAGGGAGCCTTGGAGGTAACCGGCAGGGTTGGCGGCGATCACCCCGAACAAGCCGGCCGCGATCACCGACACCGCAAGCTCCCCGACCGCGACGGTGAACCGACCCCGCAATGCATGCCACCCACACACGACAACCAACACGAACCAGGCGACCGACGCGAGGCGGAGCGGTCCGACGATGTTGGTGCCGAGGGTTTGCCCGACGTGTAGGAATGGGTCTCGCAGCGCCGTGATGATGCCGTTGTTGAACGCGAAGCCGATCAGCCACAGCCCCGCGCACACCAGGGTCTTGTCGATCGACCAGACGAGCACGATGAGGCCACCCATGAGGTTCCGGGCGAAGTCCCACGAGTGGCCGTGTTTGAACGTCACCTCATAGTTCGCCGCCGGATAGGGCCCATACCCAGCGTCAGGGACCAGCCCCAGATCGCTACTCCCGCTGCCCTGCTGGGGAGGTGGCGGCGGCGCGACCTGCTCGGCCGTCGACGGGACGGTCACCGGTCGGCTCGGACCAACCGCAGCGGCGACCGGGATCGCCGCGAACGCCAGAACATGCAGCCCAATCCAGGCGACCACCAGCGTCTTCGTGGCTCGACGCGCAACCTTCCGCCAGGCCGCCCACCTGTGGGGGCGGTGTCCGTGCCGCGTCACGGCCCGGCGCGATCACCAACGGCCACCGCGTCGCCTTTGGTGCGCTGCCGCAGATGCGGTTCGTGGCCGAACACGATCGGCGCCGCCGGCGCGTCGACCGCATGGTGTCCGCGGGGCGCCGTACCGGCGGGTCGGGCGGGGTTGGTCTCGAGCGCGGCGTGAACCTCAGCGAGGGGGTCCGTGGCGACTTGGATCATGGCGAGACGGCCGCGGACGTCACGGAACAAGCACCGCCCGGACACCATTGCGGTCTCGTCGCTGAGCTTGTCGGTGAGCTCGGCGGCGGGTTCGAGACCCATGAACCGTTGCGCCATCTCCGCGGCCGCGCCGAATTGCCGGAACGCGAACCGCGGCCCGAGAAGCTCAGTCAGGCGTTGCGGAAAGTCTTGAGGCGCTTGCGACTGGATGGACGCAGCAGCGTTATGTTTGCGGCCGTCGCGAACCAGCTCGGTGAGCAGCTGCTCCCCTTGCGGCGAAGCGGTCAAGTAGTGGGCCTCATCGAAGTTCGCGACAGCGAACCGGCTCGGATCCGCGAAACAGACGTGCCGTTGCACCGCCGCGACCAGATACAACAACGCCAGGTTCACGATCTGCTCCGGCGGCAACTGATCCCGCAACTGCGGTTGCACCATGTGGTCCCGGTCCGGCAACACCAGCCCCGCCGCGTGGAACACGATGAAATCGGCGTCCAGCCAGAGCCGGTCGCCGTCACCGAACGCCACCTGCACGCCCGGCCGTGTCGCTTGGGAGCGGACCCGGCGGGCGATCTCGCGGGCCTCGGGCTCGTCGCCGCGGCGCACCAACCCATCGAGCTCCGCGATGACGTCGGCGAGGTGACTGTCTGGTCGGGCGGCGACGGTGGCTGCGACCTCGGCGAGGATGTCACCCTTGACCGTCTGGGTGCCGTACCCGGTCAACAAGGTCAGAAACCCGAGGGTGACCGCTTCGCGCTCCGCGGGTGTGGCAAAGATCCGCATCGGGTCCAAACACACGTCGCTGGTCGCACCGAGCTCCACGACTTGCGTGCGGCCCGGGATGACGGCGCCGAGCGCGACGTATTCGCCGCGCTGCGTTCGGTCGACGGTGACGGCTTGGCCGCCACGCGCGACCGTCGCCCACAAGATCCGTTTCGCCAGGTAGGACTTGCCGCCGCCAAGACCGCCGCAAACCCCGATCGACGCCGACCGCCCAATCGCCGGACCAAACGCCGGGTCGAACAGCACCGGCGTCTCGATCCCGGCATCAACGGACGCGCCAAGCAGCATGCCGGTCGGGTCCCCGACGGGGTTCGCCGTGAACGGGGCGCCGGCGGCCCATGACCCCGACAACATGAACTGCGTGTAGTCACGGCACACCCGCGGGGACCCAGCGCCGGGCAAGAACGCGGTGAACAGGTCGGATTGGCCGCCGGTGGGGCGGCCCAGGCCGTAGTCGAGCGGCTCGAACATCGCCGTGAGCGCCCCGGCGCGGTCCTCCAACTCGGCGAGGTTGTCGGCGCCGAGCGCGAACACCACCGTGCCTTGGCCCTCGCGCTCAGCCCGGTTCGCGTCCAGATCAGCGCCCTCGGCGCGGATCCCGTCGATCGCCTTCGCCAACGATTCAGGGGCGCCGGTGACTTCGCCGTCATACTCGTTGACCTGCGCGATGAGTTGGCGGTGCTGGCGCCGCACCTTGCGTTGCGCTTGTTGGTTGTCGACCGACCGCAGCCGAAGGCACCACTCGACCGGCCACGGAACCTCCTCCAGCTCGCGCCACCACTCCCCCGCGCCCCCAGGGAACGAGAACTCCGCGGGCATCGCCGCGACACACAAGAACGTTTGGAACGACACCCCGAACTCGGACTCCACCCGCACATACCGAGCCCGCCGCGGCCGATCCACGTCGTCGGCGAGGCCGCCTTCGACGAAGTCGGCGTCCAACAGGCGGACCAACGACCCGCCGCTCGCCTCACCGGTGGCGGTGGGTTCCCAGGTCGGGTCGAACACCGGCTCCGCGAGACCGCGGCGACACGCCCGAGCATGCAGCCACCGCAACCGGCCGGTCGACGCCGGGGTCAGCTCAAGGTTGCCGAGCCGCGCCACCACCGCCGCGGCCTGGCGTCTACGGATCTCGACATCGCGGCGCGATGGTCGGCGCGGCGGCAGGCCGAACGCACCCTCAACCGACCCCGACGCCGCACCTACCGCGGCGGCAAGGCGGGAGCGGTTCGTGTCCGGCAGTCGGAAGCCGACCAGGTAGAGGCGGCGCAGCAACCGGCAGCCCGCCAGACCATCGAGGGTCTCGCCGCACGCCGCCGCCCACCCGGGGTGGGTGTCCAGGTCGACGCCATCGACCATCGACCCAACGACCTCTGCGGGGTCCAATTGTTCGTGCAGCCCCCACAACACGGCGCGCTCGGGCAGGCCGAGCAGGAGCGACCGGATCGTGTGGCGGACCGACAGGCGTTCGTCGTCTGAGCGGTGGGCCCAGGGCAGCGGGTCGACCGTGTAGTACGCCCAAACCGAGCCCGATGTCGTCCACACCAAATGGTCGACAATCGCTGACGCGGCGGGGCGCATCAGCGGCCACCTACCCGCACCCAACCCCCGCCGCTGCGAGGCCGGGGGCAGCGGACGCGGCGGCCGAGACACTCACCGTGCTTGGGTGCCGCGAGGTAGTCGCCGAGCCCGGCCAGCCACCGCAGGGCGTCGCGGCCCTCGACCCGGCCATTGCGGACCAGCCACGCCGGCACCCACGGCCCCGCCACCAACACCAACACATTCACGGGTCCCAGGTGCGCCCACAACGGCCGCGCCACAAACACCACCGCGTACGCGACGCCGAGGACGACAAGCTGCGCGACCGACAACTGCCACGGCATCGTCCAGCCACCGATCTTGCCCAACACCATCGGGTGACGACGAGCGTGCGTGAACGTCACGCACTCCACCCGCTCAGCGGTCATCGCTCGACGCCGAACCGCAACGGCACCAGCCCGATCGTGCGCGGAGCGACCTGGACGATCGGGGTGCGGAGACCCTGGTTGAACTCCTCAGTGGTCTTGTTCCGCAACCAGTCGGTGTTCCACACCGCCCACAACACGATCGCCGACAACAACACCGCCCCCAGCACCGGCATCAACGCCCGTTTCGTGACGAACACGACGCCGACCACGACCATCGACAACAACGTGATCCCGCCCCGAGCCAAGCCCTGCCACTGGTTGATCTTCCCGTTGATCAAATCCGTGAACCCGCCAGCCAACACACCAAACATGAGCCACCTCCCGATAGCTACGAACCCGCACCCGCAGCCGACGACGCCCCGCCCGCGTCGCCCTGACGGCTGGCGAGGGTCGGGGCCCCAGTCAGTGACGAGACCTCCCAACGGCCCGCCCGCAGCGCCAACCCGACCTCGTACCGCAACACCACCACCGAACCGGCCTTCGTCGACCCCTGCACAGCCGCTGCCGCCAGACGCGCCGAACCCGATCCCCACACCGCCACCCCCGTGAGGACCGCCTTGTCGAACGCCGGCGGGGCGACCGCGACGATCGGGGCGCCAGGCGACGCCAGCCTTGACACGTCCCCACCACAGAGCAGACCGCTGAAGAACTCCGAGAGCACACCGTCGATCGGGTCGGTGGCCATCGGTGGCTGCAGAGCGGGGGCGGCCAACGCCGGAGCCGGGCTGTGCGGCGGGGCCGGGACCTCAGCGGGGGGCGCGGCCACCGCGAGACCGGACGGCCCACTCGTCACGCCGACCTCGAAGTAGCGGACACCCGCCGCGACGTAGGACCCCGAGACGTCCTCCAACACGTCCGCCGCGACGGTGACCCGCCAATACCCGGGGCCTGCAGGCTCGGCAGCGACGACGGCTGTCCGAGGCACGTAAAGGGACCCAGGTGTCATCGCCGCCACATCGATCGTGCCGCCGACGAACGGCGCAAGGGTCGTTTCCGCGCCCGCGCCGGCCTGCAGATACGAGGCAACAAACAACTCTGCGAACCCGCCAGCACCCACAGGCAGCCCATTCATCGCGGACGCACCCGTCACGCGGGCTGCCGACCTCGCCGGCCGGACGAACGCGACCACGCCACCCAGAAACCCGACCCCAACGAGCGCCCACAACATGCAACGCGCCACCGGCAGCACGACGGGGCAAGCCCGACCGGACCGGCGGCCCTCGCCCGGCTCACCCTCCGGCTGAGACTCCGGCCTCTGACGGCGCGATCGAGGTGGCATGCACCATCAACAGCCGCGTGTCAGCGCCGGACAGGACTCGCTCCATCACACGAATCACGTGTGCCCGCTGCTCAAGATCTCGGCTCGCGAGTTGACCCGCGTGGATGTCCAGCGGGCGAGGTCACGCCCAACCCGTGAACCCGAGCCGCGAGTGCGAGACCGACTATCGGGGACGTCGACCCGGGCGCCGCGTCGGCATCTCAATCATTCCGGTCGGTTGCAGGACGACTTGGCCGGCGGTGAGCCGCCCGTATGCATCGAGGGTCTCACGGAGATCCGCTGGATCTGTCGGGGCGCCCGCGACAAGCGCCGCCAGAAGGCGGCTACGGGTCGTCTCGCCTCGACCAGCGTCGGCCAGGCGGTCGAGCAGCTCATTGAGCCGCTGGTCGACAGGCACGGGCCACATCACGTTGGTCTGGACGGGCGGGCAACGTTCGACGCGGGTGCTCCGAGTGATCGGCTCACCATCGCGCATCGGAACCGCCGCATTTCATATAATCATCATATGATCTCTGCCCGCGAGATGACGGACATGGGGGCAGACCGCCTCATTCGTCTCCTGACCTTGAACATCTCCGGGCCGTCGGCCGTTCGGGCGGGGCAACTTGCTCGCTTCCTCGGCGAGGCCAACGCTGACGTCCTCGTGCTCACCGAGACCCGAGACAACGATGGGACGCGTTGGCTCCTCGACTGGTGCCGCGACGAGGGCTACTCGGTCAACGGCCCGTTGCCGGCCTCGAGCGGCGAACGGGGAGTCGCGGTCGCGAGAAGGATCGGCCCTGCCTCAAAGCCGGTGACCGTCGATGTGGACTTGCCCCATCGTCTGGTGATCGACGAGTTGGCGGACGACCGATCTTTGCTGCTGGTGGCTGCCTATGTTCCGTCGCGTGACGCGTCCGTTGCCAAGATCGAGCGGAAGCGCACCTTCCTTGATCAGATGGCCCGGGCCCTACGGCGGTTCGCCGATGGGCCCGGAGTGGTGTTCATGGGCGACCTGAACGTCATCGGACGCTCTCACGTACCGCGCTACCCGGCCTTCAAGGCGTGGGAATACGACGCACTGGAGGAGATCGCTGCGGCGGGTTTCGCTGACGTCTACGCGGATCTGAACCCTGGTGTCCAGGTGCACAGCTGGGTCGGTCGGACCGGCAGCGGCTACCGGTACGACTACGCGTTCGTGTCGCAGGGCCTCTCGGGGGCCGTTGAAGGCTGCGAGTACCTGCAGGAGCCGCGGGAGCGCGGCATCACCGACCACGCAGCCGTGATGCTGACGGTGCGACCGCCACTAGCTGACCCTGAAGCGCGGGTACGACGGGCGAGCTAGGTAAAGCCTCAATCGCCTGATCTATGCGAACGGCGACTGACTCCGCTTCGCCTTCGACAGTCGACAAGCGCAAGACCCGAGCTCCGTTGCGCTCCATTAGCTCGGCTGCCTCCTGGAAGAAGCGGGCCTCTTGGTAGGAACCACCCTCGGTGTGCTCGAACCGGGACGTGCGCCCACGCCGATTCAGGCGTGCGTCAAGCACAGCAGCGGGGGCCTGCAGGAACACCGATAGATCGGGTACAAGCACACCAGCGTTCAGTTCCCACAACACATCCAGGGGAACCCCGTCGATCCGCTGCAGGGCAAGCGTTGAACCGATGTGTCGGTCCGTCACGACCAGTTCCCCTCCAGCCAGGGCGGGCCGGATCACGCTGTCGACCTGCAGCACTCGATCGGCCACGACAAGTGCAGCAAGTGTTAGGCCGCGGTACCGCTGCTCACCGACGCGGATGAACTCCCCGAGTTGCGTGTCGCTCGGCTGCCGCACCCAGCGACATGCCAGGCCCCGGGCTTCGAGCAGCGGCCGCAGGGCAGCGATGGCCGACGACTTGCCGACGCCGTTCGGGCCGTCAACAGCAACGAACACTGACTGCCTCCGGCGTCGGACACACCTCTACGTCGACGTCGCCAATGGTGCCGCCGCCGGCGATGACGGCCGCGGGGCAGCCTTTGCCGCAGCTCGAGCTCGCGGAGCAGCCAGCGCACGACGGATTGACGCCGACCCTGTATCGCTCGTGGAACTTGTACCCATCGAGCTTGGCGGCGATGTCGGTGTCCTCAAAGAGGTTGCCAACGATGAATTCGTCTCTGCCATGCTTCGCACCGGGGTTCTCGGTGGCGAAGACGAGGTAGGGACAGACAGTCACGTCGCCGTTCACGAAGACATACATGATGTCGCCCGCGATACAGCTGCTGAGCGGCTGAGAGTCGTTCGGGAACCTGATGAACACCGGCTCGGGGGACCCGTCAGTGACATCCTTCTCGATCCGCGTCCGGATCCCGGCCATGGTTTGCTCATCTGCCTTGAGGCGTCCACGGGTCCGGATCCCACGCCCGAAGCTCGATAGCGGATTCAGCAGCATGTACTCCGCGCCGAGCTCATCGGCGAGGTCATAGACAGCCCGGTACTCATCCTCCACAGCCAAGGAATTGGGCGTGCTGAGAACCCCCTTGAGGAGGCCGGCGCGTCCCAGACGTCGGCAGTTCTCCAGCGTGCTGTCGAACGACTGCCGGCTACCCCGGAACTTGCCGTGGCTGTCCGTCGTGATGCCGTCGAGGCTGACGTTGAAGGCGACGCAGCCCAGCTCCTGGGCCTGGTGCAACACTTCGTCGGATAGGCCAACTGCGTTCGTGCATACGGTGATCTCGAGGCCAGATTCGGCGAGTCTCTGCAAGATCTCAGCCAGGTCCGGATGCACGAGCGGCTCCCCACCGGTAAGTGTCACGTTCGCAACGCGAGATGCCACCAACCGAGGAATCGCCGCGGCGAGCAACTCCAAGCCCATGTCTGACCCTTGCGCAGTCGCGGACACAAAGCAGTGGGCGCAGTGCAAGTCGCACCGGTCGGTGATCTTCAGCAGCGCCTTGCGCCGGCCCTCGACCGGCCCCGACCTGAAGTAGCACGCATCTGCCAGGCCGGCAGCGGTGATCCTGCGGCCAGGTCGTGGCGACCGGGCCATCCGACGGTCGAGAGCAATGGGTCGTGCGGTCATCGGCTGCTGCCTTGTCAACAGATCGTGTCCGGATTAGCATACATGCTAAATCATGTATGGCAAGGGTTCTCACTTTCCGCAACTTTGGCGTGTTTGTGTACGACGAGCGAGGCTCGCCCCATCACCTGCCGCACGCACACGTCAGGCGTCGTGGGCAACACGTCGCGTCTGTCTTCCTGCTCACTCTTGAGTCGTTCAACGTGGCGCAGCCGGTCGACGCCGATCTCGTCCGAGAGCTGGAGGTCCGACAGGGCGCACTGCTTGCGGCATGGGAGGAGTTGAACGGTGACTAATCAGGATGTCCAGTCAGGTTGGACCGCGCCGGGGTACGGCGACGTGTCCGATGCGAGCAAAGTTGGGGAAGACCTCGAGGTCACCTTCGGGAACGGCGACCTGATCCGCATCGCGCCGTCCCTGTTGGGCATCAAAGGCTCCTTCGAACTCGACCTGCAACCGGGCCCCGACAACGCCAGCGTGCGGATCCTCGCCGGTACCGAAGTACGTGATGTCAGCTGGGTGCAGCTGCGCGTTGCGACCGACCCGGCGTTTGCGCGCCATATGCGTGAGGAGGACGCCAATGAGGCGCGGCGCATCGCCCACCGGCTCAAGGCATTGCGCGAAGACCGTGGCCTGAGCCAGCGAGACGTCGCGGCACTCGCAGGGATGACGTCACCACAATTGTCAAAGATCGAGAGCGGAACCTTTGATCTCAGAATCTCGACCGTGCAGGCCCTCCTTCGGGCGATGGGGGCGAACCTGAGCGACATCTCGGGCAGTGGCACGCCGGAGGTCTCACAGAAGGTCATGCGCAAACGCGCCGCAGATGCCGGTGTCGGGCGTGAGCTCATCGACCGCCTGGCACGCGCCGGATCCCGCTTGCAGTTTCCGCAACTGCTGAACCGCGGCTTCGGTTGGACGACGGACGCACTGACAGCCGGCGAGCTGACACCGACACGCCTACCAGTCGCCGTGCAGTTCAAGACGATCACCTCTTCGAATCCGAAGCAGTCGCCGCTGTTGGCGCTGGCAGCCACCAGCGCACAGATCGTCCAACACCACGTCGATCTGGCGACGCCAACACCCGTTCCCGATGCCGCTGAGACTCGCGCCACCGCCCTCGACGCTTCAGGCCAAGTGACGTTGGCATCGCTGGTCGAATGGACCTGGAAGCGAGGGATCCCAGTGATTCCACTCCACGGCAAGCGCGGGTTCTGTGCTGCAGTCCTCTCCACCGACGAAACCCACGCCGTCGTCCTCAAGGAATCGAGGGACCACCTCGCCTACTGGCTCTTCGACCTGGCGCATGAACTCGGCCACATCGCTCTGGGCCACGTCCACGACGGCGATGTAGTTGATGTCGACGCACTCAGCCCTGCCAGCTCACCAGGTAGCGAGGACGCTCAGGAGGACGCCGCGAACCAGTTCGCTCTCGAGCTCCTACTCGGCGATTCCTCCTCGCTCGTGCGTGAGGTCGAGCAGGAGTCGCAGGGCAGCTACCTGAGGTTCAAGGGGGCAGTCGTCACAGTCGCCCGCAAGGCGAACGTCAACGCCGGCCTACTCGGACTCGTCGCCGCGTTCGAGCTGGACGAGCTCGGGGAGCCAAAGGATCGTTGGGGCTCGGCCAACAATCTCTCGGCGGCGGACCCGCCGGGCCGACACGTCGTCCGCGACGCGTTGGCGCGCCAGCTGGCGACGCCGGTGGAGCCTGAAGTCGATCGCCTGCTGTTGGACGCGACCGTCCTTGGTGACTAGCAGGTCCTGACGTGGCACGTTCGATCGACCAACGACGAGCCCGCCTCGCGAAGGCGCTCGCCGACTACTGGCAAGGCGGCGCCGGGCCAACGCACGGCGAGATCAACGACACGTTTGACATTGTGGGCGTCGACCCCGACGGCGGGTCCAAGCGCGATCGCGTAAGCCAAGCGGTCAAAGGTGGTCAGCGAGGCCGAGCTGTTCACTCTGTGCAACCAACTCGTCGAGTTGCTGCGCGATCAGGAACTGCCGGCATGTCAACCCGACGCGCTGGAACGGCTCCGGCAAGCGCTCGCCGCTTATGGGTTCAACCTGAGCGACGACTTCACATTGTCGAGCAACCACCGGCCCGACCTTGATCGCCTACCCGACCTTCCAGCGCTCCGCGGCCATGTCGACCGGATCCAGCGGGCCCACCGAGACGACGACGCCGCCCAGGTACTCGGATCGACAAAAGACCTGCTCGAGACCATCGCGAAGGTGGTGCTCGAAACCACTGGAAACCCAGCGCCCCAGAACTTCCCAGCACTCCTAACGGCGGCCTTCGAGGCGCTGCACATCCACCCGAGGAGGAATGCCTCTGCCGGAAAGCCACTCGAGGAACCAGTGCGGAAGATCCTGGGCGGGGCTCTGCAGATCGTCCTCGGAATTGACGAGCTACGGAATACCCACGGCACCGGTCACGGCCGCGTTGAACAGCGCGAACTCAGCCTCCGACACGCCCAACTCGCTGTTGACGCGGGCCTGACCGTCGCGCGGCTGCTGCTCAACACGCTTGAAGATCCGGCAGCGCCGTGGCGTTCGGCACAGGGCAGGGCATGACCACGGACAAGACAGGTGCGATGCCCCGACTGTCCCGAGCCGTCGGGCGATCGGCGCAGTCCGCCACGACGGCGAACGCCCACGCCAGTCCGGCCCCCACGCGGTAGATCTGCGCGACCCTCGTGGAGGGCTCACAGGCTGGCGGGCTCGGCTCTCACCGAAATGGCCGCGAACCGATACCCTCCTCGCGGGCACCGAGAGCGGCAGGGGTGTCAACGGCCACGACGCTCGCAGGGCTCCGTCGGATCCTGGCTATCAGCTCGCGGGATTCCTGGCTGAGCATGCCATACGGTTCGACCTCGGCCTCGATCACGTGATGGAGCTGATCGATCGCGGCGCGGACCTTGGCGGGCTGGCCCGCCTGGTCGGCTGCCCTGATCAGGACCCGATAGAGGCGTTCGTCGCCGTGTGCCGCGAGTAATCCGGCGCGCGCGGCGTGCTCGGCCTCGGCAGGACGGCCTCGGTCGAGCAGCCGGCCAGCAAGTGTCTCGGCGGTGTCGGCGATAGCCGAGATCATTTGTTGTTCGTGCACGGCAACCCAGTTGAGGCGTCCGCGACTGGTGGCGAATGGGACGTCGCGAACGAGTTCGAGTGCCCGGCTGAGGGCGTCGATGCCGGCGTCGTCGTCGTGACGGGTGCCCCAGGTGGCAAGTCGTTGGAAGTGGGCCCAGTCAGTGTCAACGGCGCCGGAGAGCTCAACTCGGTTGCCGGCGACGGGCCGCAGGATGGGTGTTCCGTCGGTGTGGTTGCCGAGCGTGCGTCGTGCTTCGCTGAGGGCGTTGTTGCGGTTCTTGAGGGTGTCGGCGTCGGGCCACAGGTCACCGTCGAGGTCGCGCAGGGTTACGTGGTGGTTGTTGGTCGCGAGATAGACGACGAGTTCTTCGGCACGGGCCCGTGGGAATCGGACGGGTTGGCCGTGGCGGGCGATGACATCGACATCGCCGAGCACCCGGGCTTGGTAGAGCCAGCGCGGCTCGTCTAGAGGTGCTGCCACGGCCGCGTAGATCACTGGGGTCGCGGGCGTGGACGGAGTGTTGGTGGCCGTGTCGATGAGGCCGTGTAGGGCGGCGCCTGTCGGGGGCCCGAAGCAGGTCGGGTTGAAGGTCAGCCCGAACGGGTTGAGGCAAGCGTGTTGGGCGTCATCGATGACGACGCTCCAACCGTCGTCGATCGGTGGGGTGACGGCGACGACCGCTACGCAGCTGTTCTGACGTTTCGCGAGGTGTCGTACCTGTTCGACGTTGGCGTGGCTGAGATGTTCGGTGGTGATGACCACGAGGGGGGTCCAGAAGCCGCCGGTGCCGCTGTGTTGGGCGGCGTTCGGGGTTCGCTGGCCGGTGGTGGCGAGATCCGCGGCTGCTTGCTCGGCTCGTTGCATCGCCAGGTCGAGGGCTTCGTCGGTGGTGGCGCTTTGGGCGCCGGGTGTGTTGGGTGCGGAGGGTCCGAGGCCGCAGGTGACCACGTCGATGGGGCCGGCCCAACAGGTGGTGGCGGTGTTCCACGCGATCGCGGTTGCGAGACCTGCCGCGGCGTGTGGGTCACCGTCGATGGTGACGACGGGCGCAGCGAGGAGGTCGACGGCGAGTTGCGTGTCGTCGTTGGTCCCGAGGATTGCGGGCGCCATCAACGGGCAGACGCCACCGGCCGAGGCGCCGGCGAGTGCCGCGTCGGTGTCCACGGCCCAGCCCTCACCGCACGCCTGCCACGGTGGCGGCGGCGGAAAGGTCGGGGCAACGCCGAACGTCGCGGTGATCTCGGTCGGGGTGACGCGGAGGAGTGCGGGGGCTTCGATGACTGGTTCGGCGTTGCTGAGTGCTGCGAGCGCGGCGGCAACCAGGTCGTCCTGTTGGAGGTCGGTGCCGGCGCGTAGCGCTGACTCGGCGGCCCGGCCAGCGGGGTCCGGCATTGCGATGAGGTGGCCGGTTTGTCGGCGGCGTTGCTGGGCGCGCCGCGCGCCGCGCAGCGCTCGCACGACGCCGGCGGTGGCGAGGCCGGCGCCCAGCAGCTCGGCGGGCAGCCGCAACGGGCGTTCGGGGGTGTCGTGCCGGCGCGCATCAGCTGGGGTGGTCTCAGGGGGTGGCTCCGTCGCCGGAGCTGGGTCGGGACGCGGCGGGTCGGGCGGCGGCAGTGGCGCGGTGGCCGCGCCGTTGTTCGACACGTTTGTTGTCGGGGCCTCGCGTGTCGGCGACTGGGCTCGCGCGGGGGTGTCGCCGGCATTTCGGCTCGCGCCGTCTTGGGAGCGCGTGGGTGGGGGTTTGGGCCTCGGGATGGGTGAGCCGCTGTGCGGTGGGGTCGCGCTGGGAGGGGTCGGCGCCGTGGCGGTGGGGGGCGTCGGGTCGCTCGTCGCCGGACGCTGGGTGTTTGGCGGCGCGGCCGGGGTCACGGGCATCGCGGGCCCGGGCTCGGCGGGGCCGGTTGGGGCGGGCGGTCGCGGGGCGGTGCGGGGACCACCTTTGGTTTGCGGCAGCGGAGTCGGGGCGGGTGCCCCGTCGCCGGATGCCGGCGGCCGGGGCGTGGCGGCGGACTGGCCGTTCGGGGTTGTTGCCTGCGGGGTCGCCGCGGGCTGGTCGGCGAGGAACGGGAGGGTGAGGGGTTGGCCGGGATAGATGAGGCTCGGGTCGCCGGGGTGCACGAGGCGGCTCGTGTTGGCGTCGATGAGTTGGCGCCAGTAGCTGTCGATTTCGGGTTTGGTGGGTGCTCGGCCAAGGTGTGTGGCGAGGGTGCGTTGCGCGATGGTCCAGAAGTTGTCGGCCGGCTGGACGGTCCACGTGCTTGCGCCGGGCACGTCGCTGGATGGCGGGGTTTGAGTGGTGATGGTGGCGTCGGCGGGAAGGTCGAGGGTCCAGCCGGGGCGCAGGGGTTGGGTGATCGAGGTGAGGTGTTGACCGTCGGGTTGGGTGCGGTACCGGTTGGCGGCGACGATTTCGGCGGCGCGTCGGCCGTCGCCCAGGGCTGCGTGCGCGATGCCCCAGAGGGTGTCTAGCCGGGCGACGTTCCACTGCTTCGCCGGCCCTGGTGATCTGACCAGCGCCGGAGGACGGCGATCGCCTTCAACGAACTGGCTGGAGGCGGTTGGCGTGGCGGTCCGGACCGCCCGCGATGTTGGTGGGAGGGCTTGGACGGGCGGGGTGCGTGTCGCCGTGAGGGTGGCGACCACGACGATTCCGGTGACGAGTTCGGCCGCGATGCCTTGCGCCCAGCCGAGACCCGAGACCGGCCGTGTGGCGCGGCCTCGCAGGGTTGCGATCGTCTCGAGCAGCACCGATGTGGTGAACGCGGCCCACGCGACCCACAGGACCGCTGCCATGACTTGAAGCCAGACCCGCTGGTCGACATCGCCACTGTGAACGGCCCGCATGACGGTGGTCGCGGAAGGCACGGCGTGCGGGAGCGGCCAGCCGACTGCCAGGACGAGGAAGAACGGGAGGGCGACGGTCACCGCTGCGATGACAGCTGCCGCGCAGGCGGCCTTGGCGAGGGTCCGCGCGCGGTTCATGGTCCGGCCTGGGATTGTTCGACCGCGGTCGCGGTTGCTCGGCCGGTGACAGTTCGGGCTGCGATCGGCAAGATGGCCATGTCGACGCGGCGCCGCACGGTCACGGTGATGGTGTCCCGCTGCACGGCGACGGTGCCGGTGTAGCCGTGTTGGGTGAGGTAGGTGTTGGCTTGGGCTGCAGCCGCGGTGGGTTCGAGGGTGTTGGTGCGGGGGTTGCGGGTTTGTGCTCCGGCGCGGGCCGCGGCGCGGGCGATGTCGTTGGCGTCGCGGCGTCCAGCGAGGATGCGGCCGCCGTCGAACGCGAGGCCGGCGGCCATGAGGAGCCCGACGATCGTGATAGCGACGAACCCGGTGATTTGGCCCCGCTCGGCGCGATTCGGCCGGGTCATGGCCCGCTGCGCCGGGTGTCGATCGGAACGGACGCCGAGGCGCGGACGGTGCGCGATCCGGGGATGCCGGCGACGGCGAGGTCGGCGAGTGACACGGTGCAGGCGAGGGTGACGGTGACGTCGCCGCCGTGGCCGAATCGGGCGGTGTCGACCGTGACGGCGGGCCCGCCGTGACATGACACGTGTTTGTCCGCCAACGTCGACACCGCGGCAGTCCGCGCATCTGCAGCACCGGCGGCGGGGGTTTGGCGTTGGGACGCGGCGCGGGCCGCGTCTGCCGCGGCAGACGCGACGTCGGCGTCGGTGCTGGAGATTCGTCCGGCGAGCACGACGAACGTCAACACCAGGATCAGCAGCGGGGTGAGCAGCACCATTTCGACGGTGGCGTCACCGCGGTCGCTGTGTTTCATCGTTGGCTCGGTGCCCGGAAGGCTTCGATGGGGCCGGCGGCGACGCCCCGCACGCGGGATTTGTGGATGCCGGGCACGAGCGACGGCGCGGTGCCGGTGACCACCACCTGCATTTGCCGACCGGTGACGGTGACCTCGGGCGGGTCGGCGTCGAGGGTGGTGTCGCCGGCGGCGAGCCGGCGGGCCGCGGTTGCGGCGGCGTTGGGGGTGGCGCCGTGTTGTTGGCCGGCGCGTAGGCCGTCTTGGGCGGCGGCGGTGGCGACTTGGCGGGCGTGGAACACCAGCGCGAACTGCACGAGCAGCGCGACCGCGACCATCAGCACCGCGGCGACGATGGTGGTGGTTAGCACCGATGTCCCCCGATCACTGCGTGCCGCGACCCGGATGCGGTGCACGAGTCTCCGGAGCGCGTGGTGGGTCATGGCCCGGTGGGGATGCTGTTGGCCTTGGCGGTGAACTTGTTGTAGAGGATGGCGCCGACCGCGATGGCCATGGCGCAGAACACCCCGACGAGGATCGTGGTGGAGGAGACCTCGCCGCGGTCGCCGCCGGCGACTTCGTCGAGCCGGTCGGCGAGCCGCGCCGCGACCATGTGGGCGGCGACTGCGATGCGGACTTGGGTTGCTAGCAGTGGGGTCATGACGTGGGCCTTTCGACTCGGGTGGGGCGGCTCCGGTTAGAGGGTGAGGACTCGGCTGAGAGCCGGATAGCCGACAAGCGCGACGAACCCGGCCATCAGCAAGACGGTGGGGATGGACATGCGTTCCGACGCGGTTTCGGCTTGGGTTTGGGCATCGGCGAGTTCGCGGTCGCGCATCGAACGGGCCTTCGCCCCAAGGGATTCGCGGACCAGGGCGCCGTCGTGTTCGACCAGCGCGAGCGATGCGGTGAGTTCTTCGAGGTCGGTGAGGGCGCGTTCGGTGCCGAACGCGGCAAGCGCCGCCCACGGCGACGTGTTCGCTCGCCGGGCCGCTTCCAAGCAGCGCCGCAAGGCGAGGAAGGTATCGGTGTCGCTGAGCTCGGCGACGCTGTGCAGGGCCTGGTTGGCGTGCGCGCCGCCGGCCATGGCGGCGGCGACGAGGTCGAGGTAGGCGGCGAGCGCGTGACGGAACTCGTCACGGCGCCGACGGGCGTCGCGACGAACCAGCACATCCGGGACTAGGTAGCCAGCTGCCCCCGCGCCGACCGCTACCGCGACGATCAAGGTTGGGGGCGGCGTCGCGCCGCCCACGAAGGCGAGGCCCGCGAGGAGCGCGACGGCGGCGAACGCCGCGGCGGCGGAGGCGAGCTTGTCGCTGGCGTGGCGGCCGCGGGAGCGGCCCAGCAACGCCAAGTCGCGCCACAGACCGGGGGTGTCGGTCCCGACAACGCCCGCGACGCGCAGCGCGGTCCGTGTCCATCCGTCGGCCGACCCACGGTGGGCGATGCGCTCCGTGGCGGGGCGGTTGAGTTCGGCGAGTACCACGGCGATCGGCCGCGGGCGTGGTCGGAGGCCGATGGCGATGAGCCACACCCCGGCACCGGCAAGGCCCCCAAGCAACGCGGCGGTGGTCATGGTTCGGACTCGAAGAGTCGCGGCCGCACCAGTGGCGTGGCGAGACGGCCGATGCTGGCGAGCCCGGCAGCGAACAAGACGCCGATGCCGGCCAACACGACCTGGCCGCCGGCGCTGCCGAAGGGGGCCAGGTAGGCGGGGTCGAACACGACGAGCGCGATGGCGTAGCCGACCGTGACCGCGACGATGAGCCGAATCGATGTGTAGGTGCGGGCCCGGCCGGCCTCGATGCGGCGTTGCATCGCCACGGTTGCCCGCGCTGAGGTCGCTGCAGCGGCGAGGACCTTGTCGAGGTCCCGGGCCTGGGCGCGTAGCGCCAACAGCAGCGACGCCACCACCACATCGGCGGTCGGCTCGGCGACCTCGGCGGCGAATCCGTTGATGGCGTCGGTGAGTTCGTAGCGCTGGGCGCGGCCGGCGAGCCGTTCGACTTCGGGTGCGATCGCCGCTGGTGCGGCGCGGGCGGACGCGACGATGGCGGTTTGGAGTCCTGCGCCACCGGCGATTGTGTCGCGCAGCATCTCGGCCCACGCGGCGACGGCTTCGGCTCGGACCAGTTCGTGCTCGCGACGCCCACGCAGGCCCACGAGCGACGGCGCCGTGAATCCCGTCGCGGCAAGCAACACCACAGCGACGGGCCACCCTGTCGCCACCGCTCCGACAAGCCCGCCGCCGAGCGCGAGCCCGGCACGCAACCCGAAGCGTTCGACCCGGCGACCGAGACGATCCAGCGTGTCCAAACCGCTGAGCGGTCTAGGCACGACGCCGGTGAGGCCGGCAGCCACCAGCAAGACGCCGGCGGCAGCGAGCGCCCCGAACCCGGCCCCGACGATCACGGTCATTGGTCCCACCAGCCCTCTGCCCGAGCCAGCACGTCGGGGTCCAGGCCGGCGTCGATGAGACGGTCCATAGTTGGTTGGGTGAACGGGTAGCCGGGCTGGGCCCGGCCGTCCGGTCCGGTGACGAACACCTCGTTGGAGTCGACGCGGGGTCCTTCGCAGCCGGTGATCTCCCGCACCGACGACACCACCCTTGCGGTGGCGAGCCGGTCGGGTTTGTGGATGTGGACGACCAGGTCGAGGGCGTTGGCGATCATGCGGGCGGCGAGGGTGTCAGAGAAGTTCGGGTTGGCGCGCTGCACGAACTCGATGGTTTTGGAGAACGCCGCGGCGGTCGAGTTCGCGTGCAACGTGCACATCGAGCCGTCGTTGCCCAACGACATCGAATCGAGCATCTCGAACGCCTCGCCGCCCCGTACCTCGCCGACCACGATCCGGTCCGGGCGGGCCCGGCGGGCCTGGCGTACCAGCTCGGCCATCGCGACGCTGCCGGCGCCTTCGGTGTTTGGGCGGCGGGCCTCGTAACCAACGACGTTGGTCCGGTGCCGCGACAGGTCCAGTTCGGCGTCGTCTTCGATCACCACGATCCGCTCCCGCGGATCGACATGCTCCGCGAGGGCGCGCACGAAGGTGGTTTTGCCGGCGTCGGTGCCGCCGCACACCAACACGTTCAACCGGGCATCCACCGCCGCGGCGAGGACGTCATGCAACGCGGTATCGATCGTTCCCATGCCGACCAGGTCCGCGAGCGACACCTTCAAGAAACGGTGCTTGCGGATCGTCACCGTGACCGGCGGCTCACACACCTCGCGGGCCGCGTGCAGCCGCGAACCGTCAGGGAGCCGCACATCAAGGAACGGTTCGCCGCGGTCGAAACGCCGTTCGGTGCGGCCCGCGTGCGCGGCGGTGCGGGCCAGGAACCCGACGAGTTCGTCGTTGGAACCAAACAAGGGTGCGACCTGCTCGACTTGGCCGTCGGCCAGGTAGACGAGGACGTCGTCGAAGCCGTTCATGACGACGTTCTCGATGTGCTCATCAGCCAACAGGCGCTCCAGCGGCCCCAGCCCATACAGCGACGCCAACACCTCGCCGCGCACCCAATCCTCATCCTCCACCGACAACCCCATATCGCCTGCGGTGACACGGCGTTGCGCGATGTCCCCCAAAGTGCTCGCGATCACATCGTTGGCGAACGCCTGCTCCAGGTCGCCGCGCAAGCCGTCGCCCACACGGTCGCGGTCCTCCAACGCCGCCAGTACCGCGGACCGAACCTCCCCCACCACCGACCCCGCGGCGTCGCGTTGCGTCGTCACTGCGTGACCCTCGATGACTCGGGATCTGCCGCTGGAGCCGTTGCGTCATCGGCGAGTGACCTGGCGAGTGCTGCGATGGATCGCCACCAGCGGCTGCGCCGCAACGCCCGCTCCCCCACACCGCCCACGCCCACCGAACCCGCGGCGACCGGGTCGTGCGCGACGCGGCCGGTGACCACCAAGTCGATGCCGGCGAACGCGGCGACCTCCTCGAGTGGCCAAGGCCCGTCACCGACAACCACCAACCCCGTGCCGACCCCGCGGTCGGTCAGTGTTGCTGCCGCTGCGGGCAGGTGTTGGATCTCCGCCAACATCGCGCCCGTGCACACCACGACACGGTCGGCGACTTCCGCTAACGGCCATGTCGGTGAAGTTGCTGACAGTCGGCCGAAGTCCAGCAACACGTCGACCTCTCGGGTCGTCTGCAATGCAGAGCTGAGCGGCTCCGCCAACGCGGTGACCGCTGCGGTCGCCGCTCCGCCCCCGGCCGGGGCGGGCAGGACCGTGGCGTGGCCGAGGAGCGGCTGTGCCCCCGTCTCCAGGTCGGCGACCGTCAGGCTGCGGCGCGCTGTCGCCGCGAGCGACACGACACCGGGCTCATACGGCAGCGAGAACCGCGCGGCGAGCGAACCGCCAGAAGGATCGGCCTCCACCAGCACCACGGGTCGAGGCCACGCCGCGGCGAGGCCCACCGTGGTGGTCGACACGCCCGGGGCGCCCTTGCACGACGCGAACGCCAACAAGCTCACGGCCCAGCACCCCCTCGTGGTGCGTCTGCCAACAACACCAGACGCATCTGTCCCGAACCCGCCAAGGTCGCGACTTGGGGCGCCGCGGACCGATCAACCAACAACGACACCGCAGTCCCAGGCGCGCCCTGCGCCGCGGTCGCGTTGCTCACCGACCACACCACTGCAACCACCGGCGACCCAGTCGACGCGGACTGAACCGGCGAACCATCCGCCGCGGCACTTGAGGGCGCGGCGACGACCTCGACGCGTTGGCCCGGCCGCAGGTCCGGCACCGGAACCGCGCCAGGGGCCAGCACAGCACCGACCACCGCTTGGTCTCCGCGCAGCGGAGTCGTCGCCCCGAACGCAGCATTGGTCAACAAGGAGCCAGCCGGTATCGCGGCCCGGGCGACCTGGCCTACAACTGCGTCGAGCCGCGACCCCGGCACCGTCGCGACCGCTGGGTCCGCGCCAACGTCCACCCGCGCGAGGTCCGCACGGCCGATTACCGCGCCAGCGGCGATGTCGCGTCGCGCCATCAAAACCGAAGAACGGTGACCCAACGACGACGACCACAACGCGAACCCGAACATCGCGCCCACCAACACGATCACACCCAACGCCACCACCGGTCTCCGCCGGACCGGGCGACCCGCCAACCCGCCGGACGCGACGGACCCATTCCCGCCACGCCGGGCGTTGTCGTCGCGGATCGCGCGGCGCGTTGCTTGCTTCACCGAGGTCATTGACAACCCCCCGTTTCAGACGCGCCGCACACGAGCGCTTGGGACTCCGAAACGGTCACCGGCACCCGTGCCGAGAGAACCCGGTCACCAAGATCGCCCGCTCCGCCGGTGTTGGACAGCCACGACAGATGCCACCGCATCGACACCGTCACCACGAACCTCCGGCTCGGTTCGTCGCCCGACCACCACCGATACGAATAGCCACAATCAGGCGAGGCCTCGTCGTAGCGGGCCGGCGGCGAGCCCGGCCACACCGACCCCGCCGTACGGCACACCACCACCGACGACCCCTCGTCACCGACCTGGCCGTGGGCCGCATTCGCCGCGGCGTCGCCCATATCCCATGACGACGAGACCGCCACCGCGTACACCGTCGCGGCCGTGCCGCCTTGGGACACCGACGCAGACTGGGTTTGCCAGGCGTTGGCATCGACCCACAACCACACCGGGAACTGCACAAGCTCCGCGTCCGGCGACGGAGACAGATGTGGCACCGGCATCAGCAACGGCAACTGCTGCGCCAGCCCCGCCGCCAAGGCCGCCGGATCCACTGGCGGCGCCGACGCAGGAACTGGCGCCGGGTCCGACGCCGGTGCCGGCATCCAGCAGAGCCCGAACCCAATCTTCGGTGGTGTGGGGTCTCCGAGGCCGCCGTAGCCAAGGCACACCGCGACCGATGGCACCTGCTCGCTGATCGCCCCAGCGACCTGCGGCGCGCACAACAGCCCGACACTCAGGGCGACCGCCACAGTCCTTAGTGCTGCAAGGCGCATCCCGAGATCCCTTGCGTTGTCGGCCCCGCGCTGATCTGCGTCAGGCGCCACCCATCGGTTGTGTCGGCCCTCTCCAGCGAAACGCTGGTCTCGGCAGTGAAGGTGTTGTCCCCGAGGACTTGCCCTGTCGTCGTGTTGACCAACAGGGCGTCGTTAACTTCGCAGGCCGTCGCGGTGGCGGACATCCCCTCAACCTTGACGTCGTACACGGCAAGGCGGTGCTGCGAGTTCGGCTTGGGCCGCACTGCGGCGTGCTGCGCCGCGTACTGCTGGAGTCTCGCCGCGACCGTCGGCAGGTAGCTGGGGGCGACGATGCCGGAGAGATCGGGCGGCGTGGCGGGGTTCGCCAGTGCTGCCTCATAGGTGGCCGCCCACGTCTGGACGAGTGCCGTGACCGCAGCGACGTCCAGTTTGGTCGAGGTCGTCGACGGCGTTCCCGCCGAGGTCGTGCTGGTGCCACGCGGCGCTGACGGCGCCGGATCGCTGCCGGCGCGGCTCCGGTGCCCTCCGCCGCATCCGCCGAGCGCCACGGCCAGGGCCACTACGAATGCGACCGCGGGTAGTGCTCGCTGGTGCCGTTTGGGTCGTCGCGGCTTGCCCATGTGGTCCTCCCTCGACGCTCGTCGCGTCGGCCACGGGGGTGGCCGCGCGTGATGCGAGGTCGAGCTGAGGACCCGCTTGGGTGGGTCGCTCGACGAGACCCTCACCCCGAGGAGCGGTGGCTCGCCGTCGGGGACCGTCGCGGTCCCGCCTGGCGGCGGGTCACCTGCTCGAGGCGCTGTCCGTGGTCCGTCACCCGGTGGGAGGTTCGGGACCGTTGCCCTGCGGCGAAGGTAACGCGCGATCGCGTCGAAGGCGAGCGATCGCACCGCGCCATCTCCGCCAAGCGTGGTGACGGGTTATCCCCGGGGCGATCCCCACCGCAGGTCACGGGCCCCATCGGGGTCTGAGTAGCTGCCCGCTACGTCGGGCCACCGCAGACGACCACGCACATGGACTCGGACTGGGGGGGACGGGGTGGGGAACGTGGCGGGGAACGGCGTTGTCGATGGTGACTGCTCCAGCCCGTGCACAGGAGGCACCACCGTCATGAACGTCTTGGATCGTCTGGATCTCGACTGGCCCCGCGCCGCAACCTCACCGCCATCGCGACGGGCCTGGCTCTCCTGGACTCGAGCGGTCCCGCAGCTTGTGGAAGCCGCGTCGGTCGCCGAGGCGCCGCAGTGGCTCCTTGACGCACCCCACGATGCCGCCGACCGGGTCGCGGCGACGTTGCTGTACGACGGCGGCGACCCAGCGATCCGGTTCCTGCTACAAGCATTGCAACCCGCGTTGCGTCGCCTCGCCCGCGACCTGCGCGCCGCGGGCATCGATGGGGACGACGCGGCCAGTGTCGCGGTGACGGTGACGCTGGAGCACCTCCGGCGAGGCCGCCCGGCCCACTTCGCGGTGTGCGCCGTGTTGGTGCGCGGCATCCGCCGCGACGCTTGGCGTGCCGCCGGCAAACTCCGCGAGCCAGCGACACAGCTCGACCAGGAACACGCCGCGAGGCTCCCCGCAGACCCTACGTGTTGCGCGACCAGCGAGGTTCTCGATCTGCTGACCCACGCGACCCGGTCCGGAATCGTCACCACCGGCGACGCGAAGTTGGTCGGCGAGTTGGCGTTCACATCCCGGATCGGTGACGCCGCGGCGCGGCGGCGGTGCAACGAACGAACCATCCGCCGGCGCCGAGACCGCACCTACGCCGCCCTGCGCGCCATGGAGACGGCGTCATGACTTGTGTCGTCGCGTTCACCCTGTGGCCGACACCCGAAGGACTCGCACCCACTGACGAGGCGTGTGAGCAGTACTGGTTGCCGCGGCTCGGCCCCGCGACCTGGCTGTTGTGGCGACTCCTCGTCGACGAACTCGACGACACCGGCGACCCGATGCCGGTGGATCTCGTCGCAGCAGCCCGATCGCTCGGTATCGCGGGCAACGGCGGGACGTCGCGGATCGGGCGGTGCATCTGTCGCCTCGAGCGCTTCGGATTCCTGACGGCAAACGAGACGGGCTGGAAGGTCCGCACCACCATGCGCACCCCCGCGGCAAACCCGGCGGCCCGGCACTGAGTCGCGTCAGGTCGGTTGGGGCGCCTCGGGCTGGTGGGTGGGGTGCCACACCCAAGACGAACCGGGCGTCAAGGGCGGTCCGTTCCTCGCTGCGCTGCGGTACTCCCGTCACTCGTGACACCTGCGGTGCCCTTGACACCCGACTTGGGTGCGGCGGTTGCGGCGCACATCGAGGCGAAGGCGGCGAAATCGCCGCCCTGGCGGGCGACCGCCGCTCCGCCCCGGATGCTGCAGGAGGCACCCCAATGCACGTCGACTACCCGTCACCGCTCAACATCACGCCATGGCCCGCGGAGGTCGGAGTCCGTTGTTTCGATGCCCGGCACCCCTACGTCGCGCATTGCTGGGCATGGACACTCGGGCCCAGCTCGATCGCCGCGCTGAGCCTGTTCGCGGAACTCCTCAACAACGCCCGGTCCGTCACCGTCGACCTCGATCAGTTCGCGGACGCGTTGGGGATCAGTTACGGGGGCGGCGCCCATTCGACGCTGTGCCGGACCTTGCAACGCCTGGAGCGTTTCGGGATGGCGATCGCGCTGCCCGACGACACCTACGCGGTCCGCACTGCGATTCCGTCCCTGTCGGCCCGTCAACTCCACCGAGCCCCCGCACTGGTCGTCGCCCTCCACCGCCGCCACACCACCGCCGAACGGCAGGCGACGGCATGAACGCGACACCCGCGCCACTGCTGCGCGCCGCCATCGAGTACGCGGAACAAGGATGGCGAGTGTTGCCGTTGCGGCCCCGGGGCAAGGTGCCCGCCACCCGCCACGGTGTGCATGACGCCACCACCAACACCGACCAGATCCGCGCATGGTGGGCACAACGGCCCGACGCCAACATCGGCCTCGCGAGCGGTTACGGCTTCGACGTGTTGGACATCGACGGACCCGCCGGGATCGACTCCCTCATCCACCTCGCGAAGGGTCGCCCCCTACCGGAGGGACCGGCCGTCACCACCGGGCGAGGTCAGCACCGCTACTTCGCCCCAACCGGCACCGGGAACCGTGTCGCGATCCGGCCCGGGCTCGACTGGCGCGGCCGCGGCGGCTACGTCGTCGCCCCACCATCGATCCACCCCACCGGCGCCACCTACACCTGGACAACACCCACAGGACCCGCGCAGGCCCTGCCGGAGGTTCCCCGCTGGGTTCCCCGCAACGTTCCCCACCCCAGGTCAACACGCCAAAACGGCTCACGACCAGTGCCCTGCTCGACGACGCCATACGGCCGAACCGCGCTCACCAGCGAAACCACCCACATCGCACACACCCGGCCTGGGACACGGAACGACACCTTGGTGCGGGCCGCGTTTCGGATCGGCCAACTCATCGCCGCCGGCCACGTCGACCCCACCACCGCCACCCTCGAACTCCGAGCAGCCGCAACAGCCAGCGGGCTCGGCGAACGCGAAGCCAACGCCACCATCGCGTCCGGGCTACGCGGCGGCTACCAACACCCCCGCACCCGAGCCCTGCAGCGGCACTGAAACCAGCCCGACCGCGGCCCGGCCACCGCCTCCGTCCGCCCCAAACTCGCCACGCCGGTGCGCCGGTCCCCGGCTAGACACCGCCCGATGCAATTGGGTGACGTGCTGCGGGTGCTCGGCGCCTTGCGCGGCGCCGGTCTCGCCGTGTGGCTCGACGGTGGCTACGGCGTCGACGCGCTACTCGGCACCCAGACCCGCGACCACAGCGACCTCGACATCGTCATCGAGCTCGCCCACGTCAACGACGTACGCGACGCCCTCAACCGACTGGGTTTCAGCCTGGCCGAGGACTACCTCCCGACCCGTGCCGTGCTACGCGCCGCTGACGGCCGCTCGATTGACCTGCACCCCGTCACCTTCGACGAACACGGCACCGGCTGGCAGCACGCCGCCTCACCCCACGGCACCGACTGCCCCTACCCCGCCGAGGGATTCGGCGAAGGCCGCGTCACCGGCGACGCGGTTCCCTGCCTGACCGCCACGCTGCAGGTCGCCCACCACAGCGGCTACCCGCCCGCGACGTCGACCGCCAAGACATGGCCGCGCTCGCCGCCGCCGCCGGCGTCGAGCTGCCCGAGGAGTACGCCACGACCTGAACACCCGGGCCCCGCTGCGGCCCCATCGCACCCCGTCGCCCGGCGACTCTCCGCCGCGTGCGGCGTCGCTCGGGTCCGCGAAAGGCGAAGGCAGACGAACGACCCAGAACCAGGATCGAACGACAACCAAGCCAACGACGAGCAGACAAGACCAGTACCGACGACGATGAAGAAAAGTTGGAAGGAAGGCGCACACACTGGCACGCGGTGCGGCTACCGTCGCTCGTAGTTCCTGTCGCCCAGTCGAACGCCCACGATGGTTGGGAAGTACGGCTGCCACAGCCGGGAGGGTGGCGACAGCTCCAAGCATGAGCTCATGCGAGGTGCTGTCGTGTTGTCGATCGGGAAACTCCGCCGCGCCGACTACTACCTCGGGCGAGTCGCCAAAGATGTCGAGGACTACTACCTAGGCTCGGGCGAAGCCCCCGGCCGGTGGCGAGGCAACGGCACCGCCGCCCTGGACGTGTCAGGCCCCGTCGACGACAAGGCGTTCATGGCGGTGTTCGCCGGCACGCACCCCTCAGACGGCACCCGCCTGGTCCGAGCCGGCACCCCGGCCCAGCCTCGCCTCCCCGGTTTGGACTTGACGTTCTCGGCGCCGAAGTCGGTGTCGGTCCTGTACGCGCTCGGCGACCGCGAAGTCGCTGGCCAGGTCGTCGAGGCCCACGAAGCCGCGGTCGATGCCGCACTGGGCTACCTGGAACGCAACGCCACCTTCACCCGACGCCGTATCGACGGATCAATCCAGCAGCTGCCGACCGACGGTTTGATCGTGGCGGGTTTCCGGCACCGGACAAGTCGCGCTGGTGACCCGGCGCTGCACACCCATTGTTTGGTAGCGAACATGGTCCAAGCCCTCGACGGACGATGGGGGGCGCTGGACAGCCGTGCGATCTTTCGTAACTCGCGCACCAGCGGGTTCATGTACCAGGCAAAGCTGCGCGCGGAGTTGACCCGACGGTTGGGCGTGGCGTGGCGTCCGGTTCGTAACGGCTACGCCGACATCGATGGCATCCCCCGGCCGGTGCTGCGGGCCTTCAGTCGTCGACGCGAACAAATCGAAGCACTCCTCGACCAACGCGGGCAGTCCTCGGCACGCGCCGCGCAAGCCGCGACCCTCCAAACCCGCCAAACCAAGGACAGCGACGCCAACCAGATAGCGCTGCGTGAACGGTGGGCCGAGCAAGCCGCCACTATGGGATTCACCGCCGACGACGTGAACCAAGTCCTCGGACGCCACCAACCGGCCGCCCTCGACCGAGGGGCCCGTCATGACCTGTTGGATGCGCTCGCCGGGCCCGACGGCCTGACGCACCGACAGTCGAGCTTCTCGCGCCAAGACGTCGTCCGCGCCCTCGCCCAAGACCTCCCCGCAAGCAGCGACACAGGCGACGCCGAGGCGGCGGCCGATGAGTTCCTCGCCAGCGAACGTGTGGTCCGCACGGTCACCGCCGGGAGCCTCGGCGCGCGCATTGGTCGCTCCGACGGCACCCCAGTGGCGATGGAAGAAGATCTCCGCCGTTGGTCCACACCCGAGATGCTGCGCATCGAAGCCGAACTCCTCGACAGTGCCACCCACCGCAAACACGCCAGCGCCGCGGTCGCGCCGCCCTCAGCGATCGCCGCCGCGCTCGCGGCCCGGCCCACCCTCAAAACCGAACAAGCCGCCATGGTCACCGCTGTGTGCTCGAGCGGTGATGGGATCCAAGTTGTCGTTGGGGCGGCGGGGACCGGCAAGACGTTCGCGCTCGACGCCGCCCGAGATGCCTGGCAACGCAGCGGCCACCACGTCGTCGGCTGCGCGCTCGCGGCACGCGCCGCACGGCAACTCGAAACCGGCTCCGGCATCGAGTCCACGACCGTCGCCCGGCTGGTCATCGACCTCAACGCGCCCCATCACCAGGTGCTGTCGACGCGAACCGTGCTGGTTATTGACGAGGCCGCGATGGTCGACTCCCGCACGCTGCACGCCCTGTTCGAACACGCCCAACGCGGCGGCGCCAAGGTGCTGCTGGTCGGGGACCATCACCAACTCCCCGAAATCGGCGCCGGCGGTGCCTTCGCCAGCCTGCAGGCGCGACTCGGCGCCGTCACCCTCAACCGCAACAGCCGCCAAAGCGAGCCCTGGGAACGCGGCGCGCTTGCTGAGCTGCGCCACGGCGCCGTAGCGAGCGCCATCAGAGCCTACCGACGCCACGGCCGCGTCACGCTCTGCGATACCGCAACCGACGCGCTCGCCACGATGGCACAGGACTGGTGGACCGCCACCCAAACCAGACAGGACGTCCTCATGATCGCAACCCGCAACGTTGACGTCAGCGACCTCAATGCGGCGGCCCGCGCCCACCTCCGCGCGCAGGGGACCCTGCACGGACCCGACCTCGACGTGCACGGACGCGGCTACGCCGCAGGCGACCGAGTGCTATTCACCCGAGCCGACAAACACCTCGGCGTCATCAACGGCGACCTCGCCACCGTCACCTCAGTCAACCCAGCCACGGCCACCATCGCGGTGCAGACCGACACCGGGCAAAACCTCGACGTGCCGTCTCGGTACCTGCGACGCCATCACCTCACCCACGCCTACGCCACCACCGTCCACAAAGCCCAAGGCACCACCGTCGACCGGCTGCTCGTCTACGGCGACGACCGCCTCTACCGACAAGCCAGCTACGTCGCCCTCTCCCGCGGCCGACACCACAACCAGCTCTATGCCGTCACCGCCGAACCCGACCCCGAACAACACCACCACGGCATCCAAACGGCTACTCCCGACGCACAGCTCCTCGACTCGCTGCAACGCAGCGCCGCTAAGGCCCTCGCCACCGACGAAGCCGAGACGGACAACGAGCTGTGGGGCCAAGACCTCGTCCGGTTGTGGTGCGAATACGACCAGCTCGCACGCGACGTCAAGGCCCGACGGCCACACGCGCCCGGCGACGAAGAGGTCACCGATGCCCGACGCCGACAAGCGCGGATCGCCAAACAACAGACCGACCTGGCCGTACGCCAAGCTCGCACCGCGCAGCGTCTCGCCGCCGCCCGTCGCCCTCAGCGAGAGCGAAAGCGGAAATGCAATGGCGCAGAACTCGAGCAGCGGCGCGGAACCGAACGACACGAGCTACTGGCCGAGCAGCGAGCGGCCGTAGACGCGAGGCTCGCCGCACTCCGGCTCCAGCAAAGGCGACGCACCCGGTGGGAAGAAGAACACGCGGAAGACCTAACACGACTCACCCGACTCCGCGCGGCCATCGACGGACTAGAGCGATTGGCAGGCCGCGTGGCCGAACTTGGCGCACCGCCCCAACTCACCGCACAGATCGGCGCGCCACCCGACGAGCTAGACGCACGGCAACGCTGGCGGCGCGCCGCGGGAGCAATCGTCAGCTACCAGGCGCGCTGGGGCGGACCTCGCGAGTCCCTCGGCGCGGAGCCGGAACGGCGAGCACATCTGCTACATGTCGAGGACCTGATCGGTCACGCCCGTGCTGCATTCCCGTCGAACATCCCGAGCCCCGAGGCGGCAGATCACGCTCCGCCCGGCTGGCCACACCAGCCGGCGACGCACCAACTCGAACCGACGATCTGAGAGGCATGACATCGAGGGAGCACACCCCGCTGGGTGTGCTCGGCGAGGGGTGCACCGACCACTGCAACCGCTACGAAGACCTCACCACTGACCACGACATAGTCGTCAGCTTCACCGTGTACTTCGCCACCGGCACCACCAAGACCCATGCGTTGAAGCCGGACGAAAGCGACCTCCCGAGACCACGTAGTGCAACGTGTCCAAGTTCAGCTGCGGCAGCGGGCCAACACCGGACTGCTGGGCCGCCCTCTACAAGAGCAGCAAGCTCGCGGCAGCACGGCATCGGCAGAAGTGCACCGGGTCTGCTGCACGAGCTGGTAACAGGCTTGACCTGAAGCCCAAGAGATGGGTCAGGTCAGGTAGTCACGTCTCAGTGCAGCAGACCCGGCCTCGAGCTCGACGACAGCACAGTCGCGGACCCCGCCTCCCTTAGCCGCGGTGTTACAATGAAACCACTTCGTTTCATAATGCTTTTGAGGAGGCCAGAGTGACGCACCTGCGCCCGACCACCGCGAACTCGTCAGCATCGACGCGACCCGCCGGACGGCTCTCATGAGCACCGATCTCGGTAAGATGCTCGGGCGGATCAAGGACCGCCAATGGGCTCTGGCGGACATCGACTGGGCCGCGCCCGGCGCAGACCGGATCCGACCGGACCAGCGCGACGGGCTGCAGTCGTTCATGTCAGATGTGACCTGGATCGAGCAGGTGGGATCGAGGGCTTTCGCCGCACTGGCCCGCAGCGCCACCGATCCCGTACTGGCCGACATCTATCGCTACTTCCAGGCCGAGGAGCAGCGACACGCCAACGCTGAACTCGCGCTGATGCGCCGGTGGGGCATGGTCGAAACCGGCGGGGTACCGACTCCCAACCCCAGCATCCGCCTCGCGATGAAGTGGCTCGATCGCTTCGCCGATGGACTGCCGCTGGCCGTGCTCGCGACGGCGATCCCGATGCTGGAGGTGGCACTCGACGGCGCACTTCTCAAGTTCCTCGTTGACGAGGTGGACGACCCGCTTTGCGGTCAGGTCTTCGACAAGATCAACAACGACGAGTCGCGCCACCTCGCGGTCGGCTACCACGTGCTGGAGGTGCTCGGGCGCCAGCCGCGACTGCAACAGTTCCTCGATCTCGGCAAAACGATCTTTTCTCCGGCGGCGTTGGCCGTACTCCCCGCCGGCCTTCCCTTGATGTCGAAGGCACGCGACAGCGTCATCGCGATGGGCCTCGACGAGCGTCAGCTCTACGACGCGCTGGCGCGGTTCGACCTCGTCGGTGTGCGCACGCCGGTCGTACGGCGGAACCCGGCATATCTCGGGCTGAAGGAGTACGGGAAGATGGTGGCCGATCGATCTCATCCCTACCATCGGCTCGGCGACGCGCTGGTGTGGCTCACCGACCGCATCCCGCAGGCAGCGCTGCCCCAACCCCCGTCCTGGATTAGCGGGCTCACCGCTGAACCGGCCGTCGGATGACATTGACGTTGAGGCACATCGATGCCTTCCAAGGACTCGTCCTCGACTCCGACACGTTCGACGACGAGCTCGTCGTCGTCGGTAGTCGCGTCGGATGCATCGGCACGGACGCAGAGATGCTCGAGGTGGTCGTCCGCATGGTCGACGCGGGCCACCGGGTAAAGGTGTTCGAGGATCAACCGCGACGCGTGGTGCCTTCCGTGGGGGTTGGGCTGCCCCGGTCCGCCGAAGCCCTGGCGGCCTCCGCTTACGTGCTTCGGCGCGCGGCTCGTGCCGCACAGCCCCTGCCTGGCGGGGGTCTGCTACGCCAACGTGCCCGACGGACGGCTGCGGCCATCGACACTCGGGCCGCGTCCGCCCTGCGGGCCCGGCAGGTCCCCGACAGGTGGGTCCGGCGCCAGCTCACGCCGACGCCCCTCGATCGACGGCCTTCACTCCGAAGCGACCGCTACCTCGCGGCTGTGGGGTCCGACGGCTGCGAACTCGTCGGCTGGCCGATCGCCTGCATCAGCCGCGATGGAGTCCGCACATGCGACGGCATCGAACACCGATTGGATGTGATCGTCGTCGCCAGATGACGAGGTTCGACGTCGGTCAGGCTGCGTCGATCGTGGCCGATACCGGCGCGCCGGCGGGGATCTCGTCGAATCGCATCGCGCCGTCCTCAACGCCGCCGAGTCGCATGGCCCTGTAGTCGCGCACGAAGCTCTGATGCACCTGCCAGGGGAACCGGGATCCCTGCGCGGGCATGAGTCCCGCGGCCCTCGCGATGTAGCCGGAGCGCATCTCGAGGATCGGCTTCGACTCCAGATTGGGATCGTCGTTGCGCGGTGTGCACATCCACCGTGCCGTGGCCCGCATGTGGTTGAGGAGCCGTGCGACGTACGCGGCGGAGAGGTCACACTTCAAGGTCCACGAGGCATTCGTGTAGCCGATGGCGAACGCGAAGTTCGGTAGGCCCTCGAGCATCATTCCCTTGTAGGTCAGGCGACCCGCCACGTCGACCCGCTCCCCGTCGACGCGGAGCTCGATGCCTCCGATGAACAGCAACTCCAAGCCGGTCGCAGTAACGACGATGTCGGCCTCGAGTTCGCGCTGCGACCGGAGCAGGATCCCGGTCTCGGTGAACGAGTCGATCTCGTCGGTGACCACCTCTGCTCGTCCGGATGCGATCGCCTTGAACAGGTCTCCTCCCGGTACAGCGCACATGCGCTCGTCCCATGGGTCATACCGCGGGGTGAAGTGGGGATCGATCGCGTATCCCGCTGGGAGCTGTCGCTTCACCATCTGCTTCAACGCTGCCCGCACTAGCTTCGGATGGCGACGACTGAAGACGTACATGCCCTGTGTCCCGAGCGCATGCGCCCAGCGGGTGGCGTTCGCCGCCATGCGTGCGGGCAGTACCCGCTGGAGAGCTCCGACGACCGGATTGCGAGCCGGGACGGACGCGACATACGTCGGCGACCGCTGCAGCATCGTGACCAGCGCTGCCTCCTCTGCCATGGCAGGCACCAGCGTGACCGCCGTGGCGCCGCTCCCGATGACGACCACCCGCTTGCCGCGGTAGTCGAGTTCCTCCGGCCAATGTTGGGGGTGCACGAACGTTCCGGAGAACCGCTCCTCGCCGGCGAACGACGGCCGATGCCCTTGCTCGTAGCTGTAGTAGCCGGTGCAACTGAAGAAGAAGCGACACCGGAAGTCGACCGGTCCATCCGGACCTTCGGCGGTGAGTCGCCACCGCCCCTCCATCGTGTCCCAGCTCGCCGAGGTCACGCGGTGTCCGAAGCGAATGTGCTTGTCGATGCCCTCGTCAGCTGCGGTCTGCTCGATGTACCGCTTGATCGAGGCGCCGTCGACGATCATGCGGTCACTCGTCCACGGCCGGAACGGGAAGCCGAGCGTGAACATGTCCGAGTCCGAGCGGACCCCGGGATAGCGGAAGAGATCCCACGTCCCCCCTATGGCGTTGCGCCCTTCCAGGATCGCGTAGGACGCCCAGGGCGCCGCCGCCTGAAGGTGATGTCCTGCGCAGATGCCTGACAGCCCCGCGCCGACGACGACGACGTCGAGTTCCTCAATCGGTGTCACTCGCATCTCAGGCATCCGACTCGCTGCGCCGCGCCGCGCCGCGATGGCCCAGCACCAAGGGGGCCGTCGTCAGGTGCTCGAGAGCTAGGGACAACGAGCCAGGGAGTTGGGACGGATGGTGGAACGGCTTGAAGTACAGCCGCACGTCCCACATCGCCCGCGGCAACGAGAACACATGGCCCCGGCGAGCTGCCGCCATGTGGCTGCGCCATCGCCACCGGCCGTGAGCCGCGGGGTCTCGACGCATCAGCTCCGTCGTGATCAAAGGCCACATCACCGGAAGGAGGAGCGCGAGCGGGGCCATCGTCAGTGCCCGCCGGACGTAGCCGCCGCCGATCTCGGCGTAGACGTCGAACGCCACGTGCCGATGCTCGATCTCTTCGGCTGCGTGCCACAGCCAGAGTGCCGAGACATCCTCATCGACCCCGCTCGAGCACCAGGTGTTCCCCTCCAGCACATACCCGGCCAGCGAGGCTGTGAAGTGCTCGGCTGCGGCTGTGACCGCCAGCATCTGCAGCACGGCCTGGCGGCGCAGCGGCTCCGGCAGGCGGCGCACACGCTGATCTAAACCACGCCGGAACGCCTCGAACCAACGCAGCTCACGGTCGAAATCGATGCCGTGCTCCCGAAGCCGCTCAACGCAGCGCTCGTGTTCCCGACCGTGGGTGACCTCCTGCCCGAGGAAACCTCGGATCTCGCCCCGGAGGTCGGGATCCGTGACATAGGCGAGGGCGTTCCGCAGGGAGTCGTTGAAGAACCGCTCGCCCGTGGGGAAGAGCAGGTTCCCCACGTTCATCGTGTGCGTGGATTGCGCGTCCCCGGCGAGCCAGTGGACGGCCGTTCCCGAAAGTCCGAAGGAGGTGCGGCGGGGGGCGAGTGCTGGTCGGTCGGCGTGCACAGTGAGGGCCATCGGCAGAGCATATTGCCCAGGTGAGACCCTGTTGCAACTTTGTGTTCTTGTTGCATTGATGCACAGGAGCGGCCCAGAGGCCGCGCAAGCCACCCCTGTGCCGCGGGCATGATTCGCCAGGTCGTACGGATCGCTGCGGTCCTGCTCATCGCGGGAGTCGACGGTTCGTCGATGCCAAGGACGGGGCCGCACAACGACCGTCACGAGTTCGCCAACTCAGTCGGAGGTCTCCAGGCGCCATGCGTGACCGGCGCGGAGGCGATAGGGCTCGGACATCGGCCGGTCGAGGGTCAGCGCCAGCGCCTCGGGTCCGTACAGGTCGGAGATCGAAACTCCGTCGGGCAGCGCTGCGGCCAATGGTCCATCCAGGAGCGAGCCGACGATTGCGGGGAGAGTGTCAGCGTCCTCAAGGAGCCACGAGTGCCCACCTCGTTCGACTCGCACGAGCGTGCCATTGGCCGCTCGCGCCGCTGAGCGTCCACTCGCGAACCAAGTGACGAGATCGCGGTCACCATGGATCACGACCACCGGAACGGCGTCAGCCGCCAGTCGATGCAGCATCGCCGTCGAGCTCCGAGGTTGCAACGTCGCGGCGAAGGCCGGCACGAGCGCTGGTAGCGAACGAAGACGGTCACCGAGCGATGGCGCGGCGAGTCGAGCGATCGACCCCATCTGTCGACGGCCACGCACTCCGCTCATGAGGGTGTCGGCAACGAGCAGGCCGAGCCCGAACGGCACGAGTGGAGGCGCGTAGCGGATCGCCCGCGTCATCGCATCGAACGATTGCCCGATCGCGGCATCCACCGGAATGACCGCGAGAGCGCGGTCTGGGTCGCGTGACGCGAGGTCCACGACGATTCGACCTCCCATCGAGTGGCCGAGCAACACGGCTCGCCGGACACCGAGCTCATCCAGCACCCGCCGGTGAAGGTCGACGTACGCGTCCCACGACCAGGCACTGGCCCCCAGAGAGGCGCTGCGCCCGTGTCCGGCGCTGTCGATGGCGATCACCCTGAAGCCCATGCCGGCAAGACGGCGCAGCGTCCGGGCATACAACATTCCCTCGGCGATGATGCCGTGAACCATGACAAGCGGAACGCCGTCGCCACAGATCGAGACCCCGACGCGGTGACCGTCGTCCAGGGTGACGGTCCGCCGCCGAAGTCGCGGAGGTTTCGATCCCTGGCTCGTGGTGATCTCCGCCATCTCCGAGCGAAGGCCCGCTGGCCCTTCGTTGTTCATGCCTGGCCCCCGTCTTTTGCGACGTGACAATAAGACACTACTCTGTCATTGTCACACAAAGGGTGGCAACTCCAGCGTCGCGGCGTGGACCTGCACGAAGGTCGGTCCGCGGCTCTCGACTCCGAGCGCGACGCGCTGAGCGATGGCAACGTCGGCGTCATCAGCAAGCAGTGTGGCAAGGAGCCGAGGTCCTTCGTCGAGCTCGACGACGAGCGTCACAAAGGGTGCAAGCGCGTTCCATTCAGGGTCGAGACTGCGATGGCTCACGGCGTACGAGTACACCCGCCCCGTTCCGCTTACCGGCTGGAAGGATGACTCTCCGGAGAAGCATGAGGCGCAGAATCTGCGGGGTGGATGTCGCCAGTGACCGCACTCGTCACATCTCTGCATGTGCAGCCGACCCTCGGCGGCGCAGGCTCGGTGCCAGTCCGCCGTGAGCCACTCCGGCTCAGGAACGAAGGCACCGGTCATCGGTCTGCCCCCAGAATGGCGACGCTGCCGTCACCGAGATCGCCGTAGCCGGTGACCAACGCGAGCTCGGCGCCCTCCACCTGTGCTTCGCCGCCGTCCCCGCGAAGTTGGCGGGTGGCTTCGACGATGTGGTTGAGGCCCCAGCAGTGGCCTTGGGAGAGCAGGCCGCCATGCGTGTTCACCGGGAAGCGTCCACCGAGCTCGATGTTCCCGCCTGCGACGAACTCGCTGGCACCCCCAGGCTCGGCGTATCCGAGAGCTTCTAGTTCGAGCAGGACGACGTAGGTGAAGCAGTCGTAGATCTCCAGTACGTCGATGTCACTCGGGGTGACGCCGGCCATTGCATACGCACGGGGCGCCGCGGCGTGCAGGCCGAGGCGGAGCAGATCGGTCCTGCTCACGATCTCGTCGGCCGGGGTCGGATGCCCTTCGGCGCCCCCGAGGTAGACGACTGGGTGTCGGCGAAGGTCACGGGCGCGCTCAAGTGACGTCACCACGACTGCGGCAGCGCAATCCGTCTCGAGACAGCAGTCGAACTTCCTCAACGGCTCCGCGATGTACGGGGCGGCGTCATACTCTGCCCGCGTGAGCGTGCGGCCACGCATCAGCGCCCGATCGTTGAGTTGAGCGTGGCCGCGACAAGCGAGCGCGACAGCCGCAGCGCCGTCAGGACCCACGCCGTACGTCTCGATGTACCTCCTGATGTAGAGGCTGTAGGGCTGCGCCGCGCCCAGCAGACCGTACGGGGCGTAGTGATTGCGGAGCGTTTCGGTCATGGGTCCCACGTCGACTGAGCGATGCGTGCGGACTGCTCCTTCTCGAGGACGCATCGCGGAGTATCCGTTCCATCCCAGGCAGACGAGGATCGTCTCTGCCACGCCGCAGGTGATCGCCATGGCAGCGGTCTGCAATGCGGCGACCGGGCTCGCGCCCCCCATGTGGACGGTCACGCTGTAGCGCAGCTCCGGCACACCGAGGTTCGCTGCGATCTCCTCGGCCGTGATCACACCAGGTTGCGGAATGATCCCATCGACGGCGTCAGGGCGGAGGCCAGCGTCGGTGATCGCTCCCATGGCGGCGTTGAGGATCATCTCGCACACGTGCCGATCGACGCCTCGTGCATAGTCGGTTTCAGCGACCCCGACGATCGCCGTGGTGCCGCCGAACGATCTCGTTTCCCTCATCGTCGACTCCCTTTGTGTTCGCACCGTCGGGCGACAACGGATGCCGTGAGACCAGAAGGATGCCTGGGCCTCGCATCACTGTGACGCTCGCGGTCCGGTCGAAGGATCCGAGCGCCGCTTCGATCTGGTCTGCTCTGAGCCGCTGAGATCCGCGAGGCGGCCGAGCAGACCGGCGGGCGCGGTGTCGTCGGGGTGGTGTCGGCGCTAGCGGACTTCCGCTGCACCGTGGGGAAAGGGATGCGGCCAACGCGAGGCCGACTCCGGCGACGGTCCATACGGCGACGACTCAGTGCACTCGGCGAAGCGACGGCTCCCATGAACGGCTGGACACGTCGCCGGCCCCTCACGGTGACGGCGGCCTGGCGGAGCCGTCGTTCAGGCTCGACTCGAACAGAAAGGCGATCAGATCGGGGTCGTCAAGGATGGTCCAGTCGGGGGCCATCAACTTCGCGTAGCGCTCGAAGTACAGGAGTTGCTTCGCCACCAGGACGAGCTCGCGCGGCAGGCGGACGTCGTAGCGCGTGCCGACCTTGATGATGTCGACGAGCACCTCGCCGTAGGAGATCTCCGACAGCGGTCGCTCCAGGATGGGCGAGACGAGCTCGGCGATGTCCTTGGCTGATTGCTCGAGGTCGGCGGGGCTGAGGATGGCGCCGAGGTCATAGATCGCGCTCGCGACTCGTTCGAAGTCCTGATCCACGAGGAGCGCCGGAAGACCGTCGCACACGACGGCGCGGGTCGTGTCGTCGAGTGCCCCGCAGATTCCGAAGTCCAGGAAGACCACGCGTCCGTCGGTGTCGAGCATGAGGTTGCCCGCGTGGACGTCGCCGTGGAAGAAGCCGTGGACCAGCGCGGCCTCCATCCAGGCTCGCACGGCGGCCTTCAGCACAGCAGCGAGGTCCCAGCCGGTCTCGCCCAACGCGGCGAGGTCGTCGATCTTGTAGCCCTCGATCCGCTCCATAGTGAGTACCCGAGGAGTGGTGAGTCGCCAGTCCACCGCCGGGATGCGAACATTTTCGTTCGAGCCGAACGACCGCAGGTTCGTGTCGAAGCGCTCCATCGAGCGAGCTTCGGTGACGAAGTTGAGTTCGGAGGAGAGGGTGATCGCGAAGTCTTCGACCACCGCAGTCGGGTTCGCCATGCGGCCCGTGGCCGACAACCGATCGAGGAGGCGGGCGATCCTTGCGAGGATCGCCACGTCTGCGCGGAGGCGATCGGTGAGCCCCGGGCGCTGCACCTTTACGACGACCCTGGTTCCGTCGTGCAGCGTGGCTGCATGGACCTGCGCGATCGAGGCGGAGGCGAGTGGAACAGCATCGAATGTTCGATATAGCTCCTCGACCGTCGCACCTAGTTCGGCTTCGATGACCGAACGCACCAACTCGATGGATACAGGCGCAACTGCGTCCAAGCAGGCCCGGAATTCGGTCGCCAGTGCTTCGGGGAAAAGGCCGGGGCTTGACGCGACGAGCTGCGCGAGCTTGACGTAGGTCGGGCCGAGATCTTCGAACGCTCTCCGAAGTTCCTGGGCGATCACCTGATCGCGGCGGCGCCCACGAGTCCGTCGGGCGGCAGCTGCGGTGTGGCGCGCCAGCACTAGGCCCGTGCGGACCGCGCGGCGGCTCGTCTCGGTTCGGCGGCCGGCGCCCAGAGGGTTGACTGTTTCCGGGACCGATGTCATGGAGTCAAGGTACGGTGTGGTCCGACGTCATGTCGAACACGGTGTCGGACGGGCCGCCGAACCCCGGCCATCCTCTGCCAGGGCTCTGCCCGAGTCTGGGTCGCTCGCCCGCGCGTCAGCTCGATGGACTGCCGGGTGAGCCGAACGCGAGGGCCAGGCGGCTGGGCCCCCAGATGCCAACCGTCGGCGGCTTCCACTGGATGGCCTCGACCAAGCTGAGGTCAGGCATCCGGCGGGCGAGGATCGGAAGCGCTTCCTGAAGCTCGGCGCGGGCGAGCGATGCACCAAGGCAGTAGTGCAGCCCGGACCCGAAGGTCAGCTGCGGAGCGCCGCCTGACGGTCGCTGGATGTCGAAGGTCGAAGGATCCGTCCAGACTTCGGCGTCGTGGTTCGCGGCGACCAGGCTGAGCATGACAAGGGTTCCGGCCGGGAATGTCACACCACGGTGCTCGGCATCTTCGGCGACGATCCGAGCCGTGCCCCGGACCGTGCCGAGATGGCGCATCGCCTCCTCGACGGCTCTCGCCGCGAGCTCGGGGTCGGCCCCGAGGGCTGCCCACTGGGAGGGATGCTCCGCGAACAGCGCAACCGCGCAAGCCAGCTGGTTCCGAGTCGTGTCCGTTCCGGCCATGAGCACCGCTTCGGCCATCATCACCAGCTCGTCGGTACTAAGTCGATCGCCCTCTTCCTCCACCTGGATCAGTCGTGTGAGGAGATCGTCCGCAGGTCTTCCCCGGCGTTCGTCGATCATGTGCCGGACATACGCGTCGAGATGCTCCATCGCGCCTTCGATCGCGTCGAGGTCGTTCGCGAGGTCGTTGTTGAACATGCGGAAGATGTCCGTTGCCCACGCCGAGAACAACCGCCAGTCGTCCTTCGGCGCGCCGAGGAGCTCGCAAATGATCGGGATGGGGTACGGCTCGCATACGTCATGCACCAGTTCGCAGCGGCTAGTGTCGGCGAATCCGTCGACGAGGTCGTTGATGACTCGGCGCATGAAGGGGCGAAGCCGCTCGGTGGCCTTGGGTGTGAAAGCGGGCGATGCAAGGCGTCGAAGCCGGTTGTGCTCATCGCCTTCCTTCGAGAGGATCGAGCGTTCCTGCCGGTTGCGTAAGCGACCTTCCGGAACCCCACCGAGCTGTGGCAACAAGGACAACGCTGAGTGGAAGCGCTGGTCGCGCAGGATCGCAGTGACGTCCTCATGCCGACTCACGGCGTAGCCGAGCGGGGTGCGAGCCAGCCAGTGGCGCTTGGAGGCGGCCTCGAACGCGTGGACGAGGCTCGTCCGGTCGAGGCCGAAGATGTCGATTTCGGGGAGATCCAGTTCGTGGACGAGCGTCATGACGGCCTCCTGACGACCGGGGTCAACGTGGGGCGGTGATGGTGACGGTTCCTTGAGCGGCGCCGACGACAACGGCGCCGTTGTGGATGTCGATGCGCACGACAGCAGTGCGCTTCGTCAAGGCGATGATCTCGCTCCGAGCGATGAGGGTGCCGCCCTTGCTGGCTGCGGTGAAGTTCAGGTTCAACTGGGTGGTAGCGGCCCACGCGCCCTTGGGGATCACGGGGTAGAGGACGGCGCCGAGCACATGGTCGGTCAGCGCGGCGAGGACGCCGCCATGCAGGCTTCCGAAGGGGTTCAGCAGTTCGGGTCGGACCTCAAGCTCGGCGGTCATCGTGCCGGGGCCCACATCAGTGGTGCGGATCCCGAGGTAGTCGGGGAGGCCGCCGCCAGCGTTCCCCGGACCGGTCAGCATCGAAGCGAGGTCGGGGTCGAACTGTTCGAATTCCATCAGGTCTCCTGTCGGGCCGCCCGCGCGAGCATCTGCTCGAGTAATCCGCGTGGGGCGATTGCGCCGGACGAGTACGCACGTGCTCGATCGTGTCGCCCGGGTTCGGGTCGCCGGGAATCGCTCACTCGCAGCCACCTGCGCGAACGGCCCGAGCGACCTCCCCCCACGCTCCTAGCGACGCTGGTTCCCGCGCCCAGGCCATGCCGGCGAAGTACGACACGACCCGTGTGGCGACGCCGCGATATCGGGCGATGAGGCCGTCAGCGACGGCGGCCCACTCGCCGCTGACGCAGAAGTAGTCGAGTAGGTCGTCGTCCACCACTGCAGCCATGCCTGCGATGTCGCCGGCCTTCTGGCGCTCGCGGATCCGCTCTGTCGTTCCCGGTCGGCCGAGCTGATCGAAGACGAACGCGTAATTGGGCGTGGATCCGTAGAACGCCACCTGCACGCGAGCGAGTTCCCGCCAAACCTCGACCTCGTCGGAGTTGGACCCTGGAGCGGCGAACGTCGGAATGATGAGCTGGACATCGGTCGGGTCGCGTCCCGCGCTCTCGGCGCCGGCCGCTCGGTTCGGCAACACGGTCTCTTCGAGGTAGACGGGGTTGTTCAGAGGATGGACGTGGATGCCGTCGGCGATCGCGCTGGCCATTCGGAGCATCCAGGGATTCACGGCCGCTACGTCGATCGGCGGATCGGCGACCTCGATGGCACCGGGCGACCACATGGCGGGCAGGAGAGAAAGATCCCAGTGCTCGCCGTGATGATCGAGCGGCGCGCCCCGGAACGCTGCGAACGACGCGCGCACCGCGCTGACGTACTCGCGGAGACGGGGACCGGGTGGGTCGAACTCGGAGCCATAGCGCCGCTGGATGTGCGCGCGAACCTGCGTCCCGAGACCGAGCCGGAACCGACCTCCAGATGCCTCCGCCAACTCCCAGGCGACCTGCGCGGTGACCATCGGGCTACGAGGGAACGCCACCGCAACGCCGGTCAAGACGTCGACATCCGCCGCAGTCGCCGCTATGGCACAGGCCAGGTAGGCGGTACGGCCGGCCTCGGCAACCACCAGGCCGGAGAAGCCACAGTCAGCGGCCGCACGTGCCAGCGGTGCCACGTCGCGCAGCGGCACGCCTCCGACCATCAGGTCGAATTCGAGGGTCACCGGACCTGATACCTCGCTGGGCTGTCCGTCGATCGGTCTACACGACCGTCGTCCTCGAGTAGGTCGAGGTGGCCGACCACTTCGGAGACGGCAAGCATCACCGAGAAGTCGCGCACATGTGGGAACAGCTCGCCGGCGAGCTCGTACGGCGTCCGATCTCCTGACGCCTCGAGCACGTCGAGGATCTCCTGGCAGCGGTTTTCGTGGTGGTGGTGCATCGCTCCGGTCAGGGTTGGCACGTCCGTGAACCACGGGCCATGCCCGGGCAACACCAGCAGCGGATCGAGCCGAACGAAGCGATCGAACGATGCGATGTACTCCACCAGGCTTCGGCGCCGCCCTTCGGGACCGTCATCCGGCTCCAGGACGGGGTTTGGCGTGATGCACGCGAGGAGGTGGTCGCCTGAGAGCAGCACCCGGTCGTCGCGATCGAACAGAGAGAGGTGTCCGACCGAGTGCCCAGGGGTGACGTGGGCATCCCACGATCGTCCGCCCGCCGCGACGTGATCGCCATCGTCGAGAAGAACGACCCTGTCCCGATCGATGGCGTAGCTCAACTCGCGCACGCCCTCGTAGAAAGCACGGAAGACGTCACGCAGCTCTTCCGGGATCCCGAGTCGGGCAACAAGGTCGGTCATCGGCGTGCGATCGACGGCTCCGCTGAGCTTCGGCCACTCCGGACGTCCGCAAACGACAATCGCGTCGGCTTCGTCGGCCAGCCAACCGGCCAAGCCGAAGTGGTCCGGATGGCCGTGCGTGACCACGACTTGTGCGACGTCGTTGATCGAGCGGCCGGTGAGCTCGATCGCAGCACGAAGGATCGCCGTGTTGTCTCCCCATGCCATGCCGGGATCGACGATCGTGAAGGGGTCCTCGTCGAGGATGTAGCAGTTGACCGGACCAACCGGGAACGGCGTCGGGATGGCGACGTGGCGGATCCAGCTCGGCAGCGTCTGCACAACAGGAGCGAGTGGGGCGGAGCTCACAGACGGCCTCCTGCGACACCCTGCCAGAAGAACGGGAACACCGAGGCGGCCAACGCCGCCGGCTCCAGCGAGCCGCGACGAAGCAATGCATCCAGTCCGAGGATCGTGACTGCGCCGTAGAGCGCAGTTGCGACCACGTCGGCGTCGAGGGCTTCGATCTCGCCGCTGGCGACTGCCTCTCGCAGCAGGTTGCGAACTGGGGCTCGGAATCCGGCTTCAATGCCATCCGCCAGGATCCGGAAGCGCTCGAGTTTGCCGAGGTTCATCAGAAGCAGTCGACCGAGCGCCGGGTTGGCAGCCAGGTGGGCGAATTGCGCCTCCACGACAGCGCGGAGCCGAAGGCGAACCCCGCCGTTCTGTTCGACGGCGGCGGCGACGGCGTGACGGAGGTCTTCAAGCATGGCGCGCAGCAGGAACGCAACCAGATCGTCCTTGCTAGCGAAGTGGTAGTAGAGCGTGGCCCGAGGGATCCCAGTGATCCGCGCGATCTCACGCATGCCGAGGTTGTCCAGAGTGGTCGGCGCGAGATCCTCAGCCGCCGCGTGCAGCCGGGCGGCGAGTTGATCTGGAACGACTCGATTCATGGATGCGGTGTGATTGGACATCGTGTCTAAACACTGTGCCACAGATCCTCACGAGACACGTAACGCCTCACGTTGTGAGGTCCGACAGATGGGTCGCGTCGTTCAGTCCCAGTCCACGGGGCGCTGACCGTCCGGTGGCCAGGGTTCCACTCCGTCCTCGAGCGGAACGTCCAACGACAGCAGGACAGAGGCGAAGAGCCGCCAATTTGCGATGATGACGACGAGCTCCACGAGCTGGGCGTCGTCGAGGACCTCGGCACAGGCGCTCCAGGTCGAATCACCGATCGAACCTGTGTGCAGCACGTCGTCAGTGGCGGACAGGACCGCGCGGTCCGCTGCATCGAAACGGTCGGAGGAGTGCCAGTCGCGAACTGCGACGACGTCGTGCGGATCGACGCCGAGCAATCCGGCAACCCGCCAGTGTTGGGTCCACTCATAGACCGAGCCGGTCGCCCATCCGAGTCGCATGATGATGAGCTCACGGCGTCGACCGTCGAAGGCGCTCCCGAACAGGAGGTGCCGCAACATCCCGTGGAGCGCCGCCGCTACGTTCGGGCTCCGGAGCGCGATCCTGAACACCGAGAGCTCGGCGAATTCCTTTGGAATCCCCACCTCTGCCGCGACGCGTCGCGCCTCGTCCAGCTCGAGTGGCGCGACTCGTGCGTTCACAGCGTCTCCGTGTGGGGCACCAGCACTGCATGGACCGGCGGCACGTCGCGTTCGCCAGCCATCGTCATGAGCAGGTCGCTGACTCCGTCCAGGCCGACGACCGCTCGTGGCAGGTCGGCGAAGGGGAAGGTCCCCGCGACGAGCAGGTCGATGGCCGCGCCGTAGGCGGCCGCATCGACGCCGAGCGCGCCGTGCACGGCCAGTTCCTTGTACACGATTGCATCGGGCTCGAAGCCCGGCGCTCCCGAACCTGACCCACGGGTCCCGGCGACGACTACACGCGCGCTGGCCGCGGCGATTGTGATCGCCTGGCCGAAGGCTTGAGGCGCGTTCGACGTGACGTCGACGACCACATCCGCGCCGCCGCCGGTGCGGCGCCGGAGCTCTGCGGCCGGATCGTGCGTGAGTACGTCGATCGCGAGGTCTGCGCCGAATGAGGGAGCGAGGGCGAGTCGCTCTCGGTCTCGTGGTCCCGCACCGGTGACGAGGACGAAGTCGGCGCCGGCGTGCTTGGCTGCCGCTGCGGCCGCCAAGCCGCGCATGCCGCAGCCGAGCACCGCGACGACGTCACCCGGGCCTGTGCCTGGCACGGTCACGCCCCAGCGCACACCTGCTCCGACCGGGTTGAAGGCGACGGCGAGCACTGGATCGAGCTCGTCGGGGATCGGTAGCAACATCGAATCGGGCGCGAGGTACTGGTGCGTGGCGAAGCCACCCCACAGGCTTGGGGCCCGGGTTGCGCTGACCATGCCGTACATGTCCTTTAGGCCGTGCAGTTCGCAGTGCCGGTAGTCCTCGGAGCGGCAACGAGCGCATCGCCTACAGGACTGGAAGCATTCGACCGCGACCCGGTCTCCGACGTCGACCGCCCAGCGCTCCGCTGCCGCCGGCCCGATCGACTCGATCGTCCCGACGGTTTCGTGGCCTGGTACGAACGGGAACCCTGGCGTGAGCGCGCCCGTGTAGAGCTCATGGTCCGTGCCGCAGAGCCCGCACGCCTCGACTCGGAGCACCGCATCGTCCTCGCCTACGTCGGGCACGCCGAACCGGCGCCGTACTAGCGATCTCGGCGCCTCGAGTACCAGCGCGTCAGCAGGCATCGCGCTGGTCTCGTCCCTTGCGCCGGACCGAAACGTCCTCAGGCCGTCGTGGCCTGAACGAACGTCTGGAAGGCGACCAGTTCGTCCGACGGGTACGAGCCGACTGGGTGGACAGCACCTTCACGAGGTTGCCCTCGACCTTGATCTCGCCGCCCATGGGCGCCGGCTTCGCGGTCGGCGGTTTACCTTCAATGAACGGGTGCCTGGCGACGTCGCTGAGACAGCGAGCTCCGGCGGATCGCCGTGGGCGCGGCCGCGCCCGATGTGCCCACCGGTGAGGCGCACGTCACCGGTCATCGTCCGGCTCGCCCGTGACGGTGCTGTTCACGAGCGGGTCCTTCATGGCAGCGGCGGCCAGTGCGCTTCGCCTGGCGTGGACAGCATCGATCCAGGCGTCGGAAGGGGCTCGGTCGGACACGGGACGGGACCTCGATTGCTGGTCGGCGGCGCCACCGCAGCGCCGGCGGGGTCAGTTGACGAAGGTGGCGCGGGCTTGCGACAGCACGATGGCGCCGGTCTGGATTTCGGCTTGGACGATCGCTTCGCCCGCACCCAGGTCCCAGATCTTCGTGGTGATGGTGTCGCCGCAGTGGACCCGGTCGGCGAAACGAGCGTCAAACCCGCGGAACCGGTGGGGGTCGCCGTCGCAGACGGTGCCCAAGACTGCGCGACCAACGAAGCCGTAGGTACAGAGGCCGTGGAGGAACGGGCCATCGAAACCCGCTGCGGTAGCGAACGCGGGGTCGATGTGCATCGGGTTGCGGTCGCCGGAGAGTCGATAGATGGCGGCTTGCTCCGGGCGTGTGTCCATCGTGACGACGTGATCCGGCTCACGCTCAGGCGGCTCGTTGCGACCCGCCGTCGATGGACCTCGCTCACCCCCGAAGCCGCCGGCGCCGCGCACGAACAGTGTGGCTTTGACCGTGAACAGCGGACCGTCGTCGTCGGCGACGATGCCCTCGCAGCCGATCACGGCCGCTTTCTCCTTGTCCCATACCTCACTGATTCTCCCGGTCACGGCCGCGTGGGCGCGAGGCGGGATCTCTCGATGGAGCGTGATTGATTGCTCACCGTGCAGCACCATCATCAGGTCGATGTCGACCCCGCCGCCGAGGATCGCCGCCATAGCCAGCATGCCCGGCACGACGGCATACGTCGGCAGGACCTTCGGCCCGTGACCCTCGTAGAGGAAGTCGAGATCGGTTTCCGGCCGCGCGCCCACGCCGCAGGCGTAGAGCAGGACGTCACGATCGTCCCATGACACTGGATGCGGATCGGTCTCGAAGCCGACGAGATCGCTCGAGATGGGACGGCCCATCGCCGTATCCTGCATTGCCATTTCCACGAGGTCAAGACAGAGATCATGCTCTGTTGCATGTGTCGAACGTGATACGACGACGATCCGATTCGGCACTCGCGGCGACAGCGCGCGGTCGACGGCAGACGCCTTCGACCCGCTGAGCTTCGGTCAACCGGAGATCTGCGTGCCGACCTTGAGAGCGCGGAAGGGAACTTCCTTGTCGACTCGCTGCTCGCTCGGCAGCCCGAGCACCCGCTCGCCGATGATGTTGCGCTGCACCTGATCGCTGCCCCCGGCGATGGAGACCGCCGGACTGAAGAGCGCGAGATGCTGCGCCATGCCGTCGAGCGGCGCGTCGGGCCGGGCCAGCGTGCCGTAGGGCCCTTCGAGACGGAGTGCCAGGTCGCGCAGCGTTCGGACGATGTTGGACGCCAAGAGCTTGCCGGTCGACACCTCCGGCCCAGGGCCATGGCCGAGCGCGGCTGCTGCCTGCGCACGAAGGCCGGTGAAGCGAGCGATCTCCAGGAGCGTGTAGGCCCGCGTGAGCTCCTGCCGGATCACAGGGTCATCGGCACTGCCAAAGGTGGCCGCGAGGAGCTTGAGCACGTCGCCCCCACCCCCGAAGACGGCCGCCATGCCCGCCATCGCCCCACCGCTGCCGCTGCCCACCAGCTCGCCGACGCGGCGGTCGAGATCGTGGGCGCCGATGATCGCACCACCCCCGAAGGAGGCGCCCGCACCCAAGGAGCTTCGCTCGTGCGCCAGTGTGGTCACCGCTACGCCCCACCCGCCGTTGACCTCGCCGAGCACGTTCTCGTGCGGCACGCGGGCATCAGAGAAGAACACCTCGTTGAACATGGCCTCGCCGGTCATCTCCTTGAGGGGTCGGACCTCGATGCCGGGCTGCTCCATGTCGATGACGAAGTACGTGATGCCCCGGTGTTTGGGCACTTCGGGGTTCGTCCGAGCGATCAGGATGCCCCACTTCGAGTACTGGGCACCGGAGGTCCACACCTTCTGGCCATTGACCACCCACTCGTCGCCATCTCGCACCGCACGGGTTTGCAGGCTGGCGAGGTCCGATCCCGAGCTGGGCTCGGAGAACAGCTGACACCAGACCTCGCGCCCGGCCACCATGTCGGGGAGGAACCGCTTGCGCTGCTCATCGGTGCCGTGGGCGACGATGGTGGGTCCAGCCATCATGACGCCGATGCCGCTCGGCGGGCCGTACGCTCCGGCGCCGCGGCGCTCCTCGGCCACCACGGCGGCCTGCTGGGAGCTCAGCCCGCGCCCGTACCAGTCCGGCGACCAGGTAGGGAAGCCCCAGCCAGATTCGGCGAGGCGTCGCCACCACTCCCCGAGCGTGAGCGTCGGGTCCCAATGCTCGTCGAACCACGCCCTCGCCTCGTCGCGGATGGTGTCGTCGTCATAAACACGCACCGTTTCGGCTCCTTGATCTGTCGTCATGTCAGTTGGCCACGGGTGTCGGCCCAGGTCTTGCCCGTTTCGATGTCGACATCGTGGGGGAGACCGAGCACGCGCTCACCGATGATGTTGCGCTGCACCTCGGAGGTCCCGCCCCCGATGGTGAGGGCCGGCGCAAAGAGGAAGCCGTGTGACCACATGTCGCCGTTGGACCCCGGTATCGCGGCTGCGGCGGCGCCAGCGGTGGCGTCCACGCCCCCGGATGCCGCCAACATGCCATGGGCGCCGGCCAGGTCCTTGGCCAGTCCCATGAGGCGCTGTCCGTGGTCGTCGGCAAGGGCCTTGCGAATCGAGGCCTCGGGTCCGGGTGGGCGACCTTTGAGTGCAGCGCTGACTGTGCGCAGCCGGATCAGCCGCAGCATCTCACCCTCGACGTAGAGCCGCGCCAGCCGCTGACGGGCCAACTGGTCTCCTGTCGCTCCCAGCGCCCTCGCGTGGGCCAGGAGATCATGCACGGTCGGGCCGCTGCCCCAGAGCGCGCCTTCGCCCGACAGGGACACCCGTTCGTTGCCGAGGGTGACCTTGGCGAGTTCCCAGCCCCGGTTCTCCTGACCGATGAGGTTCTCGGCCGGAAGACGCACGTCCGTGAAGAAGACCTCGTTGAACAGGTGTACCCCGGTCATCTCTATGAGGGGTCGGACTTCGATGCCGGGCAGGTCCATTGGGCAGACGAAGTAGGAGATGCCTTGATGCTTGGGGGCGTCGGGGTCTGTTCGGGCGATCAGGATGCCGTACTTCGACGAGTGCGCCATCGAGTTCCAGACCTTCTGGCCATTGACGACGTACTCCTCGCCGTCGCGGACCGCGCGGGTGCCGAGGTTCGCGAGATCCGAGCCGGCACCGGGTTCGCTGAACAGCTGGCACCAGAGGTCCTGCCCTGACAAGAGCCCCGGCAGGTACCGGTCGTGCTGTTCGGGCGTGCCGGCATGGAGAATCGTCGGCCCGGCCCAGCCGATGCCGATCGGGTTGAGCGGCCGGCGTACACCGGCTCGTTTCAGCTCGTCGTCGATCAGGAGCTGGTGCATCGGATCGGCGTCGAGGCCCCATGGAGTCGGCCAGTGGGGCACGACGTAGCCGGCCTCGGCGAGATCCGCGCCACTGGGGTTCGGGTGCGCAGCGAGCCACTGGCGCACGGCCACCCGACGGGGGTCGTCGTCGGAGGGGAGATCGAAGTCCACCGGGAGTCCCTCAGTTGCTCGATTGGAGGATGTGGACGACGCAGACTGCCCCTGCGCCCATCATGTGGGCGAGGCCGGTGCGTGCGCCATCGACCTGCAGCGGACCGGCCTCGCCGCGCAGCTGCCGGGTGACGTCCCAGATCTGCGCGAGTCCGGTCGGCCCGCCCGGATGGCCTCGGCCGGTCAGGCCGCCATCGGTGGAGAACGGAATGCGTCCTCCTAGGCGGGTGGCGCCCTCGGCGACCAGCTTGTCGCCGTCGCCCGGGCCGCAGACCCCGAGCAACTCGTAGTACATGAGCTCCTCGATCGGGAAAGCATCGTGGACGTGCGCCAGGTCGAGGTCGGCGGGTCCGATTCCCGCTTCTTCGTACGCAGCCTTGGCCGTCGACTCCGTGAGCTCGCCGGGTCCGACCACCGCCCCCATGAAGATGTGCCCCTCGGTGTATCGCTCCGACTCCTGCTGGCTGGCGAGCACCTTGACCAACGGCCTTCCGCCCGCGAGACGCTCGGCGACTTCGCGCGTTGCCAGGATCGCCGCCGCCCCCCCGGAGCCGGCAGCGCAAGCCATCTTCGAGGTGTGGGGGTAGGCCACCATCCGTGCGGCGAGGACCTCTTCGACGGTTACCTCGTGGTCGGCCCGGCGCTGCGCGAAAGGGTTGTGTCGAGCGTGGTTCCAGTTCTTCGCCGCGATCGCTGCGAAGGTCTCTACCGTCGTGCCGACGTCATGCATGCGACGGGTGGCCCACATGGCGAAGAACGCGGCGGGCAGGATCACCTGGTCGATCGCGGGCTTACGTCTACCAACCGACGGCGCGGCCTTGTTCAGATCGTCGAACCCGAGTGCCATGGCCACATCGACGCTGCCGCCCGCCACTACCTGCACCGCCTCGCGGAACGCGCACGATCCGGTGGCGGAGGCGTTCTCGACGTGCGTCACGGGGATGCCCGTGAGACCGAGGTCCTTGGCGAGGGTGATGCCGGTCAGGAGCCCGGAGGTGAGGTAGCCGTTGTAGAGGTAGCCGACCTCGTGGAACCCGATTCCTGCGTCTGCCAGCGCCGCGACGCCAGCTTCGAAGCCGAGGTCGGCCGCCTTCGCGTCCGGCTGACCGAACGGCGCCATGCCAACGCCGATCACGTAGACGTCGCGGGCCATCACCGGCTGCTCGCGCCCTCGATCGGTGCGAACCGGAACGAGCAGAGCTCGTCGCCGTCGCTGTCTGTCAGCACGGGGTACACCTCGAGCCGCATACGCATCCCGATCTCCCAGTCGCCCATGGCGCCGTCGAGGATGCACTGCACGCGCACTCCCTCCGGAAGATCGACCTGACCCACGCCGTGGCCGTCGGCCGTGGAGCCGAAGCGACTCTTGCCCATCCACGCCGACTGCACATACGTCCATGCGTAGAGCTCGCCGGTGGGCGAGAGCAGAACGTCCTCGACCGGGCCGGCCGTAAGCGGGCAACGGCGGCGTCGGGGGAAGAAGTAGGTGTCGGCCTCCGGGCTGTAGGACCCGATCAGCCGAGGTGGCTCGTCGCCATCGGGCATCGTGAAGTAGCCATCTTCGAGTGGCTTCTGCATACCTGGTTCCAGTGAGGGTCGGTGAAAGCTCAAGCGGGGATGTCGACGCCGTCTTGCTCGTCGAGAGCATCGAGGAAGGAGAGGACCGCGGCCACGAACGCGTCGTTGCGGTCCCCGACCACCATGTGCCCAGCGCCACGCACGTCGACCAGTCGTGCGGCCGGGACAAGGTCGAGGAACCTGCGGGCTCCCTCTTCGCTCAGCAGGTCGCTCTGGCGACCACGGACGAGCAGGCAGGGCTGCTCGAGGGACCGCGCTGCGGCCTCTAGCCGACCGGGGGGTCGAGAGCTGCGGGGAGTGAGGTCACCATCGAGGAACTTCGGATCCCAATGCCAGCGCCAGCGCCCGTCGTCGTCCAGGCGGAGGTTCTTCTCCAAACCGCTGAGGTCGCTCGGCCGTACCCCGCCGCGGTAGATCGCGATGGCGTCTCCGGCGTCCTCGAGGCTGGCGAAACCGTCGCGGGCGCCGCCCATGAAGGACACGATTCGGGACACGGCATCGTCCTCGATGTCGACGGCGATGTCGACGAGCACGAGCGCGCGATGCTCGACAGCGGGTGCCTCACCGGCGGCGATCAGCGATGCCAGCCCGCCCAGAGACGCCCCGACGAGCACAGGTGGCGTGTCGAGTTGGTCGACGATGGCCCGCACGTCGGCAGCGAACGCGTCGATCCGGTAGTCGCCCGCTGGGTCCCAGTCGCTGTCACCGTGGCCGCGCAGGTCGACGGTGATCGCCCGCCACCCGTCGGCGGCAAGGCGCTGAGCGGCGCCGGCCCAGGAGTGGCGGGTCTGCCCGCCCCCATGGAGGAGCAGCACGGGTGTGGCTGTGGGCGGACCGAAACTGTCGGCTGCAAGGTGCCCAGCCGCGCCGATGAAGGTCGTGTGCAACAAAGCTTCCTGGGTCAGGGGGTACGGGCACGGGCGGTGCGGCGGACAATTGCAGCTATGGCGTCGAACGCCTGCGCTTTCACGGCGACCTCGCCGAGGGCGGAGAGGATCCGTGCGCCGGCGAGGTCGACCGTCTCCTGGTGGAGGAGGTACCGATTGGCCTCGCGCACGATGCCCGCGACGTCTCGGGCATCGAAGTCGAAGTGACCGCCAAGCTTCAAGACGTCGATGACGTCGGCAAACCCGCGGTCGCGCAGCCGCCTCTCGATGGCCAGGGTCTCGGCTACGCCCTCTGCGTCGTAGAACCCCGCGGCGTCCGCCATCAGGTTCGCAGGGCGGCGAGCTCTCGACGCTGCCGGAGCGCTGCGCCGAGCACAGCCCGCTCAGGAGCGACGATCCGAGAGCGCCCGCCGAGCGTCGCCGGGCCAGCGGCCCCACCGCTCTTCGCGAGGAGGACGTCGAGGTGGGTTTGCCACTTGCCAGCACGCGTTCGCAGCTTCGTCGTACGGGCAAGGTCCTGAATCATCATTTCGCCGGTGATGATCTGCTCGATGTCGTCGTCGATCATGAACTTGAGATTCCGCACAGTCGGGGCGTCGACGATGTCGGACGTGACTCGCTGGTGGAATGAGTAGGTCGCGAGGAGGTGCGGGACGAGGACCCGAAACGTCCCGACCAGCTTCTCGATGGTGGCGTCGGCGTCGTCCGGGCTCGTCAACTCGCTCATGAACTGCGCGAACGCCTCGTTCGCCGGCTCGGCGCGGTTCTCGTCGTTCTCTCGCAGCTCTGGGAGACGGATGCGCCACAGATCGGCGTGCCACGCATGCTGGTAGCAGGCGGGCCCGAGCATCGACTTGACGTCTAGCTCCGGGATGGTGGCCACCCACCCGCCGAGGGCGGCGGACAGTTGCTGTTCCGCCCACTTGTAGTTGACGATACGTTCGACGGACTCCTCGACGGTCCACTCCCCGATGAGCCGACGACGGTCCCAGTAGGGGAAGGGCTGTGCGTGCCGCTTGGGGCCGTAACCCTCGACGACCGGCCCGTGGTGCGCCCCGTTGCCGTTGGTGGTGGTCATCGCGAGGCCACTACCTTCGGCGCCGAGCCGGCGACGTCGGCGATGTCCTCGTCGGAGAACCCCGCGGCCTTGCGGAACTCGATCGCGAGCGGAAGGAAGCCCGACGTGCCATTCGCGTCATAGGCCCCGCGCGTGCCGCCGAGGCTAAAGGCCCGGTCCACCTTGCGCTGGAACTCGACGACCTTCTTGCGCCGAGCCGGATCGTCCGCGGTGAGGGCCTTTGACCAGACCTGACCGAAGCGGACGTGGGTCACCTCGTCGGCGGACACGTAGTCGACCGACCGCCAGATCGCCTCGTCATCGGCCTGCTTGCCGAAGCGGATGGTGTCGTTGAAGACGTCGAGAGCGAGACCTTCGAGGCAGCGGTTGACACCGACCACGCGCTCGGCGGGGTCATCCGAACACCCGAACTCGAAGAGGAAAAGGTTCTCCGAGAACTCGCCGATCTCGCAGTTCACATGCTCGAGGAGGGCCGCGTAGGCCTCGACGTGTCGGGTCTCGTCCCAGCACTGCCGGGCCATGTCCAGCTGGAACTTCCAAGGGAGCTCGTCGTCATCCGTGAAGTCCCAGGCGCTGCGGCCGGCGGCCTCCAGAGCTTGCATCTCCCCCATGAAAATGCCGTGCATCTGGCTCTTGATGAAGACCGGCGCCTCGTCCTCGTCGGGTCGGACCCGGCGAAGGAGACTGCTTGCCGCCCCGCCTTGGTCGGCGACCATCTCCCGGACCTCCTCGTTGCCGAGCAGGGCCAGCATGGTCTCCTCGACCTGCTCGACGGTGACCTCTTCGGCCATCAGGAAGTCGAGCGGCACCTCCGTACGGGTAAACCGCTCGTCACGCGCCAGCTCGGCGGGCTTCATGAACCTCTTCATTGGTCTCCTCGCTTTCCCCCGGCGGCGACGAGCGCCCGCCAGTCTTCGAGCATGTAGGGCTTGTTCGACTCCCGGACCCTCGCCGCGCGGGGGTCGTCCATCGGCACGATCGTGCCGACTGGACAGGGTCCGAGGCAGCGGTTGCAGCTGGGGCAATCAATGCCTTGAACCACGTACTCCAGCTCGTCGCTCATGAAGATTGCGTCGTACGGACAGACCCGCTCGCAGATCCCGCACTCGATGCAGCCGTCAATGATGACGTAGGGCGCGCCGTGGCGCTTCGTGAACGACCGTCCCATCGACGGTATACTACATGAAACGAGATTTGTCGCAAGACGTGAGTAGAGTGCCCACCCTGCACCGGCCGTGCCGTGAACCAGACGGCGTGAGTCCGCCTGTTGGGACCTCGAATCGTCGTCGAGACGACACAGAACGCTTGACGTCGCGCACCTTCTGTCGCTACCCGCATCTGCGGTACGATCTTTCGGGATGAGCCAGCTTCGATGGGGCACCGAGGTGCCCAATGACATGACCGCGGCCAGAGAGCGGCTGATCGACGCGGCGGAGGCCTGTTTCCGGCGCTTTGGGGTCATGAAGACGACCATCGAGGACGTCGCCCGCATTGCCCAGGTGTCGCGGGCGACGGTCTATCGGTACTTCGCCAGTCGCGACGAGCTCATCCTCGGGGTGCTGCTGCGTGAGGGCAACCGCTTCCTCGAGCGACTAAGCGCACGCATCGCCGACGTGCCGGAGCTGAGCGACGCCATCGTTGAGGGCGTCCTCTTCACGATCCGTGCGATCCAGAGCGACGAGAACCTCGCCCTGTTGTTCGCGCCCGAGGCTGCCGGCATCACGACATCCATTGCGGGTGCCTCCGAGGCACTGTTCGACATGACTGCTCACTTCCTGCGGCCGTACTTCGAGACCGCGCAGCAGAGCGGCACCTTGCGCGCGGGCGTCGATCTCGACGAGGCGGCCGAGTGGGTCCTCCGGGCGATCCTGAGCATGGTCACCTTCGACGGTCCTCGCCAACGTCGAGACGACGACCTGCGGCGCTACTTGTGGACCTTCCTGGCGCCAGCGCTCGTCGCTGGCCCGGCGACGGCCCCGTCGCCGCGGCCCCGGCGACGGGAGCCGCTCCGCTCTCGCTGATCTAGGCACCCCGGCGCGAGACGCGCGTCCTGCCACCCAGGAGTCGAAGTCCGACGGCTGCGAGATGACCGAGCGGGCTGTGTGCGCGATGCCTTCGACGTCGCGATCCCGGGTTCGGTCATGGTCGCGTCGACCGACGCGACGAAGGTCGACTGCGTGCTGGTCGGGGCACTCACACGTCTAGCCACCGAGCGCGGCCCGACGGACACGGTCGCGCGTCGGGATGGTGGTCCTCTCGCCGGCGCCTGAGGGACACGCCATTCAAGGACCTGCTCCAGGACGGTCGAGCTGATCAGATGCGCATGAGGCCCTCGACCCGCTCCACCGCGTCGATGAACTCCTCGACCATGTCGAGCACCACTCGCCGAGCGGGTCGGACCGACTGCATGCTGCCGACGACCTGACCGACGAAGTAGGTCACCAGCTCGTGCGCACCCGATCCCTCGTGATGCGCGACGCGGTGGATGCGGGCGAGGGCTTCGCCGACGAGCATCGGCTGCAATGGCATCATGAGCGCACCCGGCCCGTCGCGGCGCTCCCATTCATCGGTCCACGGCGTGCGTAGCATTCGCGCCGGCTTGCCGGTGATCGATCGGGAGCGCACCGTGTCCCCGCTGCTGGCAGCAAGGTACTTCTCACGAACCACCGGGGGCGTTTCCGCCTCCTCCGTGGTCAGCCACACGGATCCGCACCACACGCCCTCTGCCCCGAGGGTAAGGCCGGCTGCGAGTTGTCGACCGTTGCCGATGCCACCGGCCGCTAGCACTGGCGTGGGCGCAATGGCATCCACGACCTCGGGCACGAGAACCATGGTCGCTACCTGGCCCGTGTGCCCCCCGGCCTCGGTGCCCTGCGCGATCACGATGTCCGCGCCGGCCTGCGCGTGTGCGACGGCGTGCTCGACCGCTCCGGCCAGGGCCGCTACGGGAACGTTCGAGTGACGGGCTCGCTCGACGAGGTGTGCCGGCGGAGGGCCCAGCGCCGAGGCGATGAGCCCGATCCGGTGGTTGAACGCTACGTCGAGGAGAGGCGCCATGCTCTTGGGGTCGATTCGCATGCCGGCGAACTGACGAGAGGACGTCTCGTCGCCGCCGCTCGGCAGCGGCGGCACGTCGTATCGCCGCAAGAGGTCGTCCAGCCATGTGCGGTGCTCATCTGGAACCAGTGCCCGCAACGCCGTCGCATCGATGCCGCCCTCCTCCTCGCCCGCGTAGTGCGTAGGGATCAGGAGATCGACCCCGAACGGCTTGCCGCTCGTCTCCTCCTCGATCCACGAGAGGTCGACCTCAAGCTGCTCGGGAGTGTGCGCAACGGCGCCCAACACGCCCATGCCGCCCGCGTTCGTGACGGCCGCGACCACGTCTCGACAATGGCTGAAGGCAAGAATTGGGAACTCGATGTCGAGCAACTCGGTAACAGCGGTGCGCATCATCGCACCGTACCAGCACGATACGAACGACGCTCGATGTCGTGTGTATGGTCTGCCGCTGACGGATGGGATGACGAGGGGGAGTCATGTACCCAGGCAGCACTGCGGCGGCGACGCCCGACAAACCTGCGATCGTCATGAGCGGATCGGGCGCGACGGTCACACACCGCCAGCTCGATGAGCGATCCAACCAGCTCGCGCAGCTATGGCGGGCCAATGGATTGACTGTCGGCGATCACGTGGCGATCTTCATGGAGAACCACCCTCGCTACCTCGAGGTGATCTGGGCGGGGCTCCGATCGGGTTTCTACGTCACGACGGTCAACTCGTACCTGACGGCGTCAGAGGTCGGATACATCCTGGCCGATTCCGGAGCGGCATCGGTCGTCAGTTCGCCTGCGAAGGCTGGGGTGCTCCGTGAGGCGCTCGGGTATGCGCCTGACGTTCGGCTGCCACTCGTCGTGGACGGCGGCGCCGCGGACCTCGGCGATTACGAAGCGGCACTGTCCGCGCAGCCGAGTGGTCCCCTCGCGGAGCAACCCGCCGGCGAGCTGATGCTCTACAGCTCTGGCACAACAGGTCGGCCGAAGGGCATCAAGCGGCCGTTGAGCGGTCGATCCATTGAGGACGGGCAGATGATCAGCATGCTCCTCAGTGAGGTCTTCGGCTTTGACGCGGACAGCGTCTACCTCTCGCCGGCGCCCATGTACCACGCATCGCCGCTCGGGTTCAGCATCGGCGTCGCGGCCCTTGGCGGCACCGTCGTCATGATGGAGAAGTTCCATCCGGTCGACGCCCTGGCGGCCATCCAGAGCCACGAGGTCAGCTGCGCGCAGTTCGTGCCAACCATGTTCACGCGGATGCTGAAGCTGCCGGAGGAAGAGCGGACGCGCTTCGATGTCTCCTCGCTCCGCATGGCCGTCCACGCCGCGGCACCGTGCCCCATCCTCACGAAGCAGGCCATGATGAATTGGTGGGGACCGGTGCTTTGGGAGTACTACGCCGGCACCGAGCTCAACGGCTTCTGCCTCGTGAAGCCCGAGGAGTGGCTCGCCCACCCAGGGACCGTCGGCAAGCCGTTGATCGGCGAGGTCCACATAGTCGGCGAGGACGGGGAGGAGCTTCCCCCCGGTCAGGCGGGAACGGTGTACTTCGGCGGCGGGCTTGCCTACGAGTACCACAACGACCCGCGGAAGACCGCCGATGCACGAGATCCGGGTGGCCATGGCTGGACGACCCTCGGGGACGTGGGCCATCTCGACGACGACGGCTGGCTGTTCCTTACTGATCGCAAGGCGTTCATGATCATCAGCGGCGGCGTGAACATCTATCCCCAGGAGACGGAGAACGTCCTCGTGATGCACCCAAAGGTCGTCGATGTGGCGGTGATCGGCGTACCGAACGACGAGATGGGTGAAGAGGTGAAGGCGTTCGTGGAACTCGCCGACCACACCGCCGCGGGACCCGAGCTCGAGCGCGAATTGTTGGCGTACTGTCGCGACCACCTCGCGCACTACAAGTGCCCGCGGACCATCGACTTCGAGGAAGAGCTGCCGCGGCTGCCGACCGGGAAGCTGTACAAACGGGTCCTCCGAGACCGCTACTGGTCCGGCCACGGGAGCAGCATCGTCTGACGGCTCGTGGATCTCATGAGACAACGTACGTCTCGCGTTGCTCATCTCCCTCGGCTGGACCTGAGCCCGGTCTCCATCAACGGTCTGACCCGAGTCGGTCGCGGACGAGTGTGATCGCCTCGGCGGCGGACCCAATGATCCGGTCGATCCCGAAGTCGGCGGGATCCTCCAGGGCGAGACGTACTGCGTGCTCGACAGCGGCGATCGCTGTATGGGCCAGAAGCTCCTCGTCGAGGTGTTCTGCGTCGTAGCGAACCAGCGCCCAGCGGACACCTGGCCGCAGAAGGGCGACCAAGCGGCGCCGGTGTGACTCGATCGCGGACCGCACGCCCGGTGGCGTCCCCGGCGCCGGAACCAGCAGGAGGCGCCACGAGTCGGGTCGGAGCCGCACATCGTCGAGGATCTGGTGCAGCGCAGCGAGCATGAGCGTTGCCGGCTCGTCCCGGAATGGCGGCATCGGGACCGCCGCGACGACGGCGTCAAACATGCGCTGCTGTTCGCGGGCGAAGAGAGCTTTCAATGCTCCGTCGACGTCGCCGAACAGGTTGTACACGACGGTCTTGGCGATCTCGCCGGCCCGAGCGATGGACTCCATGGACACCGAGCCGAACCCCTCCTCGTTTACAAGTACGAGGAGCCGGTCGAGTAGCTGCTCTCGTCGCGCCCCCGATTCGAGTCGGGGGCGCCTCTGCCGCGTCTTCGATTTTATGTACGCCACCGTACATACGCTAGCGTACCTAGCGATGGACTTCCCCACTGAGGAGCAGCTGCAGGTCGACACGCCGCCGCTCGAGCACCTCGGACCGCGCGACGTCCTGCGCCTGGTCCACATCGTCGCCGCCCTTCTGTTCTCCGTCGGCTTCGCCGTCGTCGCCCGGTCGTGGCGCCGCCCTCGTCGCGCAGTGGCAGAAGTTGCGTGCGACGGCCTCGTCGACGGGCTCATCCGCCTTGGCCCGACCATGGTGAAGGTCGGACAGATCGTCGCCAGCTCCGGCACGTTGTTCCCTCCGGTCCTCGCGAGTGCCGCCCGACGCTGCCTCGACGAGGTCACTACCTTCCCGGCCGAACACGTGCGCCGCGCCGTGGAAGAGGACCTTGGACAGCCGATCGAAGCGCTGTTCGCGTCTTTCGACGACGAGCCGCTCTCTGCGGCGTCGATTGGCCAGGTTCATGCCTGCACGCTCCTCGACGGTCGCGACGCAGTGGTCAAGGTCCAGCGTCCTGGGATCCGCACGCGCATGGCGATGGACCTCCGAGTTGGCTTCAAGATTGCGCGCCTGCTCGAGCTGACCCCGTGGGCCCGGCGCTCGAACGCGCGGGAGATCATCCGCGACGTCCACACCACGACGTTCCAGGAACTCGTGCCCCTGCGGGAGGCGTGGCAACAGCACCGGTTCCGTGAAGCCATCGGCGCGTTCGGCGACAACCGCCTGGTCACCGCGCCGGCGGTCTACTGGGATTACTGCGGCCCGCAGGTGATCTGCATGGAACGCGTGTACGGCACGCCGATGGATGCCTTCGACGCGCTCGCAGCCAAGGGCTTCGACGGTCAGACCGTCCTGCGACGCGGCGCGAAGGTGTGGGCCGAAGCGGTGATGATCCACGGTCCGTTCCACGGTGACATGCACGCTGGCAACATCTGGGCCTTGGACGACGGCCGTACCTGCTTCCTGGACTTTGGGATCATGGGCGAGCTCCCGGAGAGCTGGAAGCAGGTGATGAAGGATCTCTTCTACACGTGCTCCTTCGACTTGGACTTCGTTCGCATCGCCCGCTCGTACCGGGGTGTCGGCGCGATCCCCGCGGACGTCGGCACCGACGAGGAACTCGGCGCGGTGATCGAGGCGATCTTCGGTCCGCTCCTGACCGATGGTTTCGGCAATCTCGACATCGCTGCGATCGTCACCCAGTCCTTGGAGCTCCTCAAGCTCTATGACGCCACCGTCCCGCGCGAGCTGGTGCTCATCGGCAAACAGCTCCTCTACGTCGACAAGTTCACGACGTTCCTCGCGCCCGAGTACTCGCTCACAGCCGATCCCTATGTCGTCAAGAACATCTTCCCCGCCGAGGCTGCAGCTCGTGCGGCGGCGCTCGAGATGACGCTCGACGACGACGCGGTGTGGGTGTCGCCGGTGAAGACGGCGGCAGTCGCTTCCAGCGAACCGACCAGTACCCCTCACGACGGAGGACCTCTCGTGACCCTGCCGTTCCTAAGCCCCGAGTGGATCACCGCGATGCGAGAACTACGCGACGAGTTGGATCTCTCGCTCCCCCCGGGCGTGCCGGCGGCGGTCGCCAACATCACCGTCACCGACGTCCCCTTCGGCAACGGCACCGTAGAGGCGCACGTCGATACGACGGACGGGTCCGTCCAGATGGACCTCGGCTACCTGCGCCATGCCCAGATCGACGTGAGTATTGATCACGCGACCGCGCGCGCCCTCGTGCTCGACCAGCAGCCGCAGCTCGCCGTCCGGGCGTTCCTCACTGGCAAGATCAAGCTCACAGGCAACCTCGAAGCCGTGCTCGGACCGGACACGGATCTGATGGAGCTGCTGGGCGCCCTGGGCGCCACTGGTACGGCCACCGTCGCCGAACTCCACCCGGCAGCTGGCTCAGTCGGCGAGCGGGTGCGGTCGCTGACTGCCTGACGCACTCGGCCGCGGGCAGTCCGGCGGTCGGCGCGGCGAGAGGCGGGCGAGGTCGACGGCGATGAACAACACCGCGTACCACACCGCCCGTTCGGATCCGGCGGAGCCGGTGGCCCTGATGCGGAGGCGCGGTCGTCCTGCCGCTCGAGTGAGCCCCCGGGACTCCAATGGGTTGCCGATCGGTGTTGGACGGTGGGAGCGGACGGTCAGCGAACCCATGCACGCGGGCATCCCGACGATGCGCAGAACGTGGCCGGTCACTTCGTCGAAGGTCGCTGCGATGCGGCCCCGACGACGCGCTCGGGTGCTCGTTCGAGGCCCGGCCCCGATTCCAGCGTCGTGATCGCCTGATCGTCGACGATCGTTGAGGTTGATCGACCGCGGAGGGGTCTGTTGGATCCCAGCATCGGGCGCTACGCCGGCGGGGGATCCACCGACTCGAACCGAGCGCCGTTGTCACCGCTCGCCGGCAGGAACGCACCAATGCTGTGAGCGCGAGGTGGACGGGGGAAGCCATGCGGCGAACGACACGCTGAGCCACCACGACGACCCAACTCAGCGCGCATCTTGTGCGGGCGTCGGTGGTGGAAGGACACCTGGCCAGGGCTACTTGGAAGGCGAACAACAGATTTCGTCTTCTGTTGCATCGCCGCAGTAAGAGGCCTAATGTCTCGGTGTGCTCGCTACCTACGCAAGAGTTCCCGTGCTCGATGGCGAGACCGCATGCCCGGCCTGGTGGCGGTGGGCAAGATGGCACTTGACGGCGTCGGAGCGGCGTCGGGCGGTCCCGGGCGATCACCTGCTGCCGGTTCCCCGGCGGCAAGGAAGCGCTCTTCAGCGCACTGGCCGAGCGTGAGGTCTCGCTTCGTCAAGCCTCGAGCGCTTGCTTTTAACCCACTCGGTCACGGCGCCGATCGCCACCGAGCGGGTCGTGCCACTGACCCCGTCGTGCGCCATCGTGCCGCCTGCTTCACAGAGCCGACGCAGCGATCGAATGTCTCGTCGAACACCTCCTGACGCCGGGGATCAATGCCGCGACGTCTCCCAACACCGCGAACAAGGAGCCAGGACTTGACCACCTACGAGGAAATCCTCGGCCGCGCCCGTCTCGACGACGTAGACGCGATCCTCGAGATTGCCAACACCGACATGGACTCCACGATCCATGCCGTCACCGACAATGCTCAGGCGATCTTCACGTGGGACTATGAGAAGGGATCCCGTCCGGCCCTCAGCCGCCTCTACGAGAAGGCGAAGACGTCTCAATGGAACGGCGAGACCGATCTGCCTTGGGAGACTGAGGTCGACCAGGAGCAATTGGCCAAGTTGATGGCGGCCCAGTTCGGGCTGCAGGGCGGTGACCTGAGCCACACCCCGTTCGCATCCTGGGGTGACGCCGAGTGGACGACGCTTGGGATCGAGAGCCAGAACTGGTCGCTGTCGCAGTTCATGCACGGCGAGCAGGGCGCACTCCTGTGCACGGCGAAGATCGTCGAGACCGTCCCGTGGATCGACGCCAAGTACTACGCCTCCACCCAAGTGATGGACGAGGCCCGACACGTCGAGGTCTTCGCGAAGTACCTCGACACGAAGCTCAGCGGCCATTATCCGATCAACGCCCACCTCGGGATGCTCCTCGACGACATCGTGGACGACAGTCGCTGGGACATGACCTACCTCGGCATGCAGATCATGGTTGAGGGCCTGGCCCTGGCCGCCTTCGGCTTCATGCACCAGCTGACCACAGAGCCGCTCCTCAAGCAGCTGCTCCGCTACGTCATGAGCGACGAGGCCCGTCACGTGGCCTTTGGTGTCCTGTCTCTGAAGGAGTACTACGCCGAGCTCACCGATAAGGAAATGGCCGAGCGCCAGGAGTTTGCCTTCGAGGCCGCGGTGCGCATGCGTGACCGCTTCCTCCAGCAGGAGGTCTGGGAGCGCATGGGGGTCGCGCCGAAAGACGCCATCCCCGTTGTCATGGCCGCGCCCATACGCGCGGAGTTCCAACGAATGCTCTTCACCAAGATTGTGCCGAACTGCAAGAAGCTCGGCCTGCTCGACGCCAATGGCGGGTGGCTCCGCGAGCGCTTTACCGAGCTGCGCGTGATCGAGTTCGAGGACTTCGCCGACACCGGCGAGGAATACGAGGCGTTCGCGCTCGCCGAGGGCGAAGTTGCAGGTGCGGATTGACCAGGGCCATGCGCGCCACGGACACCATCCCCGACCTGTTCTCACCAGCGGCGCTCGCCGATCCCTTTCCGTGCTACGCGGCGCTCCGGCGCCTCGGCGTTGTGCACGATGAGGTGAACCGGATGTGGGTCGTCAGCCGTCACGCCGACGTCCTCGAAGTACTGCACCGACCCGAAGACTTCTCCTCGGCCGGCGGGTACGGAGCCTTCGCCTTGGGTGCAGCCGGACCTGGCGGTGGGGAGAGCGCACGCGGACGCGGCATAGGTCTGGACCGGGCGTTCGGCTCCCGTGTGCTCATCGCCAGCGATCCGCCGGAGCACACGATGCTGCGGCGGATCGTCAGTCGTGGTTTCACCAAGCGGGCGATGGCCGACTGGGAGGCGCGAGCCGCCCGGCTCGCCGATGGGCTCGTCGATGGGCTCGTCGAGCGGATGCGCGTCGGCGATGCGGATGTGGTCCGCGACCTCGCGATCCCACTCCCCGTCACCCTGATCGCGGAGATCCTCGGTGTTCCGGCGTCGAGGATGGCCGACTTCCGCCGGTGGTCGGAGGCACTCGTCGGCGCGTTGAGCAACGACATCGACATCGATAGAAGCGGGCTCGAGATCGCCGCGATGGTTGGCTACTTCTCCGAGGTGGTCGCGGAGCGGCGCGCCATGCCGGGCGTCGACCTGATCAGCGCGATCGCACGATCGGCGCCCGACGGGGACGAGCTCAGCCAGTTCGAGGTCGTCATGTTCTGCATCCTCCTCCTCGTCGCCGGGAACGAGACCACGACCAACCTACTCGGCAACATGGTGCACGCCTTCTGGGAGCATCCGACTGAATGGTCGCGGCTCGTGCAAGATCCCGATCTCGCGCCACCCGCGGTCGAGGAGGGTCTTCGCTATTGCGGTCCCGTCCAAGGTCTCTTCCGCCAGACCACCGCGCCGACGACAGTCGGGGGGGTCAGTCTCCCCGCCGGCGCCAACGTCTACGTCTCCTTCGCCGCGGCGAACCGCGACGACCGGGCCTTCGCCGAACCCGACCGGTTCCACGTCGGACGGGACGCAGGCGCGCAGGTCGCGTTTGGCCATGGCATCCACTTCTGCCTCGGGGCGCAGCTCGCGCGGATGGAGACTCGGCTGGCGATCGCGGCTCTCGCCCGCCGGGGGGTCACGCTGCGCGCCGCTGGTGCGGCGGTCCCCACCACGAGCCCGATCCTGCGCGGGTTCCGCTCGATCCCGGTAACCGCATGATCATGGAAGCGGTAATCCCCGCCGGGACCGTCGAGAAGCGGATCGGCGCGCACGCTTTGCTCGACGACATGTCCTAGGTTCCCGGGCCGGCTCTCGGGGTCCGAGACCCTGCTCTTCGAGGAGCCCGACTCCGGCCCCGATCCCGGCCGGACGTCCCCTGCATCGACGAGCTGGTGCGGAAGATCCAAGAGGAGATCACGACCGACAACCCGGTGATCGGCGAGCGGGGGACCGCTGCGTGGCGGCGACCCGGCGAGGCCGCCGTGGAGGTCAGGGCCGTCTGACGCCGAGCAGTAGGCTGAGACATCACTGCGCGACCACTGGTGCTGTCGACATGGCCGAAGGGACATCGGGAGGCATGGCTGACTCGTTGGCGGCAGAGGCCCTCGGCGTGCCCGAGGTTCCTGGACCCGATCTCGACCTGTACCTCGATGCGGCAGCACGTTGTTTCGCCCGCCACGGCCTTGGACGGACGAAGGTCGTGGACATCGCAGACGAGTTACGCGTGTCTCGCGTCACCGTCTACCGCCAGGTCGGCAACGTGGACCGGGCCGCCCGACTGCTCCTCGCTCGCGAGCTCGATCGTCTCCTGTCGACGCTGCTTCCCCGGCTCTCGTCCGCGACCCGACCCGACGACATCATCGACATCATCGCCGACGCCCTGCGTTTTGCGATCGACCATCCCGTCCTGTCGAAGGTGCTCCGCGACGAACCCGAGCTCGTCGGGGTCTTCGTCGTGACCGAGCTCGACAGCCTGCTGGAACGCCTCCGGCGACTGGCCGAGCCCCTCCTCGTCAAGCTCGAAGCGATCGGCGTCAAATCACCCGTCGATGTCGCCTACCTCGCCGACTGGGTTACGCGGGTGCTGGTCACTATGGTCTTGGCCCCCCCGGCGGACGACATTGACGGACACCTCCGCGCAGTCATGGGCCCGCTCCTCGCCCGGCCTGGACGAGCGGCGAGACAACGCTGACCTTCGGGTCAGGCGCTATCCGCCGAACGGACGAGCCGGTCACGAAGGCTGCCCTCTTCGCCGAAAAGCTCAGTGCGCCAACGCGCGACCAGCTCCTCCGTGTCCCGGTCGTCCGGGTGGAAGCCGGGGCGGTGGTATTCGGCGATCCTCAGCAAGATCGTCTTGCGTGCGAACGGCGAGTTGCGCAGGTTGAACAAGCTTGCCGCGAACCGCAGGGGGTGCCGCGCCGATCGGTCCGTGAGCACGCAGCTGGCGATCGACGCAGCTGCCACCGTCACAAGGGCCGCCGTGGTCACGTCCATTACCAACAAGCGGATCACCTCGCTCCCGACCTGCTCGCGGTAGACGTCGTACGCCACGGACTTGTGCTCGCACTCCTCGAGCGCGTGCCACCGGAACAAGGCGCGCAGCTCCTCGGGCACTTCCTGCTCCTCGAAGGGGTCGTCGGCCAGTAGCTGCTCGGCTAGCACCGAGGTGAAGTGCTCGGCCGCGGCGGTGAAGGCGAGCTGCACCGCCTTGGGAGCGCGCCGATGGATGACGCCCAGGACGATTCCCGTCGCGCGATCGACGAACTTCGTCGGGTAGCCGAGATCGTGAAGCAGCAGGTTGAGCCGGTCGTGCTCCCGGCCGTGCATCGTCTCTTGGCCGATGAACCCGGCCACTTGCTGGCGGAGCTCGTTATCGCCGATGTCCTGGCGGTAGTTGCGGACGGAGTCGATGAAGAACTGCTCGCCCTTAGGGAACGTCGCCGACAGGATGGCCATGACGTGGCTCATCACGATGTCGCCGTCGACGAAGTGCTTCGCGAGCGGCCTGTACCCGAAGGCGATCCGTCGGGTACGGACGCTCCGGTCGTAGGCGCCAGGCACCGCAGTCGCGTCATGCATGGGACTTCCTCCTCGGTTGCGTAACGATGTTACAATAGCATCATATCGTTTCACGTCTCGACGAGGCGGACAGACCGTCAGGAGCCCGCATGCAACTAGAAGGCCGCGTCGCCGCAGTCACCGGCGCAGGATCGGGCATCGGCCGCGCCGTCGCCCTTGAGCTCGCGAGGAGGGGGTGCCTGCTCGCCGTCTCCGACATCGACGCGGCGGGTCTAGACGGCACGGTGGCGATGCTCGACGGACTAGGCGCACCGACGATCCACCACCTCGTGGATGTGTCTGACCGCAACGCGGTCGAGGACTGGGCCGGCAAGGTCGTCGCCGAACACGGGCGCGCCAACGTCATCGTCAACAACGCCGGCGTGGCCCTCGGCGCCACGGTCGAGGCGATGAGTTACGAAGACATCGAATGGCTCATGGGCATCAACTTCTGGGGTGTCGTGCACGGCACGAAGGCCTTCCTTCCGCACCTGAAGGCGGCCGGCGAGGGGCACATCGTCAACGTGTCCAGCGTGTTTGGATTGATGGGCATCCCGTCGCAGTCCGCGTACAACGCAGCGAAGTTCGCTGTTCGCGGCTTCACCGAGGCGCTCCGCATCGAGCTCGACGCTGATGGAACAGGGGTGTCGTGCACGACGATCCACCCGGGTGGCATCAAGACGAACATCGCACGGAACGCCCGCTTCGACGAGGACACCGTGCGAGGGCTCGGCCAGGATCCAGACCGGCTCGCCGCCGCGGCGGACCGCGCGTTCCTCACGAGCCCGGAGAAGGCGGCCGCCGTCATCGTGGGCGCACTCGAGGCCAACAAGCGGCGCGCGTTCGTCGGCCCCGACGCCCATGCGTTTCGTCTGCTCTCTCTCCTCCCACCCGGCGTTTACCAGAATCTGATCCGCTTCGGGATCAACCTCGGAACGAGGGTCGCTCACTGATGAAGCGCGCACCCGACCACCACGTTGTCATCGTCGGCGCCGGTTTCGGCGGTCTCGGCGCAGCTATCGAGTTGCGTCGAGCCGGCATCGACGACTTCGTCATCCTCGAGAAATGGGACGGTGTTGGCGGGACCTGGCGCGCCAACACCTATCCGGGTGTTGCCGTGGACATCCCTTCCTTCATGTACAGCTTCAGCTACGAGCAGCGCGGAACATGGAGCCGGCTGTTTGCCCCAGGGTCGGAGCTCCTGGCGTACGCGGAGGACGTGGCCGACCGGCACCACCTGCGGCCGAAGATCCGGTTCGAGACGACGGTCGTGTCGCTGACGTTCGACGAGGTCGACGATCTCTGGCGCATCCACGTCTCCGATGACGACGGCGACAGGACGATCTCCGCTCGGTTCGTCATCTCTGCCATCGGTGCGCTCGAGCGGCCGGTGCTGCCCGACATTCCCGGGATCGGCGACTTCGGTGGAACGATCGTCCACACGGCTCGATGGCAACATGACCTCGATCTCTCCGGGAAGCGGGTCGCCTGCATCGGCACCGGAGCCTCCGCTCTCCAGCTGATTCCCGAGATCGCCGCGGCAGTCGAGTCCCTCGACGTCTATCAGCGCACCGCCATCTGGGTCGCCCCGAAGCTCGACCCTCGGATCGGTGTCGTAGGGCGGGCCGTGCTTTCGGTGCCGCCCATTCGATCCGCTGTCCGCGGTGTCGGAACCGTCGCTTTCGACCTTGCCGGCAACGTGATCTTTCAACACCGCCTGCGACCCGTCCGGGCCGGGCTCGAAGCAGGGCTCAGGGCGTGGATGCGTCGCCAGGTGGACGACCCAGCGACTCGGGAGGCGTTGATCCCCGATTACGGCTTCGGCTGCAAGCGGCCGTCCATGTCCAACGGCTACCTCAGCGCCTTCAACCGTCCCAACGTCGAGCTGGTCACCACGCCGATCGAAGGCGTCACCCCAGCCGGCGTGGTTACAACCGATGGCACCGAGCGAACCGCCGACGTGCTCATCTGCGCAACCGGGTTCCGCATCATGGCGGAGGCCGAGCCGGTCCCGTTCCCGATCTATGGCCGCAACGGCGTCGAGCTCGGCGCGCACTGGCTCGAACAACGGTTCCATGCCTACCAGGGGGTCAGCGTCTGCGGTTTCCCCAACCTCTTCTCCGTCGCAGGACCCTACGGGTTCGTCGTCGGCTCGTACTTCTGGATGATCGAGGCAACGACAAAACATGCTGCACGCGTGATCGCCGAAACCGACCGGCGTGCGCAGACGACGGCCGAGATCCGTCGCGGCCCGCAGGATAGGTACGTCGAGCAGTGCCGGGAGCGACAAGCCGGAAGCCCCCTCTTCGGGGACGTATGCGCGACGTCGAACACCTACTACGTGAACTTCCAGGGCGACAGCCCCCTTCGGCCCTCTCTCTACGCGGAGATGTGGTGGCAGAACCGCCACTTCCCCCTCTCCCACTACCGGTACGCGACGGCCCCACGGCCGGTTGCGCCTCCCGCTCGACGCCAGACACGCAAGCCGAAGTTGGTCCCGCAACCCAGGTAGCCGGCCGGGCCGAAGCCCGACGCTAGGAGCCGCCGAACAGCGGTCGGATGATACAGCCATCAAGATCTGTTGTATGTCGTAAGCTCCTCGACAATGGCTGAGTCAACCCCCTTGACGCCCGAGTACGACGTCGTCCTGGTCGGGGCCGGCTTCGCCGGGCTCTACCAACTGCACCGCCTACGGGCCCTCGGCCTTTCGGTCGTTCTGCTCGAGGCGGGAGCCGGACTCGGCGGCATCTGGCACTGGAACTGCTATCCCGGGGCCCGCGTCGACACCCACGTGCCCATGTACGAGTACTCGGACGAGACGATCTGGCGAGACTGGTACTGGGATCAGCGGTTCCCCGACTGGCGCGCCCTGCGCCGGTACTTCGAGCACGTCGACGACGTCTGGGAGCTGCGTCGCGACATTCGCTTTGACGCGCGCGTCCAGGGGGCGTCGTGGAACGAGTCGAGCCATACCTGGTCCGTCCGGACCACCGACCGTGAGAGACTGCAGGCGCGATTTGTGGTCCTGTGCACTGGCTTCGCCGCCAAGGCGTTCGTGCCAAGCATCCCCGGTTTGGACGACTTCCGCGGCGCCTGCCACCACACGGCCCACTGGCCGCAGGACGGCGTCGACCTCGAAGGTCTGCGAGTCGGGATCATCGGCACCGGCGCGAGCGGTGTGCAAGTGACCCAGGAAGCTGCGAAGGTCGCCGCCGAGGTGATCGTGTTCCAGCGCACGCCGATGATGGCGCTGCCGATGCGCCAACGAGAGCTCACGCGCGAGGAGCAAGACGCCGCGAAGGCGGACTACCCCGCCCGATTCGACCTGCGGCGCCGGACCAACACCGGATTCGACTACCGGTCCACCGGCGACTCGACCTTCGCCGTGTCCGCCGAGGAGCGGGCCGCGGTCTACGAACGCCTGTGGGAAGCGGGCGGCTTTAGCTTCTGGGCCGGCGGGTTCAACGACATCGTGTTCGACGAACGCGCCAACAGCTTGGCGTACGACTTCTGGCGAGACCGCGTCCGCGAGCGCCTGCGCGACCCGCTGACGGCCGAACTCCTCGCTCCATCTGTGGCACCGCACCCGTTCGGCGTCAAGCGTCCGTCGCTCGAGCAGGACTTCTACGACCTCTTCAACCAGTCCAACGTCTCACTCGTGGATCTCCGGTCGGACCCGATCGAGGGTGTCACCCGAGACGGCTTACGCACGCGGACGCGTCAGCACGACCTCGACGTTCTCGTGCTCGCAACGGGCTTCGATGCCGTCACCGGAGGACTCACGAGCTTGGACCTTCGAGGCACGACCGGCGGCACACTCGCTGACCATTGGCGCGACGGCGTGCGCACCCAACTGGGACTAATGTGCGCTGGCTTTCCCAACCTCTTCTTCCTGTATGGCCCACAGAGCCCATCGGGCTTCTGCAACGGTCCAACCTGCGCGGAGGTCCAGGGCGACTGGCTCATCGACCTGTTGGAGCATCTCGCAGGCCGCGGGGTCACGAGGGTCGAACCCACGCCGGAGGCCGAGCTTGCATGGCGGGAACAGGTGCAGAGCATCGCTGCCATGACTCTCTTCCCCCGAGCGGACTCGTGGTACATGGGCGCCAACATCCCCGGCAAGACGCGGGAGATGCTGAACTGGCCGGGCGGTCTGCAGCTCTACCTCTCGGCGTGCTCGTCTGCCGCGGACGACGGCTATCGGGGCTTCGTGTTCGGTCCGGGCGCGTGACGCGGGCGGGCGACGAGAGGTAAAGCCTGTCGCGTCCTCACCACCCAGCTCGTTCCACCAGCCTGCACAGTCGAACCGTCGAACTCGGGGAGACCTGCCGAGCCGCCAAGGTCGGAGTCGCCAACCGTCGAGAGCGATCGCGGCGGCCGCGTCGCCGGCTGCACGAAGGGCTGTCGCTCATGCCCCTTGACGCCCCAGATCCGCGGCGATGCGCGTGGCAGGCCGCGCGGCTACAGGTCGGGGAAGTGAGGAGCGTGGCGTCTGTCAGGTTTTTGAGGGCCACGGGACACTCCCCAGTCCGAGGTCGGCTGTCGGGTGGAGGGGACTGACGGGGCCTCGTTCAGGGCGCGTTGGTTCGCGCTGCTGCAGGTATGCGCGGCCAGAAGGCCCACTTGCCGAGGACCATCGTCGCTGAGGGCACGAGGAGGGAGCGCACGAGGAAGGTGTCGATGAGGATGCCGACGGTGACGCCGAAGCCGATCTGGCGCAGGTTGGGGAGCGGGGCGAAGGTGAGGGCGAGGAAGGTGCCAGCGAGGATGAATCCGGCGGAAGTGATCACTCGCCCGGTGAGGGTGAGACCTCGGCTGACGGCCTCGTGGATCTCGTAGCCGGCATCCGCTTCTTCGCGGATCCGGCTCATGATGAAGATGTTGTAGTCAGCGCCGAGCGCTACGAGGATCACGAAGAGGAACGGGGCGAGCCAGAAGGTGATCCCGGGGTCGCCGAGGAGTCCTTGGAACACGATGACGGTGATGCCCATCGTTGCGCCATAGGACAGGACCACGGTGGCGAGCAGGTAGATGGGGGCGACGAGGCTGCGAAGCAGGAGCGCGAGCACGACGAAGATCGCCAGGATGATCACGATGCAGATCACTCGGAAGTCGTTGTTCGAGATGCGCCGCATGTCGGCGTAGAAGCTGGACGGGCCGCCGACGGAGATCGTGGCGTGTCGCAGCGCGGTGTTGGCGAGCGATTGCTTTGCCCAGGTCCCGATGTGCTCGATGGTGTCGAGCGAGCTGGTGTCGTAGGGGTTCCCGGCCGGGGCGATGATCAGCCTTGTTGAGTTGCCGTCCGCGCCGAGCAGGAGCCCCATGCGCTGGGTGAGTTGGGGAAGCTCGCGCAGCAGCGGCCCGGTGAGACGCAGACCTCGCGGGGAGGCGAGGGCCTCGAGGAGAGCTGGTGCGTCAACGACGGCGGGGTCGATGTTGAGCGCCGTCGGCGCGACTGAACCGGCGGTGAGCTCGGGCAGGTTGTGCACGGTCAAGGGTGCGCCGACAGGTTGGGTGATCGATCGGACTTCGGCGATGCCATGTCGGGTCCGGAGTTCGTCGGTGAGCTTGTCGATGGCGGCGACGCGGTCGGTGTCGAGGATTGGCCCGTTGGCTTGGATGACGAGGTACACGGGCGACACCATGCCGCCCGGATAGTGGGCGGCGACCGTGTTGTAGCCCTCTCGTGCGTCTGCGCCGTGGGGGAGGTCGGCTACAAGGTTGAACGACTGGTGGTACCAGCCCAGCGCGGATGCGGGAAGCTGCAGCGCGATCACACCGGCAAGGAGCAGTTGTGCCGGGTGGCGTCGTACGGTTTTGGCGACGCGGGCCCAGCGAGCGGAGTGGTCCTGCCCGTGAGCGCGGACCTCATCGAGGGTCCGGGGCCAGAACGCCTTGGTGTTGGCGACGCGCAGCAGCGCTGGCGTCAAGGTGACCCCGGCGGCCAGGGTGACGGCGATCGCGATGCCCACCGCTGGGCCCATCGTCTTGAACATGCCGAAGTCGGCGGTGACCATCGACGAGAACCCGACGATGACGGTCGCGGCCGATGCCGCGATGACGGCTGCGATCGTCGTCGTCGTTCGCCGCACGGTGGTGGCGACGGACGCGCCGCTGGCGAGGTCTTCGCGATATCGAGAGGTGAAGAACAGGCAGTAGTCGGTGCCGGCGCCGAAGACCATGACGACGAGGAAGGTCCCCACCATCGTCGACACCTTGAGACCGCCACTCGCGGCATAGGACACGACGCCGTTCGACACCGCGAACGCGAGTGCGATCGTGATGAGCGGGATGAGCGGTGCGACAACTGAGCGGTAGATGAGCAGCAAGAGTGCGAGCACGAGGATGACGGTGACGATCGCCGTGCGGGAGAAGGACTGCACCACCCCGTTCGCCTGATCAGCGGCCAGCCCGGCGAGGCCGGTGACGTGGTGCGTCAGTCCCGGCGGTGCCGTGTCGTCGAGGTGGCTTCGGAGCTCGCCGATCGCGTGTGTCGACCGCTGCGTGAATGGTGCGCTGGTGAAGCTGACGATCGCGAGCTCTGCCTTGCCGTCGGTGGATCGCAGGAAGGGTGCAAGGTCTGGGCTGGTGGTGGCGGTCTGGGCCTGCTTGATGGCTCCTCGCATCTGCGGGGTCGCGAGGTACGTCTCGAGCTGGCCGATGTAGGCGTGGTCTGCGGTGGTGAGGCCCGTTGGCCGTGCGAACACGAGGATTGCGGCGTCTCGTGTGGGGTCGTTCGGGAACACGCGGGCGAGCACCTTGTCGGCGCGTTGCGAGGGCGCGTTCGCCGGCAGGAAGTCCGCGGTGTCTTGGGAGCCGACATCGTTGAGTGACGGCGCTGCCAGCGTGAGGGCGACCGCTGCCAACAACCACGCGCCGATGACCCAGCGAGCATGACGTTCGACGGCGGCAACGAAACGGTCGAACATCTAGCGCTGCGCCGCCTTCGTATTGGTAAATGAGATGAGCTGCTCCGTCCGTTCCGGGGTGGCCAGGCATGGGACGTGCTGTTGCCACCGAAAGGCCAGGTCGAGTCGGTGCAGCAGTTCGTCAGCCAGGAAGACCAGTGGCTCGCTTCGAGGGCCCGATCGGCTGGCTGCGCAGCTGAGGCCGTGCAGCGCCAACGCGAGGCCCAGCGGCGTCCAGATCGCATGCGCCGCCGTGAGGCTCCGCCCGATCTGCCTCGCAAGGTCGGCCGGGTGGTCTCGGCAAACCGCCGTCACACCGTCGTAGACGGCTTGCGCGTCGGAGTTGATGACACCGGCGACGGCGTGCACCAGGGCTGCCCGCTCGTCGGCCTCCAGCCGTGCCACGACGCAGAGGTCCTCGCAGGAGATGTGACCGCCGGTCGTCGTATGCGGTTGGCCGGTGGCGATGATCGTCCCGCTCCTGCATAGCTCCACAAAGAGGGCCGCTATGTAGGCATCGGTGGCCGCGTCGGTCGGCTGAGGCGGATCAGACCAGTCGGGCCGCTCGAGCCACAGCTCCTCAGACCCTATGGATCGCACCGCTGGCACCTGCACCACGGCCGCATGGCCGAGCGCCGCGGCAGTCGCGTAGTCAGCGGCGCAGGCGCCGGACATGCCCATCGCGCATCGCCGGACGAGGGCTGACTGGCCGTCGCCGAACGTCGCGCGATGGATCTCACCCGACCGACCCCACGCAACGGACCGAGACTCGATCTCTCCCGGCCGAATCGTGGACCGGGCCAAGAGTGTTCCAAGGTCGGCCCAATCGAGCCGTTCGATCGACGCCCTGCGCACGATGGTTGGGTTCACACCCGGCCGACCCGCGGCGGGACCGAACGCTGCGGAGGCCGGACGACGTCGCTCGACAACATCGGGGACTGATCGTAGGATCTGTTCGACACAATGTCCAACGCAACGTCCGGCACAGCGTCGGAAGGGACCCTCATGTCGAGCAAACCTCGAGCGCTCGTTGCTGGCGGGAGTCGGCGACTCGACCCGGCGCAGCGCTGCGCGGGGCGGGGCCGAGGATGAGCGGCTCGTCGGGAGCCACACTGGGTGGCGTGCGCGACGTCCCAGCCGAGATGGCGTCCAAGCTCGACCGAGCAGCCGACGATCTGCTTGCCCGTTTTGACGACCTGCAGATGAGCGATATCGCTCAGGCGGCTGGGGTGGCGCGGTCGTCGCTCTATTACTACTTCGTCAACAAGGACGCCGTTCTCGCGTTCTTGCTCCGAGCGATCCTGGACGACCTCACCGTCAGCGCGCGGGAGGCGGCCGGTGGACCGGGCGATCCCGCGTCGCGGCTGCGCGCGGTCATCCGGGCCCAACTCGAGCACCTCAACGGTCACCCTGCAGCGAGTCAGTTGCTGATCGCGAATCTCGGTCGGGCTGGCAAGCTCCCGGAGATCGCGGCACGGGTGAGCGAGGGATTTGAAGGCCCGGTTCGGCGGCTACTCGTCGAGGGAGCCGCCGACGGATCGCTTCGGCCGTTGCCCGACACTGAGCTTGGTGCAACGGCGCTCTTCGGTGCTGTTCTGGTTATCGGCCTGCGGTCGCTGGTTGTGGAAGGCCGTATCGATGTCGACCGAGTGATGGAGATGATCACGCCCATGTTGTGGTCGGGCATCGCTCCGACTGCGGGCCACGCGACATGAATTTCGCTCATTACGACGCCGACCTTGCCGCGCTGATCTCCGCCGAACCCGGAGGCGGCGGTGGCCTGCCGGGTTACCTCGCCATCCGCACGACCGAGGTCGGACCGGGGACCATGACCGCCGAGGTCGATGTCCGACCCGACCTCCTCAACCCGTTCGGCTCCGTGCACGGCGGCGTTCTGGCGGCGCTCGCCGATCACGTCCTGGGTGCCGTGCTCTACCCCGTGATCCCACGCGGAGCCTGGGCAGCCACCACGCAGCTCAACCTCAACTTCACAGCACCGGTCAGGGATGGGACGCTCGCCGCACGGAGCCACATCATCTCCTTGACGAAGCGAACCGCGGTGGTGCGGATCGACGTGACCAACGGTGACCGCCTCGTGGGCGCCGCTCAGGGCACCGTCACCGTGACGCCGGCCCGCTGATGTGTCTTCGCGACCTGGAGGCCGCTCGATGACCACCGCGCACGAGCTTGACCTCCCCACGATCGACATCTTCGGTCTCGAACGCGCCGAGGCGTTGCGGGCCCTCGATCAAGTGAGGCGGCAGCACTGGCTGGCGCGCACGCCGCTCGGCTACCTGGTCACCCGCTACGACGACGTCACCGCCTTGTTGCGCGACCAACGCTTCCACTCCGCGCTCTCGGCCCTGCCCGCGATGGCGGGCGTGCCCGAAGGCCGCATGCGCGACAGACAGCGGCGCTCGATCCTGTCGATGGAAGGGGACGAGCACACCCGCGTCCGGCGGCTCGCGTCTCCAGCCTTCACGCCTCGTGCGACGGAGCGGCTACGGCCGTTCATGCAGCAGGTGGTCAACGAGCTGCTCGACCCGTTGGCCGCTACGGGCCAATGCGAACTCGTGGGCGACGTGTGCGAGCCCTACCCCATCCCCATCATCTGCGAGCTGCTCGGCGCCCCACGAGAGGACTGGCGACTGTTCTCGGAGTGGGCGACGGCCATCTTCCGCATCTTCAACAACGACATCGCCAACGACCTCGATGTGATCGAGGCAGCGATGACCGAACTCGACGCCTACGTCCGCCTCATGATCGACGAGCGTCGCAGCCAGCCCGCTGACGACTTGCTCACGCGCCTCATCAGGGCCGAGGAGCAGGGCGATCGCATGAGCACCGACGAGCTCGTGATGATGACCGAGGCCGTGTTGATGGCCGGCACCGACACCACACGGAACCAGCTTGCGTGCGCGGTCGCGCTGTTCAGCGGCCACCCTGACCAATGGGCTGCTCTCGCCGAGAGGCCCGCTTTGGCGGCGAGTGCTGTCGAGGAGGTGATGCGCCACCTCGGCACCGTTCGTGCCACTGTTCGGATCGCCGCTCAAGACGTCGAATACCGCGGGGTGACCTTCCCAGCCGGCACCCTCGTGGCGACGAGCCTCGCGGCAGCGAATCACGACCCGGACACCTGGTCCGATCCCGACCGCTTCGACATCGAGCGCGAGCCGAGCGGTGCGCCGCAACTCACCTTTGGCTCCGGGATCCATTACTGCTTGGGCGCCTCGCTCGCTCGCGCCGAACTCCAAGAAGCGCTCCCGATCCTCGCCCGTCGGATGCCGAACATCGGGCTCGCGGAGCCGATCGTGTGGAAGCCGCCAACCGTCGGCATCTGGGGCCCGAGCCGACTCGCACTGCACTTCGACCCAACCGGTTGAGCCACACGCTGCGCCGCCGATGACTTCCGCTGGCCCCCAGACTCCGAGCACGCCCGGCGACGCGGCCGGTCCATTGCTTGACATCGCTGAGCAGCATTTCGCGGCGCGAGGTGTCGCCCGCTCGTCCGCGAGCGAGATCGCCAATGCAGCGCGGATGTCGCGAGCGACGTTCTACCGGCGCGTCCCCAACAAGCAAGCGCTCGTCGCGCTCGTCGGCCTAAGGCAGGTCGATCGGTTGCTCGCCGAGCTGAGCGCCGCGGTCACCACGGAAGTGACGCTCGCTGAGGTTGTCGTCGAGGGATTCATCTCGGCCGTGGAGCGGGTCAAGTGTCGTGAGCCGCTCTGGCTGTTGGTCACGGGGAGCCTCGACGACGGCGGCGAGTGGTCGCCCTCGAGCTGGCTTGCGCAGGCTGAGGATCGGTTTCACGAGCTCGTTGCGCCATTGTTCGTCGTTGCGCAGCACGAAGGCCTGATCCGACCGGAGATCGATATCGAGGCGGTGGTGGCCGTTGTGGTGCCGCTTCTTCGATCCTGCTCCGCGGACGTGAGTACGACATCAGATCGTGGGCGCGCGCTTCGCCGCCTGCTGCGCTGCACGCTTGTCCCGATGATCGTCCCCGACGGAGCGGTCACCCAACGGTTGTCACCCACCGCCGTCCAGGCCTTCCGCCGAGCGCTGCGAACCGACAGCCTGGCGCTGCCCGGGGTGCAAGCCGAGCCCAAGACCACCACCGTGGTCGGACTCACTGGCGGTGTGTGCGTGGGTTAGGCGACGAGTGCGTTGGGTCCGGGTCTCGACAGGTCGGTAGCGAGGCTCACGGCACGTGTTCGTCAGCGGGCGGGCTGGAGAACAGGAACGCGATCAGCTCCGGGTCGTCGAGGATCGTCCAATCCGGGGCGATGAGCTTGGCGTAGCGCTCGAAGTAGAGGAGCTGCTTCGCGACAAGGACCAGCTCGCGGGGGAGGCGGACGTCGTAACGGGTGCCGATCTTCACAATGTCGACGAGGACCTCGCCATAGGAGATCTCCGAGAGCGGCCGCTCGAGGATCGGGGTGACCAGCTCAGCGATGTCGCGCGAGGACTGCTCGAGGTCCGCCGGGCCGAGGATGGCGCCGAGGTCATAGATCGCGCTCGCGACGCGTCGGAAGTCACGGTCGACCAGCAGGGCTGGTAAGCCCTCGCTGATGACGCGGCGGGTCGCGTCATCGAGCTCGCCACAGATCCCGAAGTCCAGGAACACGATGTGGCCGTCAGTGTCGAGCATGAGGTTCCCCGCGTGCACGTCACCGTGGAAGAACCCGTGCACGAGCGCCGCTTCCATCCAGCCACGCACTCCGGCCTTGAGCGCCTCGGCGAGGTCCCAACCGGTGGGTCGGAGTCGGGCGAGATCGTCGATCTTGTAGCCGTGGATCCGTTCCATGGTCAGCAGACGCGGGGTCGTGAGTGGCCAATGCACAGCAGGGACCCGGACCTCGACGTTGTTCCCGAACCGGTCGAGACCGCCGGCGAAGCGTTCCATCGATCTCGCTTCGATGACGAAGTCGACCTCAGCTACGAGGGTGGGTTAACTGTGCGTCTCCCGCTCGCGGGCCGAGAGGCGAGCAAGCACAGTGCTCACGCTGCCATGCCTACAAAACAGGCGCTCTCGCTGCCCACAATCCATCGCGCGTCCATCGCGCGGACGCTGACTTCCACGAGCGTCCGCGACCCACCAACCCGACGACCTGGACGCCTACTGCCGCCCCCATCTGCCCACCGATGCGCGACACGACCGGCTTCCCAAGCTGAATACGGGAGTCGATTCTCCCTCCCTAATCCACAAGAAGAAGCCCAGGTCAGCAGCGCTGCCACCCAGAGGCCGACGCCACATCGCGTTTGGACGATCGCGCCGGGGTCGCGCCAGAACCTCCAACGATGCTGAGTGGGCCTGGTCCCGCGAGTGAACTTCGGCGTCTACGCCTCTGATGGGCCCGCGTGCTCGGGCCTCGTGGGCTCGCCGTCGGCTTATCGCCGTCGGTCTCGACGCTCTGGGCCCTGGTAGTGCTGGGAGACTTCGGAGATGGGCTCGCTGCTTGCCGATCGAGTGTTGCCGCTGATTCGGACGCGTGGCGAACTGTGGGGCCGAGCCGCGGCGACTGCGCACGGCCGCCAGATGCACGAGGCGGTCGCGATCCTGTACGGGGCCGCCGAGCGCGAGGACCCAGCGGTGGTGTTCACCGTGACGCAGCGAGCGATCGGGTCTGCGATCACGATCATTCTGCGAGCCGATGACTCCAACGGCGTCATCGGTGACGCAATCGACGGGTTGTTGGCCCTCCACCCCCGCCTCGCCGCCAAGGCATCGGTGCCGCCGGCGCGACTGGTCGAGTGGATGATCCGATTCCAATTCGACGGCCGCCAAGACTTCTTCAACCTCGACCCCGTCGCCTACGCGCCCGCGCTCGGCGCCGCCGGGACCGACCTCTACCGGTCCCGCCTCGCCGAGATCTACAACCAGCTCGGACCCGAACGTGCCGACGACCAATACGCGCCGCGGCTGCGGGTCGAGGATCCAGCTGCCTGGGACCACGTGATCGAGGAGCGCCGCACCCGATTCGTGTTGGACTACAACGCGCAGCGGCTCGCCGTCCTCGACCGCGACGTCGACGCGATCATCGCCACCCACGCCCCGGACCGAACAGTTGCCTCCCGTCTGCATGACACAGCGAAGGCGCTCGCTGAGATCGGCGAGACCGACCCGGCCATTGACTGGGCACGCGAAGCCACCAACATCGACCACGGCCACCAAGCGCGCCAAGCCGCCCGCTACTGGTGCGACCTCATCACCGAACATCACCCCGACCAGCTTTGCGACACCTGCCTCGTGGTGTTCAACCGGTGGCCCACCGCCGAAACCGCCAACGACCTCCGCCAGGCCGCCCGCGACGCCTGGCCTCGACACAAGGACCACGTCACGCAGACACTCGCCGCCCAGCCCCGCGAAGCCGTCCGATTCACACTCGACTACCTCCGCGAACCCGCACGTGCCTGGGAACTCGCCCACCAACTCGGACTCGCCGACAATCACACCTGGGAAACACTGGCCGACGCCTACGCCCAAATCGACCCCGCCGCGGTCTTGCCGGTCCTCGGCCGACTCGTCGACCTCGACCTCCAAGTCGCCGACGCCAGGAACTACCGGAGCGCCGCCCATCGCCTACAACAGATGCGGGCGCTGAGCGCCGCGACTCCCGACGACGCGGGCGTTGACCAACTCATCGCCGACCTGCGCCACCGGAACCGGCACCGACCGCGGCTGCAACGAGAATTCGACGCTGCCAACCTGCCCTAGCACCTCGACCGCCGGAAGGCCGAGCATCCCGGCTCGCTTGCGACCGGACCGTGCAGCATTCCGGTAATGGCAACGTTCGGGCATCGAGTCAGGATGCTGGGCGAAGTCCCGGCCCCCGCCCGCGGTCTCCCGACGCGGGCGGGGACTCAAGGTGAGCGGTCACGAGTTCTTCGATCTCGACTCGGGCAATGCGACGGGTCGCGGACCCGAGGCCCGGCAGCAGATGCAGCAGGCCCACTTCCACGTACTTCGCGACCGTTCGGTCACACACGCCCAACAGGACGCCTGCCTCGCGGTAGTTCAGCGCCAGTGGTTGCTCGGACCGCAGCACTGCCACGACCTCGGTCAGCTTCTCTTCGAGGATCCGTTCGACAGTGTCCGACACCGCCGTCTCGATGGAGCTCACTACGCCTCCCTCCCGGTCGTTGCCCCTCGGTCCCCGCGCCGTGAGCGCAGCACCTGTTGCGTACGGTGAACAGCCGGTCATGTCCCGCAAGCTGGACAGGCTGCTACTGCCCACCATTGCCAATCCCTTCCTCAAGTGACACCGCCGCCGCGGCGTCTCGAGCGGGCAGGAAGTGCGCGTACACGCCGAGCGTCATCGACGCGTTCGCGTGCCCAAGCCGGCCGGCAACCGTGCGTACGTCGTATCCCTGACCGAGCATGCGCGTCGCGACGGCGTGACGTAGGTCGTGGAACCGCACGTCACCCACACCAGCCGCCTTGCGGAGTCGCCGCCACCGGACGTTGAGAACCCCAGGATTCATGGGCCGCCTCGGGTCCTTGTCCGGCCCGAAGAGGTAGCTGTCCTCAGCGCCAATCCCCAGGGCCAGGTTTCGTTCCTGATGACGGTGTCTCATCGCACGGAGCGCAGCGACCACGGCGGGCCCGAGTGCTGCGGAGCGCACCGATGCCGCCGTCTTTGCTCGCTCGACGACGATGGCCTCGTGACCGACCATCTGGACGACGCGTCGAATGGTGACCGTCGCACCGTCGAGGTCGAAATCCGACCACCGAAGCGCGCAGATCTCACCTCGACGAGCCCCCAGGTTCACCCCGAGCCGAACCAAGACAGCGAAGTCCACGTCGCGGGCCTCAGCGACCCGAATCAGCCGATCGAGAACGTCATCGGACGGCGGTTGCACCACCTGCCGTCCGACCTTTGGCGGGTGAGCGTCGGCAGCAGGGTTTGCGGCGATCCACCCCCAGCGCCGCGCCTGTTCGAAGGCGAGCCGCAACGGGACATGGACCTTGCGGATCGTCGACGCCGACAGCGGCCTTCCGCGGCGGCCGCCGCCCTCCGCGAGTCGCCGATAGAGCACCTCGAGCGTCCGGACATCGATAGCGTCGATCGGCTTGTCGCCGATGTGCGGGCGGATCTGGCAGCTAAGCGCCTGGCGCCATCGCTCGACAGTCGAACGCTCTGCGTCGGTCTGGTCGAGGAACTCGTCGAGCAGTTCGTCCACCGTGACCCGGCGGGTCCGTTGCTCCCATCGCGCTTGTCGGATCTGCTCCGTCAACTCGGCCAGCGCCTGGTTGGCAGCACGCTTGCCCGGCACCCGCACCAGGCGGGTGACGCGGCGTCGCTGCCCAGTCAAGGGGTCGGGTGGCGCCTCGACGAAGAGTCGCCAGCGGTCCCCGGTCAGGTGTTGCACTGACCCCATGTTGTCCTCCCATCTCGTGCCGATGTCCGTGGCGGTTTGGCACACGGATGGCACACGGGCCCTGCGTGGGGCTCTCGTCGCTGATGGGGAGACGAGGGCGAAATCCCAGTTGACCTGGGATTTCGCCCTTGGCACCCCCAACGGGATTCGAACCCGTGCCGCCACCTTGAGAGGGTGGTGTCCTAGGCCGCTAGACGATGGGGGCTGGATTGGCGCCGCTGAGCGACGAGCTCGGGGGGGAGGACTCGAACCCCCAATGACTGGACCAGAACCAGTTGTGTTGCCGATTACACCACCCCCGAACGGGTGGACGGTTCACAATAGCGATTCCCCGCGACCCCTCCCAAACTCCGTTCTGGGCTGCTCTTTACGCGCTGGAGCGCGTAATTCTCAGCCCAGAACGGGGGGTGGGCGGGGGTGGACGGGGGGTGGGCGGGGGTGGACGGGGGTGGACGGGGGGTGGTGGGGGTCAGCGGTTGTCGAGGCGGCGGAAGCCGATCACCCGGCCGATGCCGAGCGCCACGGTCTCGCGCCCGAGTTGGTGGAGCTCCGCGGCGGTCGACCGCTGGTCGGGGGCGGGTGACACCTGGGCGGTGAGATGCACTTCGTGGGCGATCGCCAGCAGTCGGGCGCTGTGGTAGTCGTCGGACACGAGCATCACCTTGGTGATCCCCCGGGGTCGCAGGAACCCGGCCGACGCAGCCAGCGACTCGTACGTACTGCCGCCGTTGACCTCCTTCAGGATCTTGGTGTCGGGCACACCACGAGCACGCAGGTAGTCGTAGCCGGTGGTGGCCTCGGTGTAGCGGTCGCCGGGTTGGCGCCCGCCGGTCACGACGATGATCGGTGCGACTCCCTGGCGCCACAAGGCGAGCGCGTGTTCCAGGCGGGCCGCCAAGTCGGGCGACGGCCGACCGTTGTACTGCGCGGCGCCGAGCACGACGATGGCCTGGGCGTTGCCGTGGTCGACCCGGTACGAATCACCCCACACCTGCAGGAACGTCACGCCGAAGTAGCCGACCACGAGCGCCATGAACGCCGCGACCAACCGCAGGACCAAGCGCTTGGTGAAGCGGGCCACCACGAACAGCCCCGCAGCCCCGATGATCAGCGTGAACAGCAGCGCTGCCAGCGGACCGCTCATCGGTCAGGCGGTCATCCGACGCGGCGCCGGGTGGCCCGCAGTCGTTCGAGCGTGCGGTACCGGCCCAGCACCGCCAGCGACTCGAACAACGGGGGGCCCACCGTTCGCCCACTGACCGCGACCCGCACGGGCCCTTGTGCCTTGGAGAGCTGGGGAGCGCCTTCGCTGTTCACCAGCCCCGCGTCGATCGCCGCGGCCTCGATCGCGGCGCGCACCGGCTCGGGCGCCCACTCCGCGTCGGTCACTGCGTCGAGCCGAGCAATGGCGGCGTCGAGCATCTCGGGCACCTGCTTGCCCTTCACGATGGCCTTCTGCCACGACGCGCCGTCGATCGTTGGTTCGTCGAGGTACAAGAAGTCGATCATCGGGTCGACTTCCGCCAAGGTGCGCACCCGTTCTTGCACTTCGGTGGCCAACGACGCCAACGCGTCGCGAGCGGCATCGCCTCCGGCCAGGAACGGTGCGGTGGCGGCGAGGAACTCGTCGCGGCCCAGCGCGCGGATGTGCTCGGCGTTGACGTGCAAGAGCTTCTTGCGGTCGAAGAACGCAGGCGAGGGGTTGACGTCCTCGAGGCGGTACAGCTCCACGATCTCGGCGACGGGACGCACTTCCACGCCGTCGGGTGGGCCCCAGCCGAGCAGCGCCAAGTAGTTGACCATCGCGTCGGGAAGGAACCCGGCGTCGCGGTAGTCGGCCATCGACACGTCGTCGCGCCGCTTCGAGAGCTTCTTGCGCTGCTCGTTGACCAGCAGCGGCATGTGGGCGAACGCCACCGGCTTGGGCAGTTCCAAGGCGTCCTGCAACAGCAGGTACTTCGGCGTGTTGTTGAGGTGGTCCTCGCCCCGGATGACGTGGGTGATGGCCATGTCGCTGTCGTCGAACGCGTTGGCGAGCAGGAACATCGGGGCGCCGTTCGACCGCACCACCACGAAGTCCTCGATGTTGGCGTGCTCAAAGGAGACCTCGCCGCGGATCAGGTCGGTCCAGCCGGTGGCCCCGGAGTCGGGCACCCGGAACCGCAGGGCGCGGCCGGGCGCGGGGCCGAGGTTGCGGTCGCGGCAGTGGCCGTCGTAGCCGGGCTTGCCGCCACGGGCCTTGGCGCGTGCCTGCACTTGCTCGGGGGTGCAGTCGCAGTGGTACGCCGCTCCGGTGGCAACGAGCTTGGCGGCGGCGTCGAGGTACAGGTCGGCGCGAACGCTCTGGTGGACGGGGTCGCCGTCCCAGCGGAGGCCGAGCCACTCGAGCATCTCGAGCACGTTGTCGACGAGCTCAGGACGGTTGCGCTCGGCGTCGGTGTCCTCGATCCGCAACAAGAACGTCCCACCCGTGCGGCGGGCGACCAGCCAGTTGGCCAACGCCGAGTGCCCCGAGCCGACGTGCAGGTAGCCGGTGGGTGAGGGCGCGAAGCGGACACGGGGGGGAGCGTCGGGCACCCGCTCCACGGTAGTGCTCGTGCCTTCCGGCCCGGACGACGGGCACGGCGCGCCGAGCTCAGTGGCGGCGCCGAGCGGACCCAAGCGAGCGCGTCGGGCAGACTGTGGTGCCCGACAACTGGAGGACCACCGTGGCGTGGTTGTTGGTGATCGTTGCCGGCGTGTTCGAGACCGGCTTCGCCTTGTCGCTCAACGCGAGCGACGGCTTCAAGAAGCTGTGGCCGACGGTGTTGTTCTGCGTGTGCGCGCTGGCGAGCTTCGGCCTGTTGACGGTCAGCTTGAAGCATCTCCCCGTTGGCAGCGCGTACGCCGTGTGGACCGGCATCGGCGCCGCCGGCACGGCCGCAGCCGGCATCTTGTTCCAGGGCGACCCGGCCAGCGCGCTGCGCGTCACTGCCTTGGTGCTGATCGTGGCGGGCGTGGTGCTGCTGCCGCTGACGGGCGGCCACTCGGCACCCTGACACGAAAAGACTTCGGTGGCCCCCCTCTTGCAGCAGGGGGGTGCAGCGACCGCACCATCGGTTGATGGACCACGACTCCGAGCTGCTCGTGCACCTGGTCATCGAGGACCGCGCCGACTTCCGAGGCCGATTGGTGCGCGACGACGGCTGGGAGCGGTCATTTCACGGCAAGCTCAGCCTCCTCGCCGCGCTGGAGGACGTCGCCGATCTCGGCCCGGGAAGCGATGCCTAGCTTGCGGAACACGCCGCTGAGGTGGTTCTCGACCGTCCGCATCGACACGAACAGCTGCTGACCGATCTGACGGTTGGTCAGGCCATCTGCGGCCATCTCGGCAACCCGCCGTTCGCTCGGCGTGAGGGCGTCGACCCCGACGAGGACCCGGCGCCTCGGCTTGGCGCCCGATGCCCGTAGCTCGGCTTCGGCTCGATCCGCCAACGTACGGGCGCCGAGGCGCTCGGCGAGGTCGAGCCCCTCGCGCAGCACGGGTCGGGCATCGGCGCGCCGCTTGGCGCGCCGCAACGTCATGCCGATGTCCACGAGGACCAACGCTCGTTCGAGCGGTGTGTCCGGCCCCGACAGCACCTCGGTCGCCTCTTCGAGCACGGCCAAGCGGTCCGCGGCGGGAGTCGCCGCGGCGTAGCCCCACAAGGCGGTACCGACCGCGCGCGAGGTGCCGAACGTGCGGGCATGGTCCAACGAGGTCGACGCCAATCCGAGCGCCTGGTCGGGATCGGTCGCCGCCAACGCGACCGCGGCACCGATGCGCCACGGGATGACGGCCGGGTTCTGAACCCCGAGGGCCAAGAACTGCTCGCCAACCCCGAGGAACTCCTCAGCGGCGAGCTCCGGCAGCCCGTCGAGGTACGCCAGCCATCCGCGCGCATCGCGCAAGAACGCGGTCGCGTAACCGCTCGGGAGGGGGCCGTCGAGCGCGTGTTCGGCAAGGACCTCACGCGCCTCGTCCGGCCGGCCGCAGAACGCGAGCGCCTTGACCCACCACGCCACCCACAGACGGGTCAGTTGGGCGGGCGGAGCGCCGCCCGCCTCGGCGACGGCCCGCGCCGCTGCCTCGGCGTCGCGCACTTGACCGCGCCGCAGCGCCACATACGTCTGCACCATCCGTGCCTGGACGAAGCCCAGGCTCGACCCGGTGCGCAGCGCCTCGGTGGTGGCATCGTCGATGATCGAATCGACCATCTCGAAGTCCTCGCAGACCACCGACAGCAACGCGGTCGGGACGAACTTCGGCGACGCGGGGTTGATGAACCGCAGCACACCGTCGGCGCGCGCCGCACGCAGGTAGGACCGGCAGCGGTCGACCGGCTCGCCCCGGCGGATCAGCACCCCACCTCGCGTCACGAGGGCCACGCGGTCCTCGTACGTCGTCGGCACGGTGTCGGGGTCCAGGTCCTCGAGCGCACCCGCGGCTTCGAGAGGGCCCCGCGCCGCGTCGAGCGCCCGGGGCTCCACGCCCGCCGTGTCGATGAGGTCGGAGATCAGCATCTTGGCCATCCGGTCGAGCCGGGCGCAGGTGGCCGGATCGGTTGCCTCCGCGAGCGCCGCCCGGACCTGCTCCAAGATGGCCGCCAAGACCTCGATCGACTCGACCACCCGATCGGCAACCGCCAGGCGGCCGGCCAGGATGCGGGCCGCCAGCAGCTTTCCGTCCAAGTCCGACGGCTCTGCCAGGGCCGCGCGCAAGCGGTCCTCCGCCCCGTCGCGCAGGGCGAGCACCTCAGCGAGACGCCAATCACGCACCATCGCGGCGCGGAGCTCCAGCGGCGGGGGCTCCGCCACCGCACGCTCCAAGTACCGGCAGGCCCGAGCGGTGTCCCAGTGCAACATCGCCACCTGCGACACGCGGTGCAGCAGCGCCACGATCTCGGGGTCACCCGCAGGCTCGGCGAGCACGAGGTGCGAGGCCACGCGCTCGTCGGGCGCGCCCTCCGTCCGGAGCAACGTGGCGGCTCGGCGATGGCGGCGGGCCCGCTCCGGCGCGGTCAGCTCGGCGTAGATCGACTGGCGCACGATCGGATGCACGAAGCGCACGGGCCGCGCGTCGTCGATGATGCCGTGGCGCACCAAGCCGTCGAGCGCGGCGGCCGCGTCGTCGAGACCGACGCCGGCCAGTGACGCCACCAATCGCAACTCGGTCTCGTCACCGAGCACGGCAAGGCTGCGAGCGACCTCGACCGAGCCGGCCGGAAGCTTGGCCAGCCGCACCAACACCGCTTCGGCCACGGCACGCGGCCCCACGTCGCGCACTGCGTCGGCCTCGGCCGCCGAGCCTTCCCAGCGGCCGACCGCGAGCTCGCGGGCCAGTTCGCCGAGGAGGAACGGGTTGCCACCAGTGGTGTCGCGACAGGCCGTGGCGAACTCGGGCGTCGGGTCGAGCTCCGCCTGGGCAGCGAGCAGCTCGCGGACCGCGTCGATCGTCAGCGGCGCCGGCTCCAACACCTCGGCCTCGTGGTCGATCCCGGCGAGGAGGGAAGCCGACTGCAGTGGCCGGCCATCGTCACGCTCGCTCAGCACGAGCAAGAGCCCGAGACCTTCGAGACGGCGGGCCAGGTAGGAGAGCACTTGCAGCGAGGCGTGGTCGCACCACTGCACGTCGTCGACGAACAACACGACCGGCGTGTGCTCGGTCAAGGCCACCATCAGCCAGTAGAAGCCGAGCAGGATCGACTCCTGGCTGATCGCCAGCGTCGAGACGGAGTCGGAGCTCAACAGGTCCTGGGCGAAGCGGGCCGACCCGTCGAACAGCTCCGAACCCGGCCCCGTGGGCTGGCCTCGCAGGAGCGGCTGGAACAGCTGGCGAACGACGGCATACGGAAGATCGAGCTCGAGCTCACCCGCAGTGGCTGCGAGCGCGCAGAGACCGAGACCGGCCGCTGACGCAATGGCTTGCTTGACCAGGCGCGTCTTGCCGATGCCCGCCTCGCCACGCACCAACGCGATGCCACCGCTTCCCGACGCCAACCGCTGCATGGCCCCTTGGAGCGCCGCCTGCTCGGTGGCCCGCTCCAGGATCCGCGGCGCCTCGACCCGCTTCACCGCCCCGCCTCCCAAACTTTGGGGGGCGCCCCACTCATGCGCCCGCTGCCCCATCACTCTACGTTCATCAACGGCCGCGAGCAGCGGCGAACCGAACCCACGACCCGGAGGGGTGAACAGTGAAGCACCGCAGTCGGCGCATGCCCGCGCTCGTGCTGCTCGGCGCGATCGTCCTTGTCACTGCAGTGGCGGGATGTTCGAGCAGCAAGAGCTCCAAGAGCAGCCCGAACAAGACCAGCAGCACCACCGTCAGCAGCGCGGTCAGCCAGGCCTGCAATGCGTGGATCGAAGTCGAAAAGGTCGCGAGCAGTGGGCCGGGCGGGCCCGATGAACAACCCGACGCCGCCGCAGTCAAGGCGTTCGCGACCACATTGGCGACGCCGGTCGACGCGTTCACCGGCCTGGCCCCCGCCGCGGTGAAAGCCGATGCGACCACGATCCAGGGGATCGTCCACGCCGCCACCCAGGGACAGAACCTCGACCAGCTCGACCCGAGCAGCCCCGCGCTGGCAACACCCCTGACGGGGGTCGAGAAGTGGGTCCACACGGCATGCCCCTTCACCAAGCTCAACGTGCAGGCGGTGGACTACGGCTACAAGGGCCTGCCGGCCACCGTCAGAGCCGGGAAGGTCAGCCTCGAGCTCACCAACACCGCGATGGACGAGGAGCACGAGCTGTCCATCCTGCGCATCAAAGACGGCAGCGACGTCACCAGCGACGAGCTCGTGAAGGCCCTGGTGTCGGACCCCAACGGCGCCGAGCAGAAGTACGGCGACAAGGTCGACTTCGTCGCCGACGTGTCGGCCGCCCATGACAAGACCAACTACACCACCACCGACCTCACGCCCGGCGACTACGTGGCGGTCTGCTTCCTCCCGTTGCACGGCCAGGAGAACGGCGCCCCGCACGTGAGCAAGGGGATGATCCAGGCGTTCAAGGTCGCCTGACCACCAGGCCCGGGAGCGGGCGGAGGGATCCCCGGCGTGGTGGGCGCCGGGGATCCCGGCGCGTCACGGCACGTAGGCCCCGACCAACGCCAGACTGGCCAAGGCCACCATGGTGGCCGCGCTGCCGGCGGTGACGATGCGGTCGACGCGGTCGTCGCCCGAGATCGTGACCAGCCCGAGGACGATCGGGAAACCACCGAGCGCGTAGCGCTCCAGCGAGTTGATGTTCGCCGAGCCGAGGGCCACCACCAGCACCGCAGCCGCGAACAGCCCGTACGACACCGGCCATCGCCACAGCACCACCAGCACGAGCACCACGAAGATCACTGCAAACGGCACGTGCAGGCCCTGCTTGAGGCCTTGCGACCCGCCGAGCTGCTTGACCCCGTCGACCAGCCGCGTGATCGGGTCGACCGTCTTGCCGCGGAGGCCTTCCTGCACCGTGTAGGGCGCGAACCAGTCGCCGAAGCGAACGCCGACCCATGCCAAGTACGCGATCAGCCCCGCCACGGGCGCCAGGACCGCCGCCGCCTGGTCGGTGCTGACCAGCTTGCGACCCCGCCCTCGTGTGCGGACCACCTCGACGACTGCCGGGATCGCGAGCAGGCAGCCGACCGGCCGCAACAGCCCGGCCGCGAGCCCCGCCAGCGCCGCCCACCACCAGCGGCCGCGGCGATAGCCGATGAACGCGCCGATGGCCGCGCACAGGAACAGCGACTCCGCGTAGGCCCAGGCGAGCACGAACGCGGAGGGGAACAACGCCAAGTACCAGACCGAGCGGCTGGCCGCGGCGCGGTCGCCGGTCTCGTCGAGCACCAGGCGATGCAACAACAGCCCGGCGCCGAGCGCGCCGACGTTCGCCAACGCCAACAAGGCGAGTTGCGTGTTGCCGCCCAGCACCCACCCGAGCGCCTTGCCGAGCATCGGGAACAGCGGGAAGAACCGGAGTGATTCCTTCCCGAGGTGCCCGTAACCACCTCGGGCGATGGTCTCGTACCAGCTGCCATCCCACGAGACCCATCCGAGCGGTCCGTGGACGTTGGCGGTGAAGGGATGGCCAACCAGCCACTTCGTGCTCACCCTCGCCAGCAGCGAGGCCACCACCACCAGGACCCGTGCGAACAACCAGGACGGGAGGACGGCGCTCACCAACGGTGAGCCGGCCCAGCGCGAGCGGCGGGCGTTCATGGCTCGGGGCGAGACGCCCGAGTGGAGGTCAGTGGCCGACGCGTCGCGCCGCGTCGAGGTCGAGCAGCGACTTCCAGTTCGTGGCGTGGGCGGAGGCGATCGCGGCAGGGGTCTGACACAACGTCTGCTCCGGCACCGTGTCGGCGATCGTGCGCTGCACGACGTACGAGTTGTGGTGCCCGGCACCCTCGAACAGCTGGCGCCGGGTCTCCACCAACTCGTCATCGGGCGACTCGTCGAGGAAGCCCCACACCGTGAACGCCACCGTGAGGTCGTGGACGACGGGCGCGCGGCCGAACAACGACGACCGCTTCATCGCGATCTGCACGGCGCCCGCCTCCGCGTCGCGCCGGTGCTCACCGTCGGCGAGGTGGAGCTTGTCCGCGAACAGCCCGAGCAGCTTGTAGGCATAGCCGAGATCGGGTCCCGGCGAGCCGAGCCGATCGCCCCGCGGCTGGGCGTCGCGCGGGAAGTCGCCGGGACGGTCGGCGAGCCAGGGCTCAGGGCGTCGCGGGGTCGACACCCACACCAGGCGTGGGGCGTCGGAAGGGGAAGTCGGGACGTACTCGGGTGCGGCCATCGGGGCGCAATCTATCCGTCGACTGCTGCCTGGTCCGAAATGGGCGTCCCGGCTCGACCTGCGTGGAGCAGCCCATAGACGATCGAGTCGAGCAGCGCTTCCCAGGACGCTTCGATCACGTTCTCGTGCACGCCGATCGTCGTCCAGGCCTGGTCGCCGTCGCTGGACTCGATCAGCACCCGGGTCACCGCGCTGGTGCCCACCGACGTGTCGAGCACGCGCACTTTGAAGTCGACCAACTTGATGTCGGCCAACTGGGGAAAGCGGTTGCCGACCGCGCTGCGCAGGGCGGTGTCGAGCGCGTTGACGGGACCGTTGCCCTCCCCCACGGCGATGAAGCGCTCGTCGCCGACCCACACCTTGACGGTGGCCTCGGTGTCGACGAGTGGATCGATCGGGTCGCCTGCGAGGTCCGACACGTCGCCCGCGGTCCGGTGGTAGGTGGTGACCCGCCAGCCCTCGACGCGGAAGAAGTCCTGGTGCCACCCCGTGGCCGCCCGCATGCGGAGCTCGAGCGACGCGTCGGCCGCCTCGAACACGTAGCCCTCTGCCTCGAGCCGCTTGAGCTCCTCGCTCAGCGCGCCGGCCGCGGCACCGTCGAGCTCGACACCCAACTCGGCCGCCTTCATGGACATACCGGCCCGCCCGCCGAGGTCGCTGACGAGCACCCGAGTGTGGTTGCCGACGAGCGTGGGATCGACGTGCTCGTACGACGCGCCGCCGACCTTGCCGAGCGCGGAGGTGTGCAGACCTCCCTTGTGCGCGAACGCCGACGCACCCACGTACGGGTCCGCCTCGTGCGGCGGGAGGTTGACCAGTTCGGCCACGTGTCGGCTCACCGATGTGAGGCGGGCGATACGCCCTTCGGGCAGGCAGCGCACCCCGAGCTTCAGCTCGAGGTTCGGGATGACCGTCATGAGGTTGGCGTTGCCCGTGCGCTCGCCGTAGCCGTTCGCCGTGCCCTGCACCTGCGTGGCGCCGGCCCGCACCGCGGCGATGGAGTTGGCGACCGCGGACCCCGAGTCGTTCTGGGTGTGGATGCCGATCTGCACGCCGTCGAGGTAGCGGCGCACCTCGGTCGTGGCTTGCTCTACTTCGTGCGGCAGCGAGCCGCCGTTCGTGTCACACAGCACGACGCACGACGCGCCGGCGATCGCCGCGGCTTCCAGCACCCGCAGCGCGTACTCGGGTCCGTGCTTGAAGCCGTCGAAGAAGTGTTCCGCGTCGAAGAACACGCGCAGACCTGCGCCCGCGAGGAACCGCACGGAGTCGGCCACCATGGCGACGCCCTCGTCGAGTGACGTCTGCAGCGCTTCGGTGACGTGGAAGTCCCAGCTCTTCCCCACGATGCACGCGGTGCCCACGCCGGCTTCGACCAGCGCCCGCAGTGTGAGGTCCTCGTCGACCTTGCCCCGTGGGCGCCGGGTCGATCCGAACGCGACGAGCTGCGACGTGGTGAGGCGCAGCTCCGACGGTGCCCGGCGGAAGAACTCCTCGTCTTTCGGGTTGGCCTGCGGGTAGCCACCTTCGATCCAGGCGACGCCGAGCTGGTCGAGCAACTCGGCGATGCGCAACTTGTCCTCGACGGTGAGCGAGATGCCCTCGAACTGCGCGCCGTCGCGCAACGTGGTGTCGAAGATGTCGATCGACTCCGGCCAGCTCGAACGCTCCTCACTCGTTGACATAGGTGAGCCAGTCCTTGTAGCGGTCGACTTGGCCGCGGACCGTGGCGAAGTATGTCTCCTGGATGCGGCGGGTGATGGGTCCCGGCTCGCCGATCTCGCGGTCGTCGACGGAACGGATCGGCACCACCTCGGCCGCGGTGCCGGACAGGAACGCCTCGTCGGCCGTGTACAGGTCCGAACGCAACAAGTTGCCTTCGCGGTACTCGATGCCGAGGTCGGCCGCCATGGTGCGCACCGAGCTCTGGGTGATCCCCTCGAGCGCGCCGGCGGACACGGGCGGCGTGATGATCATCCCATCGCGGACGACGAACAGGTTCTCACCGGTGCACTCCGACACGTAGCCCTGCGGCGACAAGATGATGGCCTCGTCGTAGCCCGCCTTGAGCGCCTCGACTTTGGCGAGCTGCGAGTTGAGGTACATGCCCGTGGCCTTCGCCGCCGGCGGCAAGGAGTTGGGGTCGGGGCGCTGCCAGGAGCTCACCTTGGTGCGCACGCCGTGGCGCACGCCGTCGTCGCCGAGGTACGTGCCCCACGGCCACACCGCGATCGACACGTTCGTCGGGCACGGCAGCGGGTTGAGGCCCATCTCGCCGTAACCCAGGAAGACGATCGGGCGGATGTAGCACGACGGCACGTTGTTGGCTCGCACCGTCTCGACGGTGGCCGCCACCAGCTCGTCACGGCTGTACGGCACATCGATCAGGTAGATCTGCGCGCTGCGCAGCAAGCGATCGATGTGCTCGGGGAGACGGAAGACCGCCGGCCCTCGATCGGTCTCGTAGGCGCGGATCCCTTCGAACACGCCCGAGCCGTAGTGCAGACCGTGGGTGAGCACGTGCACCTTGGCGTCGTCCCAGGCGACCAGCTCACCGTCCATCCAGATCTTGTCGACACTCTGCAATGGCATCGTTGCCTCGCTTCTCAGACTCGACCGGCGATGGCGTCGCCGATCTCGGACGTGGTCCCGGTCAGGGAACCCGGGTCGGCGCACGCCTTGCGGACGCGGGCGCCGGCGTCGGCTTCGCCGAGGAACTCCAACATCATCGCCGCCGACAGCACCGCGGCGACGGGGTTCGCCTTTCCGGTGCCCACGATGTCGGGCGCAGATCCGTGGACGGGCTCGAACATCGACGGGCCGGTGCGCGCCGGGTTCAAGTTGGCCGAAGCGGCGAAACCGATGCCGCCGGACACCGCGCCGCCGAGGTCGGTGAGGATGTCGCCGAACAAGTTGTCGGTGACCACCACGTCGTATCGACCCGGGTCCTGCACGAAGTAGATCGACGCGGCGTCCACGTGGTTGTACGCCGTCCCCACTTGCGGGAACTCAGCCGCGACCTCGTTGAAGGTTCGCTCCCAGAGGTCGCCGGCGAACGTGAGCACGTTGGTCTTGTGCACCAGCGTGAGGTGCTTGCGATCGCGACCCGCAGCGAGCTCGAAGGCGTACCGCACGCATCGCTCCACGCCGTGGCGGGTGTTGACCGAGCCTTGCGTGGCCACCTCGTGGGGCGTGCCCTTGCGCAGCACGCCGCCCTCGCCGACGTAGGGGCCCTCGGTGTTCTCGCGGATCACCACCATGTCGACGTTGCGGTCGGGCAACAGGAACGGGCGCTGGTTGATGTACTGGTCGAGCTCGAAACGCATCTTCAGCAGCAGCCCTCGCTCGATCAGGCCGGGTGGCACCTCGGGCGTGCCGACCGCGCCGAGCAGGATCGCGTCGTACGCGCGCAGCTCGTCGAGCGTCTCGTCAGGGAACACCGTGCCGTCACGCAGGTAGCGCGCGCCGCCCAGATCGAACTCGGTGGTCTCGACGGCGACCCCGGTGGCGCGCACCACCTTCAGCGCCTCGGCCACCACCTCGGGGCCGATCCCGTCGCCCCCGATGACAGCGATCTTGTGGGCCACTCGCCCTTACCTCCTGCGGGTCGCGGGGCGAACGCGATCGCCCTCTAGAACGGAAAAACCGCCCACCAAGGTGGACGGTCGACAGCACACACCAGAGCTGGTGTGTGCTACGGAATGATCGCTACGGCAGTGCCGAACGTGCTCACGAACAGCGATTCTACGATGCCGCCGACCGCGACCGTCAACCCGGTTCGACCACGGGGAAGCCGGCGACCCCGGAATCGGTAGGCTCGACAGATGGCTGACGCAGTACACCTGTCGCAGACCGCGTTCGACCGGCTGAAGGCCGAGCACGACGACTTGACCACGCGAGGACGCGTCGAGATCGCCCGCAAGATCGAAGCAGCGCGGGAGCTCGGCGACCTCTCCGAGAACGGCGACTACCACGCGGCCAAAGAAGAACAGGGGAAGATGGAGGGCCGCATCCTCCAGCTCGCCCACATGCTCGAGCACGCCGAGATCGTCGAAGACGCCGGCGGCGAGGTGGTCGCGGCTGGGTCGGTCGTCACCATCCGCTACGAAGGCGACGAGGACACCGAGCGGTATCTGATCGGCTCGATCGAGGAGCGCCACGACCACCTCGAAGTCATGTCGCCCGGTTCCGCGCTCGGCCAAGCGCTGCTCGGCCACAAGCCCGGCGACTCCGTGAACTACGAGACGCCGACCGGCGCGTCGATCACGGTGGAGGTCGTCGAGGTCGGCTGACGCATCGCGGGCGGGTCGACGGGTCACCGGTCCGCCAGATGTGCGCCGGCCTCCACTTGGCGTGCGGCATCCACCACGTCGGCCGCGTACTTGCGGCCGGGCTGGCGCGTGGTCCGCTCGATCGGCCCCGACACGCTGATCGCCGCCACCGGCCGACCACGCCCGTCGCGCACGGGCGCGCTCACCGACGCCACCCCCGGCTCGCGCTCGGCCACGCTGTCGGCCCATCCTCGTTTACGCACCAACGGGTCGTCCGCCAGCACCTTGCCCGCGGAGCCCCGGTCGAGTGGATGGACGGCGCCGACCGGCACGATCGTCCGCAGCCCGTGCGGTGACTCGAGCGAAGCGACGCACACGCGGTTCTCGCCGTCGCGCACGTACAGCTGCACGCTCTCACCCGTTGCGTCGCGCAACCGTTCGAGCGGCTCGCGGGCGGCAGCCACCAGTGGTTGGCGAGCCGATGCCACCTGCCCCAGCCCGATCAGCCGCCACCCCAGCACCCACCCGCCTCGTGCCGGCCGGACGAGCAGCCCGTGTGCTTCGAGCGCGGACGCGAGCCGATGTGTGGTGGCACGGGAGTAACCGGTGGCCGCGACGAGCTCGGCCAGGCTCGACGCCCCACCTTCCACCGCGGCCAACACCGCCATCGACTTGTCGAGCACTCCGACGCCGCTTACTGTGGGTTCCACGAGACAAGATACTTGTCTCAAACTCTGATACATGCAAGCCACCGAGGTAGCCCGATGCCGACAGCACGTACGCTCAGCGAGAAGGTCTGGGACCGCCACGTCGTCGCCAACCACGACGACTCCGACCTGCTGTACATCGACCTCCACCTCGTCCATGAGGTGACCAGCCCCCAGGCCTTCGACGGACTGCGCATGGCGGGCCGCACGGTTCGTCGCCCCGACCTCACGGTGGCGACCATGGACCACAACGTGCCGACCGAGGCGATCGACCAGCCGATCAAGGACCCGATCTCGGCGAAGCAGATGCAGGTGCTCGAGGCCAACTGCCGCGAGTTCGGCATCGTCTGCTACGGCATGGGCGACGCCCACCAGGGCATCGTGCACGTGATCGGCCCCGAGCAAGGGCTGACACAACCGGGCATGACCATCGTCTGCGGCGATTCGCACACCGCCACGCACGGCGCGTTCGGTGCGCTGGCATTCGGGATCGGGACCAGCGAGGTCGAGCACGTGCTGGCCACCCAGACCCTTCCCCAGGTGCGCCCCGGCACCATGGCGGTCGTCGTCGATGGCGACCTGCCCGAGGGTGCAACGGCGAAGGACCTGATCCTCGCCGTCATCGGCCGCATCGGCACCGGCGGCGGCATCGGGTCGATCATCGAGTACCGCGGCTCGGCCTTTCGCGACCTCACGATGGAAGGCCGCATGACGGTGTGCAACATGTCGATCGAAGCGGGCGCCAAAGCCGGCATGATCGCTCCCGACGACACCACGTTCGCCTACCTCGAAGGCAAGGCCCACGCCCCCACCGGCAAGGCCTGGGAAGCCGCCCTCGACGACTGGCGATCGCTCGTCACCGACGACGGCGCCACGTTCGACAAGCAGGTCGACCTCGATGCCGCCTCGATCAGCCCACACGTGTCGTGGGGCACGAACCCGTCGCAAGTCACGCCGCTCGCCGGCCAGGTGCCGGACCCGGCGTCGTTCGCCGAGCCGTCCGAGCGCGACGCCGCAGCCCGCGCCTTGGAGTACATGGGCCTGACCCCCGGGACGCCGATGCGTGACATCAAGGTCGACACCGTGTTCATCGGGTCGTGCACCAACAGCCGCATCGAGGACTTGCGGGCCGCGGCCAAGGTCGCCGAGGGTCGTCACGTCGCCCAAGGCATGCGGACGCTGGTCGTGCCCGGCTCGCACGCCGTCAAGGCCCAAGCGGAGGCCGAAGGACTCGACAAGGTGTTCGTGGCCGCCGGGTTCGACTGGCGCGAGCCCGGCTGTTCGATGTGCCTCGCCATGAACCCCGACAAGCTGGCGCCCGGCGAGCGGGCCGCGTCGACCAGCAACCGCAACTTCGAGGGCCGCCAGGGCCGCGGCGGGCGCACCCACCTGGTGTCGCCGGCCGTCGCGGCCGCCACCGCCATCGCCGGCACGTTCGCGAGCCCCGCGGACCTGGCCTGACCTGTCCGACCTGGCCTGACCACGACCGACACCGACGAGGAGCACGCAATGGAAGCCGTCCGCATCGTCACCGGCACCGCAGTGCCGCTCGACCGCAGCGACGTCGACACGGACCAGATCATCCCCGCCGAGTGGCTCAAGCGTGTCGAGCGCACCGGCTTCGGCAAGGGTCTGTTCTCGACGTGGCGCGACGATCGCAACTTCGTGCTGAACGACGAGGCTTACGCCGGCGCCACGATCCTCGTGGCGGGGCCGAACTTCGGCACCGGCTCATCGCGGGAGCACGCGGTGTGGGCGTTGATGGACTACGGATTCCAGGCCGTCGTCTCGCCCCGCTTCAGCGACATCTTCCGCAACAACTGCACCAAGAACGGCCTTGTGCCGGTGGTGGTGCCCGACGACGTCGATCGCCGGCTGCTCGACGCCGTGCAGGCCGACCCCACCCTCGAGCTCACCATCGACGTGGCGCGCCGCACGCTCGAGGCGCCCGCGCTCGGCCTCACGATCGAGTTCCCGCTCGACGAGGCCACCCGCGAGCGCTTCCTCGAGGGCCTCGACGACATCGGCATCACCTTGCGCGATGCCGCCGCGATCACCGACTACGAGCCCCGCCGCGCCACTTGGCTCCCAACCGTCGACGCCCCCACCCCCACCTGACCGCCCTCCCCGTCCTCCCCCGTTCTGGGCTGAATTTTACGCGCTGGGACGCGTAATTCTCAGCCCAGAACGGGAGGGCGGGCGCGCTCGGCGGCCGACAGCACAGCTTGGAGCGACGCGGTGCTGATGTTGGGGTTGGTGCCGACGCCCCAGCGGGTGGTGCCGTCGTCGTCGACCGTCTCGACGTAGGCCACCGCGCTGGCGTCGGAACCGGTGCTCAGCGAGTGCTCGTGGTAGTCGACGACGTCGATCGAGATCCCGGCATCGGCGCGCAGGGCCGCCACGAACGCGGCGATCGGGCCGTTGCCGACGCCGTGCACGGTGACGGGCTGGCCGTCGACCGTGAGCTGCGCGGCGATGGCGGTCGAGCCGTCGTCGTCGGTCGACACCTCGTGTGACCGCAGCACCAGCGACGGCGCCGAGGGCAAGTAGATGTCCTGGAACGCGTCCCACATGGCCAGCGGGCTGATCTCGGTGCCGGTGTCCTCGGCGATGGCCTGGATCGACTTGGAGAACTCGATCTGGAGGCGGCGCGGGAGCGCGAAACCGTGCTCCATCTCCATGATGTAGGCGACGCCGCCCTTGCCGGACTGGCTGTTCACCCGGATCACCGCTTCGTACGTGCGGCCCACGTGGGCCGGATCGATCGGCAGGTACGGCACACCCCACTGCTCGTAGTCGCGACCGCGGCCCGCCGCTTCGGCATCGGCGTACAGCGCGGCGAAACCCTTCTTGATGGCGTCCTGGTGCGACCCGGAGAACGCGGTGTACACGAGGTCGCCGGCGTAGGGATGCCGCTCGTGCACCGGCAGACGGTTGCAGTACTCCGCGGTGCGACGCAGCGCGTCGATGTCGGACACGTCGAGCTTCGGGTCGACGCCCTGGCTGAACAAGTTGAGCGCCAGCGTGACCAAGTCGACGTTGCCGGTCCGCTCGCCGTTGCCGAACAGGCACCCCTCCACCCGGTCGGCCCCGGCCAGCACGCCCAGCTCGGCCGCGGCGACTGCGCAGCCGCGGTCGTTGTGGGGGTGCAGCGACAGGCGGACCGCGTCGCGGTTCTGGATGGTCCGCAGGAACCACTCGATGGTGTCGGCGTACAAGTTCGGTGTGTACATCTCGACCGTGGCCGGGAGGTTCATGATCAGCTTGCGCTCGCTGGTGGGCTCGATCACGTCGGCGACTGCGTCGCAGATCTCGACCGCGTACTCGACCTCGGTGCCGGTGTAGCTCTCGGGCGAGTACTCGTAGAACACCTCGGTACCCGGCACGGTCTCCTCGAGCTTGCGGCACATGCGCGCGGCGTTGACCGCGATCTCGGTGATGCCGTCCTTGTCGAGGCCGAACACCACCTTGCGCTGGAGCGTGGAGGTGGAGTTGTAGAAGTGCACGATCGCCCGGTGCGCCCCGGCGATCGACTCGTACGTGCGGGCGATCAGCTCGTCGCGGCACTGGGTGAGCACCTGGATGGTGACGTCCTCGGGGATCAAGTCGTCTTCGATGATCTGGCGGATGAAGTCGAAGTCGGTCTGGCTGGCCGCCGGGAACCCGACCTCGATCTCCTTGAAGCCCATGGCCACCAGCGTGTTGAACATCCGCAGCTTGCGGACCGGGTCCATCGGGTCGATCAGCGCCTGGTTGCCGTCGCGCAGGTCGACCGCGCACCACTCGGGGGCGTGGTCCTGGCGCCGGTCGGGCCACGTGCGATCCGGAAGCTCGAGCGGCACGTACGGGCGGTACTTGTCGAACGGCATCGTGCGTGGCTGCGCTGGTTCTGGCGGCATGGCTGGCTTCTCTCGTGTGGCCACTGATCTGTGGCTGGTGATTCGTGCAGTTGGTGAGGTGGTTCGTGTGACAGAGCGACGGCCCCGACGCGATCTGATCCCGAAAACGCAAGAAGCCCCCGGCCCGAGGGCACAGGAGCTTCGGCGAGCACCGGATGGTGGAGCTCGCCTACATGAGCAGGAGGAGGGTCGCGGCCGAGGTCATCGCCGACCAGTGTCTCGTCGCGGGGATCTCGTTGTCAAGAACAAAACGGGCCTTGGCATGACCCCCACGACCGAACTGGTCACGGCGGCCCGCTACCGTCGCCGCGATGCGCGGCCTGCGACGACTCGCCCTCACCTCCGCCGCGGCCATCGGCGCCGCTGTGGCGTTCCGCTGGTTGCGGGGGCCGGAGACGGCCGTGTTCGACGAACCGTGGCCCGTCGACGTGCCCTGGCCGGCGATCGAGCTGGCCGAACCGGCGCAAGGGTCCGCCGGAGCCGAACCCGGCAGCCTCAGTCCCGGTTGATCGCGACGGCGGTCTCGACGCCCGAGGCGGCCTGCAGCGCGCCGAGCACTTCGCTGCTGACCGCGCCGCCGGTGGCCACCACCATCAACGCCGACGCACCGTCGGGCGAGCGGCCGACGTGCATGTCGGAGATGTTCACCCCCGCGTCGCCGAGGATCGTGCCGACCGTCCCGATCACGCCGGGCTGGTCGTCGTTGCGGACCACGATCATGTGCTTGGCGGGCGGGAGGTCGAGGGCGTGGTCGTCGAGCAGCACGATGCGGGGCTCGCCCTTCATGCCGGTCAGCGTGCCGGCCACCGAGTGACCGCCGCCGCGCAACGTGACGAGGTTGACGTAGTCGCGGGCGGTGGTGGTGGAGATGTCGCGCACTTCGGTGCCGCGCTCCTCGGCGAGCTGCGGCGCGTTGACGTACGACACCGGCTCGTCGCTCACTGCGCCGAGCAGGCCCTTGAGCGCGGCGAGCGTGAGGATCCGGGTGTCGTAGTCGGCGAGCTGGCCCTGGTACTCGATCTCGAGCATCGGCGGCACCCCGGCCAGGCCGCTGAACATCTGGCCGAGCAGCTCCGCCAGACCGAGGTAGGGGCGCACCGTCTCGGAGGCCTCGGCGGCGGCGATGTTCACCGCGAACGGCACGAACTCGCCGGCGAGCGCGAGCTGCACCATGTCGGCGATGGTGTCCCCGGCCTTGTCCTGGGCTTCCACGGTGCTGGCGCCGAGGTGCGGCGTGACCACCACTTCGGGCAGGCCGAACAGCGGCGACTCGGTGGTGGGTTCCTCGACGAACACGTCGAGCGCAGCGCCGCCGATGTGACCCGACTTGATGGCTTCGGCCAACGCCGCCTCGTCGACGATGCCGCCACGGGCCACGTTGATCACCCGCAGGCCCTGCTTGGCCTTGGCCAGCAACTCCTTGCCGATCAGCCCGAGGGTCTCGGGGGTCTTGGCCACGTGCAAGGTGAGGAAGTCGGCAGTGGTCACCAGCGTGTCGAGATCGACGAGGTCGATGTTGAGCTGGCGGGCACGCTCCTCGGACACATACGGGTCATACGCGATCAGGTTCATGCCGAAGGCCATCGCCCGCTGGGCGACCAGCCGGCCGATCCGGCCGAGGCCCACCACGCCGAGGGTCTTGTCGGCGAGCTCCACGCCGTTCCACTTCGAGCGCTCCCACCGCCCCTCGACGAGGGCAGCGTGGGCTTGGGGGATGTTGCGGGCCTGGGCCAACAGCAACGCGATCGTGTGCTCGGCAGCCGACAAGATGTTGGACTGCGGCGCGTTCACCACCATCACGCCCTGCTTGGTGGCCGCTTCGACGTCGACGTTGTCGAGCCCGATGCCCGCACGGCCGACCACCACCAGGTCGCGGCCCGCGGCGAGCGCGTCGGCCGTGACCTTCGTGGCCGACCGGATGATCAGCGCGTGTGCACCTGGCAGCACCTCGAGCAGCTCTTCGGGCGACAGGCCCGTCTGCACGTCGACCTCGTGACCGGCGTCCCGGAGACGCTGGAGTCCGTTGTCGGCGATCTTTTCGGTGACGAGAACACGAGCCATGAGCCAATCCTCGCGGCTCGGTCGCGTCGGTCGCCAGATGACCCGAGTGTCAGTTGTCGCACCGGCCCGCGGTTCAGATCGCCGGTGCGCCGGCGACGGGGCAGGGTCGCACTTCAGACGAGGCCGACGGCCTCGGGTGGTGATTCGATCGGATCGGCCGGCTCGAAGCCGAAGACCCTGCCGTAGAACCACAGCTCGGTCTCGAGCGCCCGGATGATGTTGGGTGCTTGGCGGAAGCCGTGCTGCTCGCCCTCGAACGCGAGGTACACGTGGGGCACTCCCCGCGCGGCGAGCGCGGCCACGATCATCTCCGACTGGGCGGGCGGGACGACTTGGTCATCGAGGCCCTGGAACACGGCCATCGGGCGGGTGAAACCGTCGGTGTGGTGGATCGGCGACCGCTCCTCGTACGTGGCTCGCGCCTCGGGCCACGGCCCCACGAGCGTGTCGAGGTAGCGCGATTCGAACTTGTGCGTGTCGGCGGCGAGCGCACTCATGTCGGCCACGCCGTAGTGGCTGGCGCCGGCGGTGAACACGTCGTGGAACGCGTGCGCGGCGAGGGTCGTGTAGCCACCCGCGCTGCCGCCCCGGATCGCGAGGTGGTCGGGATCGACCTCGCCGGCGTCGACGAGGTGGCGGGCGACCGCCACGCAGTCCTCCACGTCGATGACGCCCCACTGGCCGTTCAGCGACCGCCGATACGCCGGCCCGAACCCAGTGGAACCGCCGTAGTTCACGTCGGCCACGAGGAACCCCCGGCTGGTCCAGTACTGCACGGCAGGGCTGAACGTCGGCCGCGCGGCGGCCGTGGGGCCGCCGTGGATCACGACCAGCAACGGCGGCTTTGTGCCGGGCGGCGCGGTGACCGTCGGGTTGGTGGGCCGGTAGACCAGCGCATGTGCCACTCGGCCGCCGGCGGACGTGAAGTCCAACGGCTCTGCCGCCGAGATCCACTCCGGACCCACGATCGGCTCCGTGGGCGGGGCCAGTGCCTCCCACCCGACCACCGCACGGCCGTCGATGCGGAACCGGTAGGGCTCAGAGGTGGCGGTCGCGGTGCCGCCGACCACGACGACGGTGGTGTCGTCGCCGGCGTCGAGCACCGCGGCAGGATCAGTGATCGGCGTGTCGAGCACGACGGGCGGGTCTTCGGGTTGCGACGGGTCGATCACCGCCAGCGAACCCATGCCGTCGCGCACCAGCGTGGCCACCACCTGACCGTCGGCCAACGGTGCGATCCACCGCGTGCCGAACACCCAGCCCGGACCGCCCAGCTCCGCGTCGACCGGCGCGACGTGTTCGACGTCGGCCGCGCCACCGTGCGGCGGGATGCGGTTGAGGTTCGACCAGCCCGAGCGCTCCGACAAGAACCACAAGGTGCCGTCGCGCCCGAACTCGGGCGCCTGGGTGACCTCGCTGGCGCTTCCCGACAGCCACGCTGCCGTGCCGGCAGCATGCACCTCGCCAGCCGCCGGGTCGAACGGTGCGCGCCACAGCTCCGCGCCGTCCCACGGCATGTTCGGGTGCCGCCACTCGATCCATGCGAGCGTGGCGCCGTCGCGGCTCAGTCGGGGCGAGTGGTAGAAGTCGGCGCCGCTCACCAGCACCTGGACCGCGTCGGATTCCTCGACCGCCGACCCGTCGAGCGGTACCGCCACGATCTCGTTCACGGCTTCACCGTGACGTTCGACATCGGCCGGCTCATGCGACTCACGAACGCACACCAACCACCGCCGGTCCGGGCTCGGCTGAGGGTCGGCGTAGCGCCAGCCGTGCGCCGCGCTCGGCGCGGCGGTGAGCGGCTGAGGCTCGTCGCCCGGCTCTGCAGTGAGATACAGCCGTTGGTCGTCCCACCTCGCGAACACCACGCCGTCGCCGACCGGGGCCCACGCCGCGCCCCCGTACTCGTGGGCCCGAGTGCGGGCGTTCCAGCCGTCGGGCAGCACGTCGTCCACGCGACCCGAGGGCGCGCGCCGACGCAGTTGCGTGCGACCCCCTTCGGCCGGCCGGCTCTCGTCCCACCACACAACGGGGCCCGCAAGGCGGGCCGTCGCGACCCGGCCCGGCGCTTCCATCAGGCGGGCGGCAGTGAGGGGCGAGGGCCAGGCCCCATAGGGGACCTCGGCTCGTGCCGCGCCCATGACCGACCTCAGCCGGCCAACAGATCGGCGATGCGGTTGATGCCTTCGCCGAGGTCGTCGTCGCCGAGCGCGAACGACAGGCGCGCGTAGCCCGGCGCGCTGAACGCCTCACCCGGCACGAAGGCCACCTTGGCCTCTTCGAGCACGACCGCCGCCAAGTCGAGCGTCGTGAGGACCTTGCGCCCCGCCACTTCCGTGCCGAGGTACGCCTCGAACGAGGGGAAGCAGTAGAAGGCGCCTTGGGGGTCGAGCAGGTCGACGCCCGGGATGGCCCGCAGCAGTTCGGTCATCTTGCGGCCGCGGCGGTCGAACGCGGCACGCATGGTGGCCACATCGTCGAGCCCGCCCGACACCGCGGCCAACGCGGCGCGCTGCGACACGTTGGCCACGTTGGACGTGGCGTGCGACTGGAGGTTGGTGGCAGCTTTGGCGACGTCGGGCGGGGCGATCATCCAACCGACACGCCAGCCGGTCATGGCGTATGTCTTGGCCACACCGTTCAGCACGACGCACTGGTCGGCGATCTCGGGCACCAGCGTGGGCATCGACGAGAAGCCGTGGTCGCCGTACGTGAGGTGCTCGTAGATCTCGTCGGTGAGCACCCACACACCTTTGGCGGCCGCCCACTGACCGATCGCGCGCACTTCGTCGGGTGTGTACACGGCACCGGTGGGGTTCGACGGCGACACGAAGACCAGCGCCTTGGTCCGCTCGGTGTATGCCGCGTCGAGCTGCTCGACCGTGACCTTGAACCCGTCGGCCAACGTGGTGGGCAGCTCGACGACGGTGCCGCCGGCCAGGCGGATGGGCTCGGGATAGGTGGTCCAGTACGGCGCCGGGAGCAGCACTTCGTCGCCGTCGGCGATCAGCGTGAGCACCGTGTTGTAGATGGCGTGCTTGCCGCCGTTGGTGATCACGACCTGGTTCGACGCCACTTCGTAGCCCGAGTCGCGGCGGGTCTTGGCCACGATCGCTTCTTTGAGCTCTGGCAGCCCCCCCGCCGGTGAGTAGCGGTGGTTGGCGGGGTTGCGGCAGGCCTCGACAGCCGCCTCGACGATGTGCGCCGGCGTCGGGAAGTCCGGCTCGCCCGCCCCGAAACCGATCACGGACTCGCCGGCCGCCTTGAGCGCTTTCGCCTTCGCATCGACAGCGAGGGTGGCCGATTCGGCGATGGCGGCGACGCGGGGCGAGATGCGAGAAGCGGGCATGTGCGTTTCATTTCTCCAACGGGGGGACTGTCGGTCATAGTGGCAGACGATGACCGCTTCACCTGACTCGATTCCCGAGATCTCCATCCCCAGTGACCTGCGTCCCTCCGATGGGCGCTTCGGCTGCGGACCCTCCAAAGTGCGCCCCGAGGCGGTGGCCGAGCTGAGCCGGATCTCCGGCGAGTACCTCGGGACCAGCCACCGCCAGCCGACGGTCAAGTTCATGGTGGCTCGCCTGCGCAACGGGCTGTCCGAGCTGTTCGCCCTGCCCGACGGCTACGAAGTGCTGCTCGGCAACGGCGGCACCACGGTGTTCTGGGACGCGGCCACCTTCGGTCTCATCGACCGCAAGAGCCAGCACCTCTCGTTCGGCGAGTTCTCCTCGAAGTTCGCCAAGGCGGCCAAAGCGGCGCCGTTCCTCGACGACCCCGAAGTGATCGAGTCTGAGCCTGGCGACCACCCCACCGCGGTGGCCAACGCCGACGTCGACCTGTACGCGTTCACCCACAACGAGACCTCGACCGGTGTGGCCATGGACTTGCAGCGTCCCGCCGGTACGGCCGGCCAGGCGCTGGTCGCCGTCGACGCCACTTCCGGCGCGGCCGGCCTGCGGTTCGACCCCCGCGAGACCGACGTCTACTACTTCGCCCCGCAGAAGTGCCTGGCGTCCGACGGCGGTCTGTGGCTGGCGGTGTGCTCACCCGAGGCCGTCGCCCGCATCGAGCAGATCGGCGCCAGCGGCCGCTGGGTCCCCGAGTCGATCAGCCTCACCACCGCGCTCGACAACTCCCGCAAGGACCAGACGTACAACACGCCGGCGCTGGCCACCATCGCCCTCGCCGTCGAGCAGGTCGAGTGGATCAACCACAACGGCGGCCTGAACTGGTCGGCCGGCCGCTGCGACCAGTCGGCCGGGACCATGTACGGCTGGGCCGACGGCCACGAGTACGCCACGCCGTACGTCAAGGACCCGGCCAAGCGCAGCCACGTCGTGGCCACGATCGACATCGACGACCGGGTCGACGCCACCACCATCTCCAAGGTGCTGCGCCAGAACGGCATCGTCGACACCGAGGCGTACCGCAAGCTCGGCCGCAACCAGCTGCGCATCGCGATGTTCCCCGCCATCGAGCCCAGCGACATCGCCCAGCTCACCCGCTGCATCGACCACGTGATCGCCCAGCTGGTCTGAGCGATGCCCACCGCTGACGAGGCCCGCGCCCAGCTCACCGCGCCGGGCGCGATGTTCGAGATCACCACCGAGGTCATCGACGGCACCGAGCAGAAGATGTACGTGCAGCGGATGCACGCGTTGCGCGAAGTGGCCCAGATCGGCGCCGCGCGCGGCGACGCGACCGACTTCGTGGTCTACGGCGACCAGCGGTACGGGTTCGCCACGTTCGCGACGCTGGCCAACTCGGTGTCCAACACCCTGGCGGGCCGCTTCGGCGTCGCCAAGGGCGACCGGGTCGCGGTGCTGAGCGCCAACAACCCGGAGTGGTGCCTGGCGTTCTGGGGCACGGTCGACATCGGTGCGGTGCTGGTGGGCCTGAACGGCTGGTGGAAGACCGACGAGATCATCTTCGGGTTGCAAGACAGCGGATCGAAGGTGCTGGTGGCCGACGCTCGACGTTACGAGCGAATCGCGGACCAGCTCGCGGAGCTGCCCGACCTCGAAGCGGTCTTCCTGGCTGACGCCGACCCGTCGGATTTCCCGGCTCCGCCCAGCGGCGTCACGATCCAGCGCTTCGACGTGCTCACGGCCGACCCCACCCCCGCCTTCCCCACCGTGGCGATCGACGAAGGCGACATGGCGGTCATCTTCTACACGTCGGGCACCACCGGTCGACCCAAGGGCGCCATATCGACGCACCGGTCGATGATCGCCAACCTCCAGAACACGATGTTCCACAGCCTCCAGCAGGCCATGGCCGCGGGCTCCCCGCTGCTCGGCGACGCGGCCGACGGCGGCCAGACCGTCTCGCTGCTCACCTCTCCCCTGTTCCACGTGTCGGGCTGCCACTCGAACCTCGTGGTCGGCATGCTCGGTGGCGTGCGTCTCGTGATCCCCGAAGGCAAGTTCGAGCCGGCCAAGGCGCTCGACTTGATCCAGCGCGAGGGCGTGAAGGTGTGGGCCACGGTGCCCACCATGGTGTGGCGGGTGTGCGAGTTCCCCGACCGCCACGATTACGACACCAGTTCGGTGACGGGGGTGGCGTTCGGCGGCTCACCGTCGGCCGAAGAGCTGCAGCGCATGGTGCGCGAGACCTTCCCCAACGTCACGTCGACGTCGAACGCGTACGGCCTCACCGAGACCAGCTCGGTGGCCACCGTCATCGCCGGCCAGGACGCCCTCGACCGGCCGACTTCTGTCGGCAAGCCGGTTCCCGTGGTCGACCTGCGGATCGTCGACGACTCCGGCAACGACGTGCCGACGGGCGAGACCGGCGAGGTGTGGATCAAAGGCCCGATCGTGATGCCCGGCTACTGGAAGCGCCCGGACGCCACCGCCGAGACCATCACCGACGGGTGGCTCCACTCCGGCGACATCGGCTACCTCGACCCCGACGGCTACCTGTACATCACCGACCGCGCCAAAGACATGATCATCCGCGGCGGCGAGAACATCTACTGCGTCGAGATCGAGAACCGCCTGGTGCAACACCCGGGCATCCTCGACGCCGCCATCTTCGGCGTGCCGCACCCCGAGCTCGGCGAAGAGGTCAAGGCCACCGTGCAGGTGCCGCCCGGCAGCGAGCTGACCGAGGGCGACGTGAAGGCATGGGTGGCCGAGACCCTCGCCAACTTCAAGGTGCCCGCGTACGTCGACCTCACCCACGACCCGCTCCCGCGCAACGCGTCGGGGAAGCTGCTGAAGAACGTGCTGCGCGGCACCGGAGAAGTCTCGCTGTCCGAGACGATGTAGGTCTCGTCAGGGCGAAGGTGGTCTCGGCAGACTTGGGCGCATGGACCAGCGCATCAGCTTCATCTCCTTGGCGATCGACGACCTCGACCGCAGCCGGGCGTTCTACGTCGACGGGCTGGGTTGGCGGGCCGACCTCGACGTGCCCGGCGAGGTCGTGATGATCCAGGTCGGCGAACACCTCATGTTGTCGCTCTGGGACACGAGCCATTTCGAGGCGGAGCTCGGCGCGCCAGTGAACCGGGGCTCGGGTGTGGCGCCGCTCACCATCGCCCACAACGTCCCCACCACCGCGGCGGTCGACGAGGTGTTGGCCACCGCCGCGGCCGCCGGCGCCGAGATCGTGCAGCCCGGCCAGCAGCGTGACTGGGGTGGCTACACCGGCTACTTCGCGGATCCCGACGGCTACCGCTGGGAAGTCGCGTACAACCCGGATCCCATCGGCGAGATCGTCCTGCCCTGAGGCCCCGCAGCACCGGCGCGCGCGCCGCGCAGAGCGTGGGGCACCCGCCGAACGCAAGACGAGCGGCGGTGTGACCTGCGAACGCGACCATGGCGCCGGCGACGGCCCTGCTGCGGCCCGAAGCGGGGGACCACAGGCGCCGTCGCTACCATGACCCCGACACGCGAATCGACGGATCCGGGGGACCGAACGATGGTTGCAACAGCGGTCGAGGCGCGCGGTCGCGCCGCCAGGTCACGACCGGGACGCCGCCTCGAAGTGGCCATCTTGGGCGCTGGCTTCGGCGGCATCGGCGCGGCGATCCGCCTGCGCCAGACGGGCCTTGCCGACTTCACGGTCTACGAGAAGGCCGACGGGGTCGGCGGCACCTGGCGCGACAACACGTATCCGGGCGCCGCGTGCGACGTGCCGTCGCACTTCTACTCCTACTCGTTCGACACTCGCCACGACTGGCCACGCCGGTTCTCCGAGCAGCCCGTGATCCTCGACTACCTCGAAGGGTTGATCGACCACCACGAGCTCAAGCCGCACCTGCGCCTCAACACCGAGATCGCCGAGCTGCGCTTCGACGAGGCGGAGCAGCGCTGGCACCTGCGCAGCACCGACGGCGAGCACTTCACCGCCGACGTGGTGGTGTCGGGTCTCGGCCAGTTGAACCGCCCGCAGATCCCTGCGATCCCCGGCCTCGACACGTTCGAGGGCACCACGTTCCACTCGGCCCGCTGGGACCACGGCCACGATCTGTCGGGCGAGCGCGTCGCGGTGATCGGTATCGGCGCCAGCGCCATCCAGTTCGTGCCCCACGTCGTGGAGACCGCTGGCCACGTCACGCTGTTCCAGCGCTCGGCGAACTGGATCATCCCCAAGCGCGACCGGGTGTACAGCGCCTGGGCCAAGCAGCTGTTCAACCACGTCCCGTCGCTGGACCGCGCGTACCGGGCGTTCATCTGGGCGAACTTCGAGTCGCGGTGGTTCGCGATGCGCAAGAACTCGCGCCTCGGGAAGATGATGACGAAGATCTCGCTGCAACACCTGCAGGACCAGGTGGCCGACCCCGACAAGCGCCGCAAGCTGCGTCCCGACTACCAGCCTGGCTGCAAGCGGATCCTCATCTCCGACGACTTCTTCCCGGCCGTCGACCAGCCGCACGTCGACCTGGTCACCGAGAGCGTCGAGCGGATCGAGCCCCACGCGGTGGTCACGGCCGACGGCGAACGCCACGTAGTCGACACGATCATCTTCGGCACCGGCTTTCAGACCACCGGCTTCCTCGCACCGATGGACGTGATCGGCCGCGGCGGGCGGAGCCTCCACGAGGACTGGCGTGACGGCGCGGAGGCGTACCTCGGCCTCGCCGTCACGGGCTTCCCGAACCTGTTCCTGCTGTACGGGCCCAACACGAACTTGGGCCACAACTCGATCATCTTCATGCTCGAGTGCCAGATCCGTTGGATCCTCCAGCAGATCGAGGCGATCCGCGACCGTGACCTCGGGTGGATCGACGTGCGGCCAGGTGTGCAGAACGCCTTCAACCGCCGCATCGACCACCAGCTCGAGGGCAGCGTGTGGACGTCCGGTTGCCACAGTTGGTACAAGACCGAGTCCGGCCGGGTCACCAACAACTGGCCAGGGCCCACGATCCGCTACTGGCAGCAGACCCGTCGCCCCGACCCCGCCGCGTTCGAGTATCGAGCCCGCACAAAGACCCCTGCTGTGAGCACTTGACCACCTGAGCGGTGGTCAAGTGCTCACAGCTCGGATCATTTCTTGGCGGCGGCGAATCCCCGCTCCAGGTCGGCGAGGATGTCGTCGACCGTCTCGATGCCGACCGACAGGCGCACCAGGCCCGGCTCGATCCCGATGCGGAGCAGCTCGTCTTCTTCCATCTGGGAGTGGGTGGTCGACGCCGGGTGGATGGCGAGACTGCGCACGTCGCCCATGTTGGCCACGTGGTAGTGCAGCTCGAGCGCCTCGATGAAGCGCTTGCCCGCTTCGGCACCGCCGTCGAGCACGAACGAGGGCACCGAGCCGTAGCCCTTGCCGCCGAACAGCTCGTCGGCACGGGCATGCCACGGCGAGCTGTCGAGGCTCGGGTGGTTCACCTTCAACACCTGGGTCTGCTTGCTGACGAACTCCACGACCTTGCGGGCGTTGTCGTTGTGGCGCTCGACCCGGAGGCTGAGCGTCTCGAGGCCCTGCAAGGTGAGGAAGGCGTTGAACGGGCTGATGGCCATGCCCATGTCGCGCAAGAGCTGCACACGGGCCTTGATGATGAACGAACCGGGGCCGAGCGCCGGCCAGTACGTGAGGCCGTGGTAGCTGGCGTCGGGTTCGGTGAAGCCCGGGAAGCGACCGTTGGAGAAGTCGAACGAGCCTCCGTCGACGATCACGCCGCCGATGGTGGTGCCGTGGCCGCTGATGAACTTCGTGGTCGAGTGGATCACGATGTCGGCCCCGTGCTCGAGCGGGCGCACGAGCCACGGTGTGGCCACGGTGTTGTCGATCAGCAGCGGCACGCCGACCTCGTGCGCCACACCGGCCACGCCGGCGATGTCGAGCACGTCGTTCTTGGGGTTGCCGATGCTCTCGCCGAAGAACGCCTTCGTGTTCGGCTTGGCGGCGGCCCGCCACGCGTCGAGGTCGTCCGCGTCCTCCACGAACGACAGCTCGATGCCGAGCTTCGGCAGCGTGTGGGCGAGCAGGTTGAAGGTGCCGCCGTACAGCGATGCCGCGGCGACCACGTGGTCGCCGGCGCCCGCGATGTTGAGCAACGCCATGGTGGAGGCCGACTGGCCGCTGGCCACCTGCAGCGCGCCGGGAAGGCCCACGGCAGTGTCGGGCGCGCCTTCGAGCGCGGCGATGCGCGCTTCGACCACACCCTCGGTGGGGTTCATGATCCGCGTGTAGATGTTGCCGATCTCGCTGAGCGCGAACAGGTTCGCCGCGTGCTCGGTGTCGCGGAACTGGTACGCCGTGGTCTGGTAGATCGGCACCGCCACCGCGCCCGTGGCCGGGTCGGACTGCTGCCCTGCGTGGATCTGTCGGGTCTCGAAACCCCAGTTGGAATCCGTCATGGGGCGACACCGTAGTACCGCAATTGTCGACCTGCTAGGTCAGCTTTTGCGCGACCGCCGCGCCCGCAAGCTGTACGTCAGCGGAAAGTGCGGGTGTCCCTCGGGAAAGTGGTAGAGGCGGTCCGGCCCCAGCTCCAACCATTTCGTGGGCGCGTTGGTGACGTCGTGCTCGCGGTACTGCTCGATCGTGAGCCCGGCGTCGAGCACCGCGGTCAGCACCTCGCCGATCGCATGGGTGCGCTCCCAGGTCACGGTGGCGTCGAAGCGGGCGTCGGGTGCGGCGTACGAGCCCCAGTCGTGCTCGTCCCACCGCTGGTACGTCGCGCCGAGCGCGTCCTCGCCGAGCGTGCGACCGTCCGCCGCGAGCGCCACCCACATCGGATGGATCTCGAACAAGTACAGGAACCCGCCAGGGTGCAACAGGTCGCGCACGACCCGCGCCCACCGATCGAGGTCGGGCAGCCAGCCGAGCGCGCCGATGCCCGTGTACACGACGTCGAACGTGCGGCCGCCGACGGCGTCGGCCGCCTCGTACACGTCGGACTGGATCCACTCCATGTCGAGCCCGCAGCGCCGGGCGAGCTCCGCGGCGACGTCGAGCGCGAGCTGCGAGAAGTCGAGCCCGACCGTGCGCGCGCCCCGGCGCGCCCATCCCACGGTGTCGGTTCCCAGATGGCACTGGAGGTGGATCAGGTCGAGGCCGTCGACCGGTCCCACGTCGTCGGGCTCCCACGGCCGCAAGTCGTCGCGGCCCGCGACGAGGCCGTCGAGGTCGTACAGCTCTGACTCCGCGTGGGCCGCGACGCGCGCGTCCCACCAAGCCTGGTTGTCGTCACGCCACTCGGTCTCCTCCACGGCCGGCACCGTACCGCCGGCTCGTGGGCGAGGACGCCGGCCCCGGTCAGTCGCCGCCGGAGATGTCGGAGACCTTCTGCTTGCCGGCCGAGATCCACGGCATCATCGCCCGCAGCTCCTTGCCGACTTTCTCGACCTGGTGCTCCTGGCCCGCCTTGCGCAGCTCCGCAAAGTGCTTGCCGCCGCTCTTGACCTCCTCCATGAACTCCTTGGCGAAGGCGCCGGACTGGATCTCACCGAGGATCTTGCGCATCTCGGCCTTGGTCGCGTCGGTGATGACCCGAGGCCCACGGCTGAGATCGCCGTACTCGGCGGTGGTCGAGATCGAGTACCGCATGTCGCTGATGCCGCCCTCGTACATGAGGTCGACGATGAGCTTCAGCTCGTGCAAGCACTCGAAGTACGCGGACTCGGGCTGGTAGCCAGCGTCGACCAGTGTCTCGAATCCAGCCTGCACCAACGCCGACAGGCCGCCACACAGCACCACCTGCTCGCCGAACAGGTCGGTCTCGGTCTCTTCTTCGAACGTGGTCTCGAGCACGCCCGCCCGCGAACCGCCGATGGCGTCGGCGTACGCGAGCGCGAGACCTTTGGCGTTGCCCGACGCGTCCTGCGACACGGCGATGAGGCACGGCACGCCACCGCCTTCGGTGTACGTGCGGCGGACGAGGTGCCCCGGGCCCTTCGGGGCCGCCATCGCCACGTCGACGTTGGCCGGTGGCTCGATGAACCCGAAGCGGATGTTGAAGCCATGCGCGAAGAAGAGCGCATCACCTTCGTTCAAGTTCGACGCGATGGCTTCGGCGTACACGTCGCCCTGCTCAGTGTCGGGCAACAGCACCATGATCAGGTCCGCCTCGGCGCACGCCTGGTCGATCGGCACGACCCGCAGCCCGGCCTGCTCGGCCTTGGCCTTCGACGACGATCCCTCGCGCAGGCCGACCCGCACGTCGATGCCGGAGTCCTTCAGGTTGAGTGCGTGGGCGTGACCCTGCGAGCCGTAGCCGAGGATCGCCACCTTGCGGTCGGCGATCAGCGACCGGTCCGCGTCCTTCTCGTAGTACACGTTGGCCATGGGAGCTTGATCCTCTTTCGATTCGTGCGTAGTGGTTCGAGTTCGTGTGTCGTTCGGTCGGGACTGGGCGATCGGGGTCAGGACCGCTCGAGCTTCGGGAGGGCCACGCGACCCGTCCGTTGCAGCTCGACGATCCCATACGCTCGCAGGAGCTCCTCGAAGTCGTCCAACTTGTCGGGCGCGCCGTCGAGCGCCACGGTGAGCGCATCGCGGCCGACGGCCACCACCCGGCCGTCGAACACGCGCACCAGGTCGAGCACCTCGCCGCGCTCACCCGGGATGGCCTTCACCGTCGCGAGCATCAGCTCGCGCTCGACCGACGCCCGCGGGTCGAGCTCGGAGATGCGCACCACGTTGACCAACTTGTAGAGCTGCTTCACGATCTGCTCGAGCGGTGACGACTCCACGTCGACCACCACGGTGATACGGCTGAACGCCTCGTCGTCGGTGGGGGCCACCGCGAGGGAGAAGATGTTGTAACCACGCCTCGCGAACAAGTTGGCCACCCTCGCGAGCACCCCGGCCTTGTTCTCGACCAGGACCGACAGGGTGTGGTGCCGCGGCGCACCGTCGCTGCGCTCGCTCATGAGCCCGCCGCCCGCTGGGCGTCGAGCAGGGGCTGCTGCGACGGCTGGACCTGGATCTCGTCGTTGGTCCGGCCGGCCGGCACCATCGGGAAGACCTTCTCTTGGGCGTCGGTCCGGAACTCGATGACCACCGGCCGGTCGTCGATCGAGTTGGCCTTGTCGATCACGTTCTGGATCTCCTCGGGGTGTTCGGCACGCAGGCCGACGCAACCCATGGCCTCCGCCCATTTCACATAGTCGGGCAAGTCGAACGACAGGTACACCTCGCTGTACCGCTCGTCATAGAACATCTCCTGCCACTGGCGGACCATGCCGAGATACGCGTTGTTCAAGATCGCGATCTTGACGGGGATCCGCTCGGCCGACGCAGTGATCAGCTCCTGGGCGGTCATCTGGAAGCAACCGTCGCCATCGACCGCCCACACGGTGCGGTCCGGCCGCCCGACCTTGGCACCGATCGCGGCCGGCACCGAGAAGCCCATCGTGCCGAGCCCACCCGAGTTGACCCATGAGTACGGCTCGGTGAACTTCCAGTACTGGCTGGCCCACATCTGGTGCTGACCCACACCCGAGGCGAGGATCGTCCCCTCGGGCGCCGAGTCGCGCAGGTGCTCGAGCACGAGCTGGGGCTTCAACAGGTCGCCATCGGCGGCGGGCTCGTACGTGAGCGGGAACTTCTCCTGCCAACCCGAGATCTGCGACTTCCACTCCGACGTGTCGGGCAGCGCACGGCCACCTTCTCGGGTCTTGCGGATGGCCTTGACGAGGTCCTCGATGACCAGGCGGCAGTCGCCGACGATGGGCACGTCAGGGTGCCGGACCTTGCCGAGCTCGGCCGGGTCGATGTCGACGTGGATCACTTTCGCGCCGGGCGCGAAGCCGGCCACGTTGCCGGTGACCCGATCGTCGAACCGGGTGCCGAGCGCGATCAACAGGTCGGCGCGCTGCAGCGCCGTGACCGCCGTGTACGTGCCGTGCATCCCCGGCATGCCCAGCGCGAGCGGGTGGTCGTCGGGGAACGCGCCGCGGGCCATCAACGTGGTGGTGACGTGCAGGCCGCACAGCTCGGCCAGCTCGCGCAACGCCTCAGCGGCGCGCGCTTTCAAGATCCCGCCGCCGGCGTAGATCACCGGCCGGCGCGACTCGAAGATCAGGTCGGCCGCGTCGCGGACCTTGAGCGGATGACCGTGGGTGGTGGGCTTGTAGCCGGGCAGCGACGCGGCCACGTCGTCGTCGCTCGGCCAGTACCACTCCATCTGGGCGAGCGCGGAGTTGGGGTCGACGACGTCTTTCGGGAGGTCGATGAGCACCGGGCCGGGACGGCCGGTGGTCGCCAGGTGGAAGGCCTGGCGGACGATCATCGGGATCTGGCGGGCGTCGGTGACCAAGAAGTTGTGCTTGGTGACGGACATCGTGATGCCGGTGGTGTCGCACTCCTGGAACGCGTCGGTTCCGATCGACTTCGTGCCCACCTGCCCAGTGATCACCACCATCGGCACCGAGTCCATGTAGGCGTCGCACAGGGGTGTGACGATGTTGGTGGCAGCGGGGCCGCTGGTGACCATGGCGACACCAGGCCGGCCGGTCACGTGGGCGTAGCCCTCGGCCATGTGGCCGGCACCCTGCTCGTGGCGCACGAGGATGTGACGGATCGGCGAGTCGATGATCGGGTCGTACACGGGGAGGATCGCACCCCCGGGCAGCCCGAAGATCACTTCGACGCCCTCCATCTCGAGCGCCTTGATCAGAGCTTGTCCACCGTTGAGCTTCATGGTCTTCCTCTTGTGCGGTTTGGATCGGACGGGTTCGGCGACGGTGGCTCCCCGGCAGGGATCTCGTCGCTCGCGACCCGGCCCGAAAACCACAACGACCTCCCGGCTGGGAGGTCGTTCGACGCACCGAAGGTCAAAGACCTCGGTACGTCAGGTGCGTACGAGAAGGGTGTCGGTGCGGCGCTGGTCCACGCCGGAAGTATGGCCCGTCACGACGCCGCCGGGCAAAAAGAGATCGGGCAGCCCGATGCCGGGGGAACGACCTGCACCCCTCACCACCGCGGGTTGCCATCGGCCGGCGGGAACGTGTGTAGATTTCTGGCCGCGCAAGTAACAAGGAATCGGGCGGATGTGCATAGAATCGTCGCCCGACAGCAACGATCGTCGTAGTTCATCCACACGAATGGGGAGACCGGGCGTGAAACGGAAGCAGACCGTACAGGTCTTGGTTGGGGTGATGGCCGTGATCGGCCTCATGATGTTCAGCGCCGTGGCGGCCTTCGGCCAGAACGGTTCGAGCAACGGCTCCAGCAATGGGTCGAGCAACGGCTCCTCCAACGGCTCGAGCAACACCTGCACCGCGGGGTCCTCGTCGGGCTCGAGCAATGGGTCGTCGAACACCTCGTGCCCCACCACGACCACCGCGAACACCGCGTTCACGCCGGTGAGCACGCCATCGAGCGGTGACACCGGCGCGGGTGGCACCGGCTCGCTGGCCATGACCGGCTGGAACACGGTGCTGCCGCTCAGCATCGCCGCTGGGCTCGTCGCCCTCGCGCTGCTGGCTCGCCACGCCGCACGCCGGCGCGACGACCTGGTCTGACCCCGTAGGGCCCCGGCGACGGGGACCCGACGGGGCCGGTCGGCACATCTCTCACCGCAGCAGCCCGACCATCTCCCAGCTTCGTTGACTCGGCGCCGGCGCTTCTTCCTCGAGGCACGGCGCCTTGTCGCGTCTGGTGCCGCGGCGCTCGGGGTGCTCCGGCATCCCGTGGCCTCGTGGCGACGGTGGACCTGGTGGCGCCGGGGGGCGGCCGTCGTCGCCATCGTCGTGGTGGCCTGGGCGCTGCTGCTGGTCGTCGACCTGTACCGGATCCAGTCCGAGCTGAACGCGGGGCGCCAGGAGCTCACGCAGCTCACCGTGCAGAAGGTCAACGCCGGCGGCGGGATCGCCAAGGTGGCCTCCCGCGCCGACGGCCACTTGCAGCGAGCCGACGACCTGGCCCACTCGAGCTTCGCCTTGGCACCGCTCGCCGCCCTCCCGGTGATACGTGGGCAGGTGCACGGGCTGCGCGACATCACGCGGGCGACGGCCGACCTCGGCACCACCGCGCGCCAGCAGGCCCGAGGCCTGCAGGCCGAGCTCGACAAGGGCGCCTCTGCGGACCGGAGAGTCGAGCTCGTCGACCGCCTGCTCCAGAGCGTCCACGTGATCGACCAGCAGGTGCGATCGGTGCACGTGGGCGCGGGTGGCTTCTTGCTCCCCCCGCTGTCGGGGGCTCGCAGCCAACTCGTCCACGAGCTGCACAAGGTCGACACCAAGATGGCGCAGGGGAAGCGGGCGCTCACCGGGTTCCGCAAGTTCCTCGCCGAGGACCACCGCGTCTTGATCCTTGCCGCGAACAACGCCGAGATGCGTGGCGGCAACGGCATGCCGCTGTCGGCCGGTGTCGCCCACATCCACAACGGTCAGATCGAGGTCGGCGACTTCACGCCGACCTCGGCGCTGTGGAACCCCAAAGGCCCCATCGACAACCTCCCGACCGACCTGCTGAAGACGTACGGCTGGTACACCGGCGGGTTCGCGATCGGCCAGGAATGGCGCGAGACCAACGTGTCGCCTAACTTCCCGGAGTCGGCGCCGATCTACGCCAGGATGGCGGCGCGCCAGGGCCTCGGGCAGGTCGACGGCGTGATGATGGTCGACGCGCTCGCCCTGCGGGCCCTCATCCAGGGCACGGGCCCCGTGACGCTCAACGGCAAGCGTTACGACGCCGGCAACATCATCCAGCAGACGCTCAACGAGAACTACAAGACGTTCGGCAGCCGCTCGAGCACCGATCGGAACCAGCGCCTCGATCTCCAGAGCCAGCTCGCCAAGACCATCTTCAAGGAGTTCAACACCCGCTCCGTGTCGGCCACGAAGCTGGCCGCGGCACTCCTCGACGTCACCCCGGGACGGCACATCGTGGCGTGGTCAGCCGACCCGCAGATCCAGGCCGCGTGGCACCAGCTCGGCATCGACGGCGCCATGGAACCCGACGCGATGCTGGTGAGCGCCGAGAACATCTCGGCCAACAAGCTCGACTACTACATCACGCCGTTCATCGGCCTCGACGTGCGCCGCGACGACCACGGCAATTGGCTCGTGTACACCGCGGTCACCATCTACAACCCGCCGCGCACCGACACGAGCCCCCAGATCGAGGGCGGCACGTCCGACGTGAAGCCTCGCAACCACCGCATCTACCTCGACTTGCACTTGCCGAACGACGCGTACTCGGTCGCCATGCTGTCGCCGTCGGACGCCGGGGCGGTGTGGCAGAAGGACTACCTGAAGGGCGCCAAGGACCCGTTCCCCTACAACCGGCTCATCCAGCCGGGCTTCACGGTGATCGGCCTCGACCCGCCGAACCGGGTGGTCGGCTCGCGCTACACGATCCCCTACGGCACGACCCGAACGATCCTGGTGCAGTTCCACCTGCCCGCGGTCGACGACCACATCACGGTGTTGCCGTCCGGACGTCTCCATGGCCAGATCTGGGGCATGGGCAAGCAACACTGGAAGGACGATCACCGCTTCGAGATCAAGTGGTGACCCCGCCATCGGGCGAAAACCCCGACCTGCTGTGAGCACTTGACCACCTGGGAGGTGGTTGAGCGCTCACAGCAGGCGGTTCGAAGCGGCCGGAACCGGGGCGGACGCGTCCAGGGAACGCTCAGGACCCGCCCAGAGGCACTTCAAGTCCGCCCCGCATCATCGAAGGCATGGCAGACGAAGCGCATGACCCCCTCCCGCCACCCGCGCCACGGCTGACCCCACCGCCCGGGCCGCTGTCCGCCCCTCCCGCCTTCCCGTCAGCGCCCGCGGCGGCTCCGCTGCCGGCGGCGGCTGCGCTGCACGGGGCTCCCCCATCCCCGCCCGGCGGCAGTTCGCTTCCGTTCGCGCCCGGCCCCCCGCCACCCGACCCTGCGGCGAGCACCCCTCCTCGGCATTCGTCGCCGGCAACGGGTGGTCGGGCCGGGCGACGGGCGGCGGCCACCGCGGTGGTGCTGGCGCTCATCGGCGGCACCGGCGCGGGGTGGATCGCCGGGCGAGCGGCGTCGGACCACCCGTCGGCGTCGGCGGCCGTGCCGATCACCCGCGTCAGCGACCAGCTGAGCGGGTCGACGCTCGACGTGGCGGCGGTCCTCCAGAAGGTCGAGCCGTCGGTGGTGTCGATCACCACCCAGATCACCCAGCAACTCTCCGGCCCGTTCGACTACGGCTACGGCTACGGCGGGTCGGACTCTCGCCAAGTGGTCGGCGAAGCGGCGGGAAGCGGTGTGGTGCTCACGTCCGACGGCCAAGTCCTCACCAACGCGCACGTGGTCGAGAACGCCAGCTCCATCAAGGTCACGCTCGCCAACGGGCGCTCTTACTCGGCCGCCGTCGTCGGCAGGGACACCAGCTCTGATCTCGCCTTGTTGCAGCTGAAGGGCGCCAAGGGCCTCACGCCCGCCACGCTCGGCAACTCCTCACAGCTCCAGGTGGGCGACGACGTCGTGGCCATCGGCAACGCCTTGGCCCTCGAAGGCGGCCCGACCGTCACCCGCGGCATCGTCTCTGCCCTCGAGCGCTCGATCGACGAGCAGGACGGCGCGTCGCTGTCCCACCTGATCCAGACCGACGCGGCGATCTCCAGCGGCAACTCCGGCGGACCACTGGTCAACGCCCAAGGCGAAGTGGTCGGCCTCAACACCGCCGTCGCGTCGAGCAGCAGCCAGCAGCAAGCCTCGAACATCGGCTTCGCGATCTCGATCAACACGATCAGAGCCAAGCTCTCGTCGCTCCGTTCGGCCTGACCTCGGCGCCCTCGACACCGCGACGCACGCCGCGACGCCCCGCATCAATCAAAACATCGTGTTGCAAAAAGGGCCTGGGTGGACCGGGAACATCCGGTCGGCGAGCGCCAACGCGCCCGGGGTGTGCTCATCGACCCGGCCCGCGGCGGCCAGCACCGACGGCGCCACCCCGCCGAGCCACAGCGCGCCCAGCTCCTCGGCGCCGAGCGTGAGGTCGGGGCTGGCCTCCGGCGCAGGCGTGCAGGACGCGCCGTCCCCTTCCGACGCCCCGCCGGCTTCGAGGCGGAAGCGACCAGCTGCCGAAGGGCGGAACGGGTCGACCACATCGAGCACCAACGCACCAGGAGCCGAATAGCTCCGGGCCGCCAGCGCGGCTGCCACGTCGAGCAGCCGGGCCCACAGCCAGTCGGAGATCGATGTGACCTTCAGCCGCCGTGGCTCGACGAGCCGCCAGCGGATCGGGTCATCGACCGGCCGCACGGGCATCTCCACCTCCCGCACCAGGTCGATCGAGGCCAGGTACTGCCACAGCGCAGCTTCGACGTCGCGCGTGGTGCCGCACAGCGTGTCGAGCACCACCCTCGTCTCCGGCAAGCGGTGGGTCTCGGTGCCCCAGATGTTGCGCTGGCGGTACGTGGCGAACCCGTCGGGCCCGTCGGGACCCTCGTGCACCACCAGGAACAGGGCAGACAGGCCGTGGCGGTGCTGCTCCCGGTCGAGCAGCTCGTCCTCCCAGCGCGACCGTTGGCGGCTGACCTCACCCACCCGACCCGCGCGGCACCGCTCCCACAGGCCATGCACCACGTCGAGTGCATCGGCCAACGGCAGCAGCGTGAAGCTCCCGGGGACGTCGAGGTGGTCGCGGAAGGCGGCCCGGTCGACTTCGATCTCGTGGCTCGCGGCCTGCGCGGCGACGCCGAACCCGTAGCGGCCGTAGATCGACGACTCCGACGCGGTGAGCATGGCCGCGGCCTCGCCGCGCTGCTCCGCGTCGTCGAGCAGCCATTGCATCATGGTGGTGAGCACGCCACGGCGACGGTGCGTGGGCGCCACGCCGATCATGGTGATGCCGGAGAACGGCACGCTCGCGCCGCCCGGGAGGGTCACCTCGAGCGAAAACGCACCTGACACGCCCACCCACCGGTCGCCGTCGAGCGCGCCATGACAGCGCTCGGGCTCCCACACCGACCGGTTCTGGTCGATGTCGGCCCGGCTGGGCTGGTCGCCGAAACTCTGGAGCACCGGCGTGAAGAACGGCCCCGCTTCGCCCGGGCGCGGGGAACGGAACTCGAGTTCGTCGGACACGATTGGCGTTCTACCAGCGGCCGCCGGTTCCTGCGCGGCGAATTCCCCGCCGACGGTCGCTCACTCGCCCTCGGTCAGGGGCGGAAGGCGCGGAGCACGACATCGACGGTGTGCTCGACCAGGTTCGGGTCGGTGGCCTGGCCGCGCACCAGGTTCTGGTACAGCAGCGTGCCGCTGATCATGTCGGCGATCTGGCCGGCGTCGGCGTCAGCCGACAGCTCGCCACGGGCGCGGGCCCGCTCCACGACCGCTTTCGAGGCGCCGCGCCGACCTTCGACGAACTCACCGAGCACGTCGCGCACCTCGGGGTTGACCATCGCCTCGGCGAAGACCGCCGCCATGAGGCGCATGTGGGCTTCGGGCTTCTCGTCGCCGTGCGACTGCAAGAACAACGCCAGCAGATCGCCGCGCACCGTCCCGGTGTCGGGGACCTCAGGCTCTGGGAGGACGGCCGATGCCACGGCGAGCGCCAAGTGGGTCTTGGAGGAGAACCGGCGGTAGATCGTGGCTTTGCCGACACCGGCCCGAGCGGCGACGGCGTCGACGGTCATGCCGCCGAAACCCTGCTCGGACAACACCTCCATCGTGGCGTTGATGATGGCTTCAGCAGCGTTCGGGTCGCGGGGCCGACCGATCTTGCGCTCGGACGGGTCCTCCGCGGGGGTCGCGCGGCTGCTTCTCGCGACGTCGCTCGCGGCGACCTTGTCCGCAGCACGGGCGGCGACCATCTCAGGCCTCTGCGGCCGAGCCGTGGAGACCTGCGAGTTCGAGCCGCGCCAGATCGCCGGCGTCGTCGACGGGCCCGACGGCTCCGGCGGGCACCGCCGCCACATCGGCAGCGTCGGCACCGACCAACTCCTCGTCGAGGCCCGGAAGCTCCTCGCTCATGACCTCATCATGGTCGATGGCCCTCGCTGGGAGGAACAACAGGGCGATGATCGCGCCGGCCAGCGCGACGCCGGCACCGATGAGCAGGGCATTGCCGAAGCCGCTGAGGAAGGCCGAGTGGGCGTTGTGCAAGATGCTGGCCGCGTCGGGCAGCGGGTGGCCGGCGGCCGCCGCCTTGTCGACCACGGCGTGCGCCGCACCGACCTGGTCACCGATGGCCGCGAGCGCCGTGCGGGCCTCGGCGCCGGTCGAGCCGGGCAGGGACGCGGCCTGCGCAAGGGAGCTGTGGGCGAGCGCCGCGTGGATCTTCGGGCGGTAGACCGAAGCCAGCACCGAGCCGATCACCGCCACGCCGAGCGCGCCGCCGACCTGCCGGGTGGTGTCGTTCATGGCAGAGCCCACGCCGGCCTTCTCCCGTGGCAGTGAGCCCATGATCGACTCCGTGGCGGGCGCCATCGTGAGGCCCATGCCGGTGGCCAGCACGACCATCGGGAACAGGATCGAGGTGAACCCGTCGCCCATCTGGATCTGCCCCAGCCAGGCCAGGCCGGTGGCGACGAGGGTGAGGCCGCCCGCGACCATGGCTTTGGTACCGAATCGCTCGGCAAGGCGGGCCGACAGCGGCCCGAGGATCATCAACGGGATCGCGATCGGCAACATGGCGAACCCGGCCTTGAGGGCGCTGTAGCCGAGGACGCTCTGCAGCAGCTGCGTGATCAAGAAGCTCGAGCCGAACATGGCGAAGAACACGAACGTGACCGCCACGTTCGCTGCCGAGAAGCGCCGGTTGGCGAAGAAGCGGATCTCGAGCATCGGGTGGTCGCTGCGCAGCTCCCAGGCGATGAACACGCTGAGCAGGCCGAGACCGACGGCGAACGCCGCGACGATCGGTGTCGCGCCCCAGCCGTGGCTCGGCGCCTCGATCAGACCCCACAGCACGGCCACCAGGCCGCTGGTGGACAGCACCGCGCCGAGCGGGTCGAGGCTGGGCGCCGTCTCGTCCTTCGACGACGGCAGGAAGTAGTGGCCGCCCAGCAAGGCGATGGCGACCACCGGCACGTTGACCAGGAACACCGACCCCCACCAGAAATGCGCCAGCAGGAACCCGCCGATCAGCGGGCCGAACGCCACGCCCCCGGCCGCCACACCGGCCCAGATGCCGATGGCCCGTGCGCGCTCGCGGGGCTCGGTGAAGATGTTGGTGACCAGCGAGAGCGTGGCCGGCATGATCAACGCCCCGCCGATGCCCATCAGGCCGCGGGTGGCGATCAGCATGCCTGCCGACGTCGCGAAGGCCGACAGGGCGGAGAACACGCCGAACACGACCAGGCCGACGCTCAGCGCGCCTTTGCGGCCGAACTTGTCGCCGAGCGCCCCGGTCGTGAGCAGCAGGCCGGCGTACACGATCGTGTAGCCGTCGACGATCCACTGGAGCTGGCTGTTGGTGGCACCGAGGCTGTCGCTGAGGTGCGGCAGCGCCACGTTCAAGATGGTGTTGTCGAGCCCGATGACGAGGAGGCTGAAGCACAGCACGCCGAGGGCGAGCCAGCGCCGCTCGTGGATCCGATCTGCGTCGAGGTTCATGGGGGGATGCTTTCGAGTTTCGAGACTGAGGAGTACCGATAAGGATACAACACCACTCAGTTCCGAAACTCAACTGTTCCGTATGTGTTTGTCGTCACCCCCTGCGGCGGACAGCCGATGCCGGACGGCCGACGGGTCAGCTCACCGGCCGGTGCTGTTGGTTCGGGCCGGGCGTGATGTTCACCATCTGGCCCGGTTGCACCGGGGTGATCAGGTGCCAGGTGCCCTGTGGCACGACGATCGCCTGTCCGGCACCCAGCTCCACGTTGCGCGTACCGTCGGGAAGCTCGAGCCGCACGTTGGCGACGCCCGACACCACACACAGGACCTCGTCCCCGTCGGGGTGCAGTTCCCCGCGGTGCGGCGGCATCCGCCCCTCCGCGAACGTGAACAGCCCGACGTGCAGGCCGTCGATGTGATGCGGAGGTCGCCCCGGGTCCGACACGACGAACTCGGCCCTGCGGTCGCTGCGCCGCAACCCGATGACGCGGTCCGACATGTCGATCGGCTGTCCGACCTCGATCGGTTCCACTCCTGCCATGGTTCTGTACCTCCCGTCGTCCGGCGCCGATCGCCGGTTGGGGTCAGGTCGTGGCGGCCGCCTTGCGGGCCAAGATGGCCATGACCTCGCCGCCGTTGGCGTTGCCCTTGGTGGCCTTCATCACCGGCCCCACGAACGCGCCCGACACCTTCTTCGCCCCGGCTTCGTCACCCGACGCGACCGCCGCGCAGTACTTGGCCCAGGCGTCGGGGTTGGCCGCGATGGCATCGTCGACCGCTTGGTCGACCACGTCGCCGCCCACCGCCTCGAAGCCCTTGGCCTCGGCGATCGCCTGGGGGTCGCCACCGGCTTCGCCGTCGACCATGGCGGCCAGCACCGCTTTGGCCTGTGTGGCGGTCAGCTCGCCACCCGTCTCCATGGCCACGAGACGGGCGAACGCCTCGGCCGTCACCGCACCCGCCGCGTCGGCGGTGAGGTTCTGCTCGGCGTGGACGAGCGCACGGCTCCCATCGGCACCGGCGTCGACTGCGGCGAGCACGAGGTCGTCGAGCCCCCGTTCCACCAGAACCGCGACCGCGTCGGCGGCGCGGTCGGCGCCGGTGGCGTCGGCGAGACGGGCCCGGCGGGCCGAGGGCAGCACCGGCAGGGCGGCGCGGATCTCCTCGACCCACCCGGCCGACGGTTCGAGCGGCACCAGATCGGGCTCGGGGAAGTAGCGATAGTCCTCGGCTTCCTCCTTGACCCGCATGGTGGACGTGCGGCCTGCGGTGTCGTCCCAGTGGCGGGTCTCCTGGCGGATCGACTCGCCGGCCTGCACGGCCTCGTACTGCCGGCGGGCCTCGTACTCGATGGCCCGGCCGAGCGACCGCAGCGAGTTGAGGTTCTTGATCTCGCAGCGGGTGCCGAAGTCGGTGCCGACCTCGTGAACCGACACGTTGGCGTCGACCCGCATCGAGCCTTCCTCCATCTTCCCGTCGCTCACACCGGTGGCGACCAGGATCGCCCGCAGCTCGGCGACGTAGGCGCGGGCCTGCTCCGCCGTGCGGATGTCGGGCCGGCTCACGATCTCGAGCAGCGGCACGCCGGCGCGGTTGTAGTCGACCAGCGAGTAGTCGGCGCCTTGGATCCGGCCGCTGCCGCCCATGTGGGTGGACTTGCCGGTGTCCTCTTCGAGGTGGGCGCGCTCGACCCCGATGCGGGTGCCGTCGGGCAGTTCCAACCAGCCGTCGACGTTGATCGGCTTGTCGTATTGGCTGATCTGGAAGTCCTTCGGCATGTCCGGATAGAAGTAGTTCTTCCGGGCGAACACGCTGGGCTCCACCGAGCAGTTGAGGGCCAGGCCGAGCCGGATCGCCAGCTCCACGGCCTTGTGGTTCAACACGGGAAGCGACCCCGGCAACCCGAGCGTGGTCGGGTCGATGTTCGTGTTGGGGTCGGAACCGAACGCGTTGGGTGCGGCCGAGAACATCTTGGTGGCGGTCAGCAGCTCGGCGTGGACTTCGAGGCCGACCACCAGCTCCCAGCCGTCGGGCAGGAGACCGGCGCCGGCGCCAGACGTGTCCGAGGCTGCGGACGTGTCGGTCGTGGACATCAGGCCTCCCCTCCCGTGGCGGGCGCGGCCGCTTCGAGCGCGGCTCCCACTTGGAACATGACGGGCTCGCCGAGCGCAGGCGCCAGCACTTGCACGCCGACCGGCAAGCCGTCGTCGCCGGTGCCGAACGGCACCGACATGGCCGGGTCGCCGGCCAGGTTCGACGGGATCGTGCACACGTCGTTGAGGTACATGGTGAGCGGGTCGGCGGTCTTGGCGCCGAGCTCGAACGCGGTGGTGGGCGACGTGGGCGCGAGCAATACGTCGAAGCGCTCGTACGCCTTCGCGAAGTCGCGGACGATGAGGGTTCGGACGCGTTGCGCCTTGCCGTAGTACGCGTCGTAGTAGCCAGCCGACAAGGCGTAGGTGCCGAGCATGATCCGTCGCTTGACCTCGGCGCCGAACCCTTGGGTGCGGGTGGCGACCATGGTGTCCTCGGCGGTCGGCCCGTCGACCCGCAAGCCGTAGCGCATGCCGTCGAAGCGGGCCAGGTTGCTCGACGCCTCGGCCGGGGCGATCAGGTAGTACGCCGACAGGCCGTACACCGTTGCCGGCACCGAGACCTCGTCGACCTTGGCGCCGGCCGCGGCCAGCGCATCGGCGGCCTCACGGGTGCGGGCAGCGACGTCAGGCGCGATGCCGAGGTCGAACAGCTCGGAGATCACACCGACCCGCAGCCCGTCGACCCCGCGGTCGAGCCCCGCAACCAGGTCCGCGGGCGGTTCCGGGATCGAGGTGGAGTCGAGCGGGTCGTGGCCGCCGATCACCGTGAGCAGCGCGGCGGCGTCGGCCACGGTCGTCGCGAACGGCCCGATCTGGTCGAGGCTCGATGCGAACGCGATGAGGCCGTATCGGCTGACCGCGCCGTACGTGGGCTTCACCCCCACGACCCCGCACAGCGCGGCGGGTTGGCGGATGGAACCCCCGGTGTCGGAGCCGAGCGCCAGCGGCGCGAAGCCCGCGGCCACCGCTGCGGCGCTACCGCCGCTCGACCCGCCCGGGACCCTGGTGGGGTCGAGCGGGTTGCGAGTGGGCCCGAACGCCGAGTTCTCGGTGGAAGAGCCCATGGCGAACTCGTCGAGGTTGGCCTTGCCGATCGCCACGGCGCCCGCCGCTCGCACGCGTTGGACGACCGTCGCGTCGTAGGGCGGCCGCCACCCTTGGAGGATCTTCGAGGAGCAGGTGGTGGCGATGCCGCGGGTGCACAAGTTGTCCTTCAGCGCGATCGGCACGCCCGCGAGCGGGCCCGGGTCCTGGCCCGCCGCCACTTGGGCGTCGACCGCGTCGGCTGCCTCGCGGGCCTGGTCGGCCAGCACCTCGTTGAACGCGTGGATATCGCCCTCGCGCGCCTCGATGGCGGCCAGATGGGTGTCGAGCACCTCGCGAGCGGATCGGTCGCCGGCCCGCACGGCGGCCGCGAGCTGGAGCGCGGTCTCGGCGCTCACGGCTCCTCCCCCAGGATCTGCGGCACGCCGAACATCCCGGACTCGGCGCGAGGCGCAGCCGCCAGCACTTCGTCGCGGTCGAGCGTGACGCCGACGACGTCGTCGCGCAGCACGTTGCGCAGGGGGTAGGGGTGCGAGGTGGGCGGCACGTCGCCGACGTCGAGCGCCTCGACATCGGCCGCGTGGCCCAAGATGTCGGCGAGCTGGCCGGTGAACGTGTCGAGCTCGTCGTCGGACAGCCGCAGTCGTGCCAGCTTCGCCACATGCGCGACCTCGTCACGCGTGATGCGTTCGGACATGGCAGCGATGCTAGAGCACCCCTTTCCGAGCACCTCACAGCGCCCACCGGGGCACGCTCCGGTGCCCACAACGGTGGGAGTGCGGGCGTGGTGGCCGTGGCGACAGCCGTCGCACGGTCGTTGCGTGGCGCGATCGGCGACGGGCAGAATCTGGCTCTGGTGGCGAAGAACCGGGTTTCTGAGGCCGACGACGTGGCGGTGCGGATCGCGGCCCGGTCGCTGGCGAAACGGGGGGCCGACTACACCACCGAGGTCCGCCGGTTGCTCGATTCGGCGCTGGCCGTGATGGCCCGCCACGGCACGGCGTCCAAGGCGAGGGTGGCCGACATCGTGGCCGAAGCCGGACTGTCGAACGACGCCTTCTACCGCCACTTCCCGTCGAAAGACGCGCTCGTGCTGGCCTTGCTCGAGGACGGCACCGAACGGCTCGCCCGCTACGTGGCCCACCAGATGGACAAGGCGCCGACCGCCGAAGGCAAGGTCCGCAAGTGGGTCGAGGGGATGCTGTCGCAGACCAGCGAACCCACCGCCACCACCACACTCGCGATCCTGGCGTACGGCAACGGCCATCCCGACCCGAGCGTCGACCACTACAACGCCAGTGTTCCTGTCGCCGCGCTCCTGGTGGCGCCGTTTCGCGACCTCGGGAACGCCGACCCTGGCCCCGACACACTGCTGGTGGCCCACGCGGTGATCGGCCGGGTGTCGGACTTTTTGTGGTCTCGCACGCATCCGACCGCCGCCGACCTCGACCGCATCGCCGCCTTCTGCCTGCGCGCCGCTATCTGAGCGAACTCCGCAGACGTGTGGGTGTCGGCTGCCCCGAACTCTCCGAAGGTCGGCTCAGCCGGCGGTGACCTTGTTGGCGAAGTCGACCACCGACTGGTTGATGAGGTCCTTGTCGTAGTCGAGTGTGGCCACGTGGAAGCTCCGCTCGAGGGTGACCCGCTCGACCGGACCGCTGACACCCGCCGCGATCGCGTCGCTGTCTCCCGGCGGCACCACGTGGTCCTGCGGGCTGTTCAGCACGAGCGTCGGGCACTGGACCGATCCGAGCGAGCCACTCACCGCGGGCAACGCGTCGGCAAGGCTCTCGAGCGGGAGCAGCGGCGTGCGGTCATAGGCCAACTCGGTGCTGTCGGGATCGGCGATGTCGGAGCCGATGCCGTCCATGGTCTGGTCACCGCCGGCCAGGAGCGCCTCGGCGAGCTCGCGGAGCCCCGGCTGGTCCTGCGCCGCGGCGTTGACCAGCGCGATGCCGGCGATCTCGGGATGGCGTTCGGCGAGCCACAACGTGAGCGTGCCGCCCATCGACAGTCCGGTCACGATCACCTTGCCGGGGCAGCGCCCGACCAGTCGCTGGTAGGCCGCTTCGGCCGCCGCGGACCAGTCGTCCCAGGAAGTGGTGAGCATGTCGTCGACCGAGGTGCCGTGGCCCGGAAGCAACGGCAGCTCCACGCCGAAGCCGGCGCCGGCCAACGCTTCGGCCAGGCCGCGCATCGAGTGGGGGCTGCCGGTGAAGCCGTGCAGCACGAGGGCCCCGTTGGGGCCACCGGGCGCCGACCACGGCTCGGCGCCCGGAAGAATCGGATCCGTCATGGCGTGCACGCTACGTCACTGCGTTCTTCGGAGAGTTGTGGGTGCCAGGTGCCCACAGAACTCTCCGAAGTTCGGTCGGGGGGAATCTTGACCCTTCACGAAGAATGGTCGAAGAATTGCTTGACCCGCGGGTCAACCCGCCGCCGGTCAACCGCCGTCCCCTCCGCCTGGAGGTCCGAGCCGAAGGCATGCCGATGTCCACCGATCGCCGACTGACCGTCCAAGGCCAGGAGCGCAAGCAGCAACTGCTCGACCACGCCGCGGACCTGTTCGCCGAGCGGGGCTACAACGAGACGCGCATCGTCGACATCGTCGAGCGGGCGGGCGTCGCCAAAGGGCTCTTCTACTGGTACTTCGAGAACAAGGCCGCGCTCTTCCGCGAGCTCGTCGAACTGAACCGGCTACGACTTCGCCAAGCGCAAGGCCAGGCGATGGACCCCGACGCCGAGCCGCTCGCACGCATCCACCAGGGCATCCAGGCCTCGGTCACGTACATGAGCCGCCACGCCCACTTCTTCGCGCTGCTCGAGGTCGAAACCATCGAAAAGCAGTTCGGCGACGTGCTTCGCCGCGGCAACGAGGTCTACGTCGACGACGTCGAGCGGATCATGCGCCAAGGTGTCGCCAACGGCACGATCCGTGACGACGATCCCCACCTGCTGGCGCTCGGTGTGGTCGGTTCGGTCGGCTACTTCAGCCACTTCCACCGCACCGGCCGGATCGCGAACGACCCCGACGAGCTCGGCGGTTTCGTCGGCCGGTTCATCGTGTGCTCGCTCGCGGCCGACGAGGAAGTCGCTCGCCGCGTGCTGGCCGCGCCGCCGGCCCTCCCCCGCGCGGTCGCCGCGCCGTGAGCCACCGCACGGCGACGTTCCCGCGCTCGCCTGCGCCGCGAAACCTCTAAAGTTCCCGCCGGTAACGAAACCGGCAACAAGGGGAAAAAGCCGTGCCGCAATTCCTGTCCGACGAATGGATCACCGAGGCTCGCAAGATCCGTGAGGAGTTCCACGGCCAAGGGGAGGCGCCGCCACAAGCGGTGCGCATGAACCTCGTGGTCACCGAGGTCCCTTTCGGTGACGACTCGCGCGACGCACACCTCGACACCTCCGAGGGCGACCTCGAGCTCGACACCGGTCACCTCGAGAACCCCGACCTCACCTGCACGCTCGACTACGCGACCGCCAAGGCGATCCTGATCGACGGCAACCCACAGGCGGGGATGCAGGCGTTCATGTCCGGCAAGATCAAGGTGCAGGGCGACATGACCAAGCTGATGGCGATGCAGACCGCCCAGCCCGACGCCACCGCGCAGCAGGTGGCCGAGCGGATCAAGGCCATCACCGACTGACCAACCAGTCGCCACGACGTCGATAGGGCCGGTTGGAGCGGCCGCCACGCTGTGGTGGCTGGGGATCACCACACCGGACGAACCGCCCCAACCGGCCCCACCGGTCGCGCGATCGAACGGTGCGATTGTAAACGCCCTCCGCAGTTGTTGACGAGGACCTGCAAGGAGAAAAGCGGAGATATCTCCGTCCACCTCAGCGCAGCATGACGCCTCCAGATCCCTTCACGACCGACCACGGTCGCTGGGCGCGCGCTCAGTCCGCGGGCTGCGTCAACCCAAGATGATGTCGACCGACGACCCGTGTTTCACGGTGGTCCCACTGCCCGGTCGGTAAGCCACCGGAGTGCCGGTGATGGGACCGCTCACATTGCCCGGCCGGAGCCCCACGGCCTGGAGCCGGGCGATTGCCTCAGCCTGGGTGGTGACCCCCGCGATCGACGGCACTTGCACGGGCTGCGGGCCCTTGGACACCACGACCACCACCGTCGAGCCCCGCGGCACCTGGGTGCCCGGGCCCGGCTCGGTCCCGATGACCTGTCCGCTCGGGATCGTGTCGTTGTAGTCGGTGCGCTGGGCGGTGTGGAGACCCATCTGCTGCAGCTTCTGGGCCGCCGACGTGGGATCAGTGCCCGTCAGCCCGCTCGGGATGACCCGTGGCTTCGGGCCATTCGACACGACCACCCCGATCGTGGCGCCCTTTTCGACCTGCTTGGGGGTGCCGTCCTTGAGGCCCATCACGATGCCCCGAGCGACGGTCTCGTCGTAGGCGTACTCGGGCTGCACGCTGAGCTGGAACGCCGGGGCCCCGAGCAGCGTCTTGACCGAGCCGAGGTCGTGACCCGCGAGGCCATCGGGAACCCTCACCAGCGTGTTCCCGTCGGAGATCACCAAGGTGAGCGTGCCACCCTCCTCGAGCTTCTTGCCGGCCGCCGGGCGGGTGCCGATGATGTTGCCGCGGGTGGAGCCGTCCTTGCGGGAGTGCGCGAACGCGACGTTCCAGTGGTAGCCGAGCGCCTTCACTTGTGCCTCGGCTTGGCGCTGGTTCAAGGTGCCCGCGCCGATCGTGGCGGGCACGGCGTGCGCGGGCTTGGCGGTGAGCGCCTGGTACCCGAAGAACCCGCCGACACCGATGCCGGCGAGCAGCAACAGCGCCACCAGCGCAGTGCCGATCCGTCGCCCCGCACCACGACGTTCCTTCTGCGCCGTGGCGCGCCGCGCGCGGCGCTGGTCCCTCGCCGCCTTGCGCCCTTGACGGCCGGCGGCCGGCGCAACGGGCGAGACACCGATCTGCGTGTCCGAGCCAGCGTCGCGGACCGGGCCCACCACGGCGGTGCGGTCGAGGTCGGCGTCGGGCGCCCCGGCGAGCACGGGGTAAGGCGCGGCGCGGGTGGCGTCGGGGTCGTCGTCGCCGTCGGCCAGGATCCCCGCCGCGGCCGAGCTCGGGATCGACGTGGGATCGGCGTCGACGAGCGGGATGTCGGGGTCGCTCGCGGCCGTACCGGCCAGTGGCAGCGGCTGGGGCACGGGCAGATCCCGGGCCGCCGCGAGCAGCGCGGTGACGAGACCGTGCGCGTCGAGCCGATCGGCTGGGTCGGTGGTGCCGGCGCGGGCGAGCACGTCGCGCAGCGGACCCAGCTCGGCTGGCGGCTCGAGCGGGCGGTTGACCCGACCCATCAACGTGCCGATCGTGGTGTCCGCCGCGAACGGGACTTCGCCAGTCACCGCCTCGCAGAGCACCAGGGCCAAGGCGTACACGTCGGCCTTGCCGTCGAGCCGTTCACCGCGTGCCTGCTCGGGCGCCGCGTAGCGGGCAGTGCCGAGCACGGCGCCTTGCGGTTCGGTCCACGCCGCCTCGGCCAGCGCGCGTGCGAGGCCGAAGTCGGCGACGCGCAGGCGCCCTTCCTCACCGAACAACAAGTTGGCGGGCTTGATGTCGCGGTGGACCAAGCCGCGGCTGTGCGCGTACTCGAGCGCACGGCCCGCCTCGAGCCCCACTCGCAGCGCTTGTGACGGGCTCAGCCGCCGGCCTTTGTCGAGCATGCCGCGGACGCTGCCACCGCCCAGGAACTCGAGCACCAGGTACGGGACGTCCTCCTGGCCCCAGTCGTAGACGGCCATGACATGCGGGTGGTTGAGGGCGGCCGCGGCCTGGGCCTCCGCCTGAAAGCGGCGCAGAAAATCGTGGTCGTCCGCGAGGGCGACGTGCAGCATCTTGACCGCGACCCGGCGACGGAGCCTGACATCGTCGGCCAGGAAGACCTGGGCAGAAGCCCCCACGCCGAGCGGGGCGATGAGGCGATACCGGCCGCCGAGCACACGACCGAGTGCATCGGTCAGGCGCGACTGGGCCATCACGCAAGCGTACCGGCGGCCCTTGCCGGGCCGGGGGATGGTGCCGCGCCAGAGGGCCGCCCGCCAACGGCAACAATGAGGGAGTTGCCCGCCTCCATGACCCCTCCTGAAACCCCACCCGACACCGAGCCGGCCGACCACCGTTACGCCTGGCCATCCGCCGACGTCGGCGACGATCCCCACCGGTGGGTGCGCCGCACGGTGTTCGGCCTGCTGCTCATCGGCGCGGCCGCGTTCGTGGTGTTCGCGTTCAGCCACGCGCCCAGCAACGAACAGGCGCCCACGCATGATCCGGCGGTGGTGCGCGAGGTCCCGTTGCCGGGGTCGCACATCTTGCACCAGGCGCAGATCGGCGCCTACCTCCAGCAGGGCTACGACGGGCGGCTGACGGTCAACGGCGTGGCGATCCCCGAGACCGACATGGACGGCGCCATCCCGGTGACCTCGCGGGAGTACGACCCGAAGCTCGGCCCCCGACCCAACAACCGCAACGAGGTCCTGTTCACCCCCGGCAAGGGCAAGGTCATCGAGACCTACGGCACGGGCGACGTCACGCTCACGCTGCGGTATTGGAACATCGCCCGCGGCCAGCGCTCCGCCCGCACGCTCAGCTGGCATTTCACGGTCAACTAGCGAAGGTCGACGGCAGGGTCGCCGCCCGCGCTGCTCCTCAGAGCTCGCCGGTGGCGAGCAGCCGTTCGAACGCCGGCTCGTCGAGGATGGGGATGCCGAGCTCCTCGGCCTTGGTGACCTTCGAGGCGCCGGGCTCGGCGCCCACGACCACGGCCGTGGTCCGCTTCGACACGCTGCCGGGCGACTTGCCACCGCGCGCCTTGATCGCGGCCTCGGCGGCCTCGCGGCTGTAGCCGTCGAGCGTGCCGGTGACCACCACCGACTTGCCGGCCAACGTCGGCTCGAGCACCACTTGGTCGGCCGGGGCGTCGAAGTTGACGCCGGCAGCGCGGAGCTTGTCGACGACCGCCAGGTGCGCCGGGTCGTCGAACCAGGCACGCACCGAAGCCGCGATGACCGGCCCCACGCCTTCGACGGCGGCCAGGGCTTGTTCGGGCGCGGCGATGATCTTGTCGAGGTTGCCGAACGCGCCGGTGAGCGCCTCGGCGCCGGCCGGACCCAAGTGACGGATGTTGAGGCCGACCAGCACGTTGGCGAGCGGGCGCTCCTTCGACACCTCGATCGCGGCCAGGAGGTTGTCGACCGACGTGTCGCCGAAGCCCTCGAGGCCACGAAGACGGTCGCCGTCGATCGAGTAGATGTCGCCGATGTCGCCGAGCAGCCCGAGGTCGGCGAACAGGTACACCCGCTGCTCGCCGAGCCCCTCGATGTCCATGGCGCCGCGCGACGCGAAATGGATGATCGCCCCCGCTCGCTGGAACGGGCAGGCAGGGTGGACGCACCGGTGCTGCGCCTCACCTTCGGCGCGCACCAACGTGGACTTCACGGGGCAGGGACAGATGGTGGGGAACGTCCACTTGCGCAGGCCCTTGGGACGCTCGGCGAGGACCGGGCCGACCACTTCGGGGATCACGTCGCCGGCGCGCCGGACGATCACGGTGTCACCGGGACGCACGTCCTTTTGGGCGACTTGGTCCTCGTTGTGCAATGTGGCCATGCCGACCGTGACCCCGCCCACGAACACGGGCTCGAGCTCCGCGAACGGGGTGACCCGACCGGTGCGGCCCACCGAGATCGAGATGTTGCGGAGCTTGGTGGTGCGCTCCTCGGGCGGGAACTTCACCGCGATCGCCCAGCGGGGCGCGCGGGAGGTGGAGCCGAGCTGGTCGCGCTGGGCGAGCTCGTCGATCTTCACGACCGCGCCGTCGATCTCGTAGTCGAGGTCGTGGCGGTGCTCCTGCCAGTGCTCGGCGAACTCGTGCACCCGCGAGAGCTCGTCGAACGTGCGGATCTCGGGGTTGACCGGGAACCCGAGGTCGCCGAGGAACTCGAGGGTCTGCCAGTGCGTCGTGAAGTCGGGGCCGCCCTCGACTTGGCCGAGTTGGTAGCACCACATGGCCAACTCCCGGCTGGCCGTGACACCCGGGTCCTTCTGTCGCAACGATCCGGCCGCCGCGTTGCGCGGGTTGGCGAACAGCCGCAGGCCGGCTTCGCCCTGGTGGCGGTTGAGCTCGGCGAAGGCCGTGGCCGACATGTAGATCTCGCCGCGCACCTCGAGCACTTCCGGTGCACCGGCCGCCAGACGCTTGGGGATCACGCCGATCGTGCGGACGTTCCCGGTCACGTCCTCGCCGGTGCGCCCGTCGCCTCGTGTGGCGGCCTGCACCAACCGCCCGCCCTCGTAGCGGATCGAGATGGCCAGCCCGTCGATCTTGAGCTCGCAGACGTAGTGCACGGCGGCGTCGCCGAGGCGGCGCTCGTTGCGCTCGCCCCATGTGAGCAGGTCGGCCACGTCGAACACGTTGTCGAGCGACATCATCGGCTCCGCGTGGCGGACCGGCGCGAACAACGTGGGCGCGAACCCCGACACGCGCTGGCTCGGTGAATCGGGGGTGAGCAGCTCGGGATGTTCGCCCTCGAGGGCCTGGAGCTCGCGGACGAGCGCGTCGTATTCGGCGTCGGCGATGGTCGGCTCGTCGAGCTCGTAGTAGCGGCGGTTGTGCTCGATCAGCTCGGCGCGGAGCGCGGCGACCCGGGCGACGACTTCTGGTGGCGCGGTCACCGCCCGATCGTACCGACGGCCAGTGACGGCGAGCCTGGGCGCTATGCGCCGACCGACAGCCGGATGCCGAGGGCCTGGTCGTGCATCCGGTTCGACAAGTCGCGCACCAACGTGAGCACGTGCTCCGCCTGTGCGAGGTCGTGCAGGGCGAGACCGCACTCGGGCGTCAGCAGGGCCTGCCTCCGGAGCTGCACCGGATCGCAGCCGCCTTGCACCAGCTCACACCACTGACCCGACAGCAACTTCCAGTAGCGGCCGGCACGCTCGCCCAACGGCGCCGCGGTGGGCACGGCCCCCCACGCGACCCAGCCGCCGCCTTCGAGGAACTGGCTGAACGCCCCGGCCGCGCCGGCCGCGCCGGCGTCGACCGGCAGCGACAGCACTTGCGGCCCGGCGTTGAGCACCAGGCGCCAGTCGGCCGGACCGCAGCAATGGACCCCGGTGACCGCGTGCCGCTCGACCGCCGCCAGCGCGGCCGACAGCAGGTCGATCGTGGTGTCGGCGTCGATCGGCAGCTCGGCGCGCAAGCCGCCGGCCAGCGCCGGCTCGTCGAGGAACAACACGATCGGTACGCCGAACGACCGGCGTGCCAACCCGACAAGGGCCTGCACGCGGTCGCGCACCGCGGTGGCGGCCACCCGGAACGCCACGTCGAGCGGCGCCCCGCCGTCGAGCAAGGCCAGCCCGAACGTGACCGGGCCGGTGAGCTGGAGCTTGACCGGACCTTGGCGGCCGCTCGCGCCGACCGCTTCGCAGAACGCCCGCCACGTGGCGAACGGCTCACCCACCAGCTCGACATCGTCGGTGGGGGCGTCGGGGTCGAGTTGTGAAGGCTGCACGACGAGCGCGCCGTCGTCGGTGAACGACACGCCCGGCACGCCCCAACCGGCCTGCACGAGCATCGACTCGAACGGGGTGCGGGTCGGGAGCGTGGGTGCGGCCGGCAGCTCGGGATGCTGGGCGAGCTCGAACGCGACGGCCGCCGCGGGGTCGACGTGGGGCAAGCTGCCGATCGACGTCGGGGACCCGCCGGCGAGGACGGCCTCGGGCGACGAACCGGGAGTTGGCTCGTCCGAGCGATCGAGATCGGTCATTGCTTCCCCCGCAGCCGTGACGCTGCCTACCTGGCCAACCAGCCGTGCCGGGCGCTGCACGGCCTCGTTCCCCCTGGAGAGGTCCCCCTTGGAATAGCCAGCGGCGTGCCGCGTCGGCAAATCTCGACGGCCGTGGCCGACCAAACCCCTGCTCAGCGAAGCAACCCGTGGCCTGCTCGGGTGTCGTGGGCGCTGGTCGCGTTTCTCGTCAGCCCGGCAGTGGGCCAGGCGCTCGACGGCAGATCGGCGGCGGTCACGGCAGTGGCCGCGGCGCTCGGCTGGCTGCTGTGGACGGCGGCGCTGGTGGCCACGTTGGTGCCGCGCACGACCAGCTTGACGGTGTATCGCACGATCGCACCAGGCACCCTCGTGGCGGCGGTGTGGTCGGCGCTCGGTGGCGGCGGCCCCCTCGCGACGGCCGTGGCGGTCGCGAGCGCGGCGCTCGCCGTCGTGGTGGCGTTCTTGTCCGTCACCGGCGACGTGTTCGTGGACGGGTCGTCGTACGGCCCCGAACGTCGGCTCGCGCTACGCCCGCCGGCCACGCTCGTGCTGGGTGTCGTGCAAGTGACGTGGCTCGTGGCGTTCGGCGGGCTCGTGGCCGGTCCCCTGCTGCTCGCCGCCCGCCAGTGGGTGTTCGGCGGCGTGCTGCTGGCGGCCGGCTGGCCCGCCGCCTGGTACGCCCTCCAGCGACTGCACCTGCTTGCCCGGCGCTGGGTCGTGTTCGTGCCGGCGGGGCTGGTGGTGCACGACCCGATCACGCTTGCCGACGCCGCCCTGTTCGCCCGGCGCAGCATCGTGGCGGTGCGCCCGGCGCCGGTCGACAACCCGTCGATCGACCTGACCCGCAACGCGCTCGGCCTGGCCATCGAGATCCTCTTCGACCAGCCGCAGGAGCTGTCGATCTCACCCGGTCGGCGCCAACCGCCCGACTCGGTGGCCGTGCGAGGCGTGCTGTGCACGCCGAGCCGGCCAGCGGCGTTCCTCGACGCGGCGCGCGGCCACCGATTGCCGGTGCCGGTGGGGCCGTCTCACACGGCGGTGCCGCCGCCGACCACCTCGTCGCCGTCGTAGAACACCACGCTCTGGCCGGGTGCCACCCGGTTCCTGGCCACGTCCCAACGCGCCACCGCCCGTTCGGCCGGAACTGCGCTCCCGCCCGCGTCGCGCGTCTCGACCTGGGCAGGGGCCGGCTGGCCGTGCGCGCTGCATTGCACGTCGAAGCGGCCGGCGACGGGTGCTGCGGCCCACGTGATCGCCGCGACCTCGAGCTCGTCGCGCCGCAGCTCGTCGGCGTCGCCGACCGTGACCGTTGCCGACGCGACGTCGACGTCGGTCACGTAGCGCGGCGCGCCGCCCCCCGCGAGGTGCAGGCCGCGCCGTTGGCCGATCGTGACCAGCTCGACCGCGTCGACGCGGCTGACCTCACGGCCCGACCGGTCGACGACCCGACCCGGGGTCAGCGGTGCGCGGCGGCGCAGGAATTCCGACCGGCCGGCTTCGTTGGTGATGAAGCAGACGTCCTGGCTGTCGGGCTTGGTGGCGGTGCGCAGGCCGAGGTGGGCCGCGACGGCGCGCACGTCGGCCTTGGTGAGGTGACCGACCGGGAAGCGGAGGCGCCGGAGCTGGTGCTGGCCGAGCATGTGCAGCACGTAGGACTGGTCCTTGGCGCGGTCGGCACCGCGGGCCACCCGGCGGGTGCCGTCAGGTCGGGTGACGATGCGGGCGTGGTGGCCGGTGGCCACCGCGTCGAACCCGAGCGCGTCGGCGCGGGCGAGCAACCGGTCGAACTTCAGGTGGCGGTTGCACTCGATGCACGGGTTCGGCGTGCGGCCCGCCGCATGGGCCGCGACGTACGGCTCGACGACGTGGGTCGTGAAGTCGTCGGCGAACCCGAACGTGTAGTGGTCGATGCCGAGGTGGTCGGCGACGCGGCGGGCATCATCGACATCGGACACCGAGCAGCAACCGGTGTCGGACTCGCCGCCCCACAGCTTCATGGTGACGCCGACGACCTCGTGGCCCGCGTCGCGCAGCAGAGCTGCGGCCACCGACGAGTCGACGCCGCCGGACATCGCGACCAGCACGCGGGTGGGGTCGCCCGGCCCGTCGGTCACGACGCGTCGCTCCGCAGCCGCGCGACCGCGGCGGGGATGAGCTCGAGGGCCCGGTCGATGTCGGCGTCGGTGGTGGTGTGACCGAGTGACAGCCGCAAGGATCCGGCCGCGAGCTCGCGCGGGATGCCCATGGCCGCCAGCACGTGCGACGGCTCGAGCGCACCGCTCGCACAAGACGACGCGGCAGTGGCACACAGACCGTCGCGGTCGAGCAGGAACAGCAGCGCCTCGGCCTCGATGCCAGGGATGCACAAGTGGCACGTGCCCGCGACCTTGCCGGCCCGCACGCCGGTCTCGACGGCGTCGGGAACGGCCGTGAGCAGCCCGTCGGCCAGCCGGTCGCGGCGCCGAGCGACGTCGGCCCACAGCGCTTCGCGGGTGCGGACCAGCTCGGCGACGGCCGCGCCGAACCCCACGATGCCCGCCACGTTGTGCGTGCCGCTGCGGCGCGCCTGCTCCTGCCCGCCGCCCACCGACCGGGCCGTGAGCACCACGCCGTTGCGGACGACCAGCGCGCCAACCCCTTGAGGGCCGCCGACCTTGTGGGCCGACACGGCAACGAGGTCGGCATCCGCGGCGTGCCGGGCGAGGTCGAGCCACGGCAGGCCCTGCACCGCGTCGGTGTGGATGGGCACCCCGGGCGCCGCGGCGCGGACGCGCTCCACGACGCCGGCCACCGGCTGCACCATTCCGGTCTCGTTGTTCACCGTCATCACCGACACCACCGCCGGCAGCTCGCCGAGGGCGACGGCCTTCGCCAGCCGGTCGTCGAGCTCGGCGAGGTCGATCCGCCCGTCGGTGCCGACACCGAGCAGTGTGCGGTCGTGGCGTTCGGCCGCCGCGAGCACCGCGGGGTGCTCGATGGCCGAGCACCACACCCGGGCGTCAGGGCTCGACGCCACCCCGCCGATGGCCAAGTTGTCGGCCTCGGTGCCGCCCGACGTGAACACGACCTCCGACGGACGGGCGCCGATCGCATCGGCCACCACGTCGCGGGCGTCGTCGACCGCCCGGCGCGCCGCACGCGCGGCGCGGTGCGACCCGGTGGGGTTGCCGAACGACCCGCCCAACCACGGCTCCATCGCGGCGCGCGCCGCGGCCCGCAACGGGGTCGTGGCCGCGTGGTCGAGGTAGGTCAGGGGTGGCTCGGACACCGGCACCAGGCTACCGGCGACCCCCGTGCACCCCGCCCCGCCCGCCCCTCGCGCTCCGCCGCGAGCCGGGCCGGTAGCATCCGGGGCGACGGACCTTCCGACTGGGGAGCCGAGGCAACACATGGGCCAGATGCGCCTCAACCCGCTGGTGGGGCGATGGGTGACCATCGCCACCGAGCGCGCCACCCGACCCGATGACTTCACCCGACCCCTCCTGCCCGTCGAGGCCGACCCCGCGCGACCCTGCCCGTTCTGCCCCGGCCAGGAGGAGACGCCCGCGCTCGAGACGTACGGGCCCGAAGGCCACTGGACGCTGCGAGTGGTGCCGAACCTGTATCCCGCGTTCGAAGGCCAGGAACCGATGCTCGTCGAGAACCTCGGCCCCGTGTTCCGCCAGGCGCCGGCGAGCGGCATCCATGAGGTGCTGGTGTTGAGCCCGAAGCACGACGCCGGGTTCGGCGACCTCGACGACGACCAGATCGAGCTGGTCATGACCGCCATCCGAGACCGGCTCGAGACGCACTCCCGGGTCCAGGGCGTGCGCTACAGCCAGGCCATCGTGAACCACGGCCGAGAGGCGGGCGCGTCGCTGCGCCACCCGCACGGCCAGCTCCTCGGCATCCCGTTCGTGCCGGGCGAGGTCGCCGAGGAAGAGGCCGGCTTCCGTCGCTTCCAAGGTTCGTGCGTGTTGTGCACCACGATCGAGGCCGAAGTCGCCGCCGGGTTCCGGGTGGTCGCCGAGAACGACCACGCGCTGCTGGTCTGCCCGTTCTGGTCGGGTGCGCCGTTCGAGATGCTGGCCCTGCCGAAGACGCACGAAGGGCACCTGCGGTCGGCCGACCCCGACTCGCTGGTATCGGTCGGCCTGCTCCTGCGCGACGGCATCCGTCGCCTGTTCGACCGCGTCGGCGACCTGCCGTACAACCTCGTGGTGCACACGCTCCCCCACCACCACGACAACGCCTTCCACTGGCACGTCCACCTCGTGCCACGCACCTCGAGCGCGGTGGGGTTCGAGCAAGGCACCGGCGTGCAGATCAACATCGTGTCCCCCGAGGACGCCGCAGCCCTCCTGCGCACGTGACCTCGCCAGGCCAGGCCGCCCGTGCGGAGAGCTGGCGGCGGTGCGGTCAGCCCAAGCCGGCCGGCAAGGGAACCGTGGTCGACGCCGCGACGGCCAGCGCGCCGAAGAAGCACGCCACACCGATGGCACCGGCGAGGGCCATCCCGGCCCACTCGCGGGTCCTGGGCGCGCCGACCGACAGCCGGCGGGGCAGTTCCACCACTGCCAGGCCGGCGACCGCGCCGCCGATGAGGCCGCCGACGTGCGCACCGACCGAGATGCCCGGGATCGTGAACGTGAAGACGAGGTCGATGATCAGCCAGGTGAGCAGCCCGGAGTGCCGCAAGTCGATGCCCCGGGCCCAGGCCGCCACGATCAGCAGCCCGAACAGCCCGAAGATCGCGCCCGAGGCGCCGGCCGACGACACGTGGGGATCCACGATCAGGGCGCCGAGCGACCCGGCCACCAGCGACACGGCGTAGACCAACACGAAGCGCCACGACCCCACCAGCCGTTCGCACAGCTGGCCGAGCACCCACAAGGCGATCATGTTGGAGATGATGTGGATCCAGCTGAGGTGCAAGAAGCCGGCGGTGATGATGCGCCACCACTCGCCTTGGCCGATCCCGACCACCGGACCGCCCCGGTAGAACGGGCCTCGCGCGACGAGCGAGAAGTTGGCCTGCATGCGGTCCTGGCCGCCCTGCACGGCGAAGCCCGCCAACCAGATGGCCACGTTCAGCGCGATGAGCGTGAGCGCGGCGATCGGCTGCTGGAGCTGGTGGATGGTCGCCGCCGTGTAGACGCGCTGCCGGCCCGCTTTCGCGCAGTCAGGGCAGTGGAACCCGACCGCGGCCTGGCGCATGCAGTTGGGGCAGATGGGGCGGTCGCAGCGCTGGCAGATCACACCCGCCGGCTGGTCCGGGTGGCGATAGCAGGTGCGAAAAGGGGCCGACACGGCCGGTCACGATACCGGCGACCGCCCGGCCCCCCGCCGCGGCTGTGGGTGGCGGGACGGCTGGGCGACGGGAGGGCTGACTTTTGGCACACGGAGTGCCATAATCGGGACCGTGGGTTCTGTCCGACGTCACCTCCACATCCCCGCTCCGCCCGACGACGTCTGGGCCGTGGTCGGCGACCCGGCCCGGCTGGCCGAGTGGTTCCCCGTCGCCGAGTGCACCACCGACCTCGACGCCGACCCGCCCACGCGGCACGTCCGGCTGCCGAGCGGTCTCGCGCTCGACGAGGAAGTCGTCACCGTCGACGCCGACCTGCGGCGGTTCCAGTACCGGATCGTCGCCGGCGGGCTGATCACCTCGCACCTCGGCACCGTCGACGTCATCGGCGACGGCGACGGCTCGCTCGTCATCTACTCCACCGACGCCGAGCCCGATGTGTTCGCCCTCACCATCGGCAGCGGGTCCGGCGAAGCCCTCGCCCGGCTCCACCAGATGTTCGCCGGCGACGGCCCCGACACCGCCGGCCACCACGACCCCCACCCCGCCAGCGCCGACGACCCCGACCGAGCAGGAGGCAACTGAATGGGCCGCAAGATCCTGTTCATCACCACCGACCAGCAGCGCTACGACTCGCTCGGCTGCAACGGCGGCACCGTGGCGCGCACGCCGGTGCTCGACCGCCTCGCCGCCAGCGGCGTTCGCTTCACCCGGGCCCACCCGCAGAGCGTGGTCTGCATGCCGAGCCGCTCCACGATGATCACCGGCCAGCACGTCGCCAGCCACGGCGTGTGGATGAACGGCGTGGCGCTTCCCGTCGACGCGCCGAGCGCGGCGCTCGACTTGTGGCGGGCGGGTTACCGCACGGCGTTGATCGGCAAAGCGCACTTCGAGCCGTTCCTCGACCCGTTCCTCCGCTTCACCGAGAACACGCTGTCAGGGCGGCACACCACCGAGGCCTGGCACACCGGCCTCGACGGCGAGCGGGTGCCGCACCGCGGGTTCGAGCACCTCGAGTTCGCGACGCACGGCGGCCAGGGCCTGCTGCACTACGCGCAGTGGCTCCGCGACGAGCACCCCGAGGCGATCGGCGACTTCTACCCGGTGCTCGATGCCGAGCTGAACGTGAACGCGGCTGGCGGCGGCGACACCGACGCGCCCCAAGTGCGCCACAACGCGATCCCCCGCGGCTGGTACCACACCGACTGGGTGGCCGACCGGACGATCGCCTGGCTCGACGGGCTCGATGACGACGCCGACTGGTTCTGCTGGGTGAGCTTCCCCGACCCGCACCACCCGTGGGACCCACCGCAGTCGGAGCTCGGACGCGTGCGCTGGCAGGATCTCGACCTCCCCGAGGGCTACCCCGTCGATCGGGCGCAGCGCGAAGCGCTGCTCGACGCCAAGCCCCGCCACTGGAAGGCCTGGTACGACGGCTCGTGGGTGTCGAACTACGAAGCCCCGGCGCGCTGGGTGCCGGCCACGCTCACGCCCGACCAGGTGCGTGAAGTGAACGCCTTGACCCACATCGAGAACGAGCTGATCGACGAAGCCGTGGGCCGCGTGCTCGCGGCGGTCGACCGGCGCGGTTGGGGCGGCGACACCGACGTGATCTTCACCACCGACCACGGCGAGCTCCAAGGCGACTTCGGCTTGCTGTTCAAGGGCCCGTACCACGTCGACTCGCTGATGCGGCTGCCGTTCGTGTGGCGACCCGCACCGTCGGCGGGCGTGGCCCCCGCGGTGGTCGACGCGCCGGTCGGCCATGTGAGCCTCGCTGCGACGTTCGCGTCCATCGCCGGCATCGAGCCTCCCGCCACCGCGCAGGCCCCGCGGCTGCCGCTATCGGCCGCGGAGGCCACCGACCTCGGCCACGAGCGGGTGCTCACCGAATGGGACAGCGCTTTGTTCGGCAAGATCGTCCGGCTCCGCACCATCTGCCGCGACGGCTGGGTGGCCACCACTTACCTGCCCGGGTCGAAGCACGACGGCAGCGAGGGCGAGCTGTACTCGCTGGTCGACGATCCACTCCAGCACGACAACCGCTGGGACGACCCGGCGCTGGCGTCGCTGCGCGGCGACCTCGTGGCTGACTTGTGGGACCACCTCCCCGAGGCGCGCTCGCCGCGCCTGCCGGTCGACGCCCCCGTCTGATCCGGCGCACTCGACGGGGTCGACGGCAGCCGAACCGCCGCTGGCCCGCTGCTGACGAAGCTGACCAGCCGATCTGACGTCTCGACAAGTCCACGAACGCTTTTGTTCACAGATCCTTCGGCGCCTATCGTGCTCTCGTGCGCACCCCCCGAACCGGAGTCGCCGTCGTCGTCGCGCTGGCCACCTTGGTGGCCACGAGCCTGACCACCGCCGGCGTCGCCGCGGGCACCCCGCGCCGGACCACGTCGTCGACCGCGGTCGCCGCGGGCTTCCCGGCCCTGCCGCCGGCCAAGTACAAGACGGTGTCGAGCGACGTCGCCATCACCATGGACGACGGCGCGCAGCTCGGCGCGACCATCACGTTCCCGTCTCGCGACGGCAAGACGGCGGCGCCCGGCCGCTTCCCGGTGATCTTCTCGATGACGCCGTACGGCCGCAAGACCTTGTGCTCGTGCGGCGACCCGACGATGTACGCGAGCCGCGGCATCATCGCGGCGTCGGTCGACACGCGGGGCACGGGCGGCAGCGAGGGCAACCTCGACGACAACTACTTCTCGCCCCGCGAAGCCCGCGACGGCTACGAGCTGACCGAGTACTTCGGCACCCGGCGCTACTCCACCGGCAAGGTCGGCATGCAAGGCGGTTCGTACGTCGGCATCACGCAGTACCTCACCGCCGAACAGCAACCACCGCACCTCGTGGCCATCGCCCCGCAAGTCGCGCTGGCCGACTTGTACCGCGACGCGTTCGCGCACGGTGGCATCCCCAACATCTTCTTCGACGCGCAGTACATCGCCGTGCAAGGCGGGCCGGGTCTGGTCGGCCCGGGCGGCACGAGCCAGCTGCCGATGACCGTGCGGGCCAAGATCGGTCAGCTTCTCGGGACCCCGATCGCGCTCGACTTCCTCGCCCGACCCAACGACGACCCGTTCTACCGCGACCGGTCGCCCTACTACCGGGCCAACCGCATCAAGGTGCCGGTGCTGATCCTCGACGGCTGGCGCGACGGGTTCGTGCGCGGCGCCACCGAGATGTACCAGGCGCTGTCGCGCCGCAAGGGCGTCGAGACCCGTCTGGTGGTCGACCCCTGCACGCACAAGGGGTGCGGCGGGGAGTTCGCGCCGCTCACCAACCCGCCGGGCGTCGACAGCACGAGCGCGGTGCAGTTCGAGTTCTTCCGCCACTACCTGCTGGGCCAGTCGGTGCCCAAGCGCGCCAACGTGCGCTACTACGTGCAGGCTGCCAACCGGTACGCCGAGTCGTCGACGTGGCCGCCGTCGAGCTCGCGCGACCTCAAGTTCACGTTGCAGCGCGGTGCGCTGACCACCAAGGCGTCGGGTCGGTCGACCGCCAGCTACCTGACGAACCCGCTCGAGGGGCTCAGCACCCCGCTCGAGGACTACGGCACCGTGGCGGCCAGCCCGTACGTCCCGCTCGACCAACGTCTCGCCACCGGCCAAGGGCTCACGTGGCGCACCGCGCCGCTCACCCGTGCCACGACCATCGCGGGGCCGACCCAGCTGCACTTGGTGGCAGCGTCGACGGCCACCAACACCGATTGGGTGGCAAAGCTCAGCGACGTGGCGCCCGACGGCAGCGAGACCCTCATCTCCAACGGCTACCTGCGCGCTTCGCATCGCCAGCTCGACCCCGAGCGGAGCACCACGGCGTCGCCGTACCACACCGACACCGACCCCACCGAGATCGTCCCCGGCCGCTACTACGCCTACGACATCGGCATCTGGCCGACCGCGTACCGCCTGCGCGCCGGCCACCGGCTCCAGCTCCGCCTGACCAGCGTCGACCTGCCGACGCACGCCCCCGCCTCGATCGGCCTCGCCAAGGGCAAGTTCGGCCTGTCGGTCGACATCACCCCGCTGCTGCCGGCCCTCAACACCGTGAGAGAGGGTGCCCGCGATGGCTCTTGGCTCCTGGTCACGACGGCAGGGTGACGGCACCCGCTCGCGGCGGACCCGGAGTGGCCGGCTGCTCGCGAGCGCCGCGGCCGGCTGTGCCGTCGCCGCGCTGGTCGCCGCGGCGTCGATCGCTCCGGCGTCGATCGCTCCGGCCACCGCGGCGCCGGGCGCGCACGGCAGCGGCCTGACCGGAGCGCCGCTCGTGGCTGCCAAGCCTCGGGTGGCGTCGCTCACCGCGGCACCGGCCACTGCACCCATCGCGCTCGACGCAGGCCTCGCCGACTGGCACGGCCGACCCGCCCACCTCGCCGGCACCGCGCACTACGACCGCGGCGAGTGGATCTACGAGAACTACCCGTTCACCGCGTACGGGGCGGCGATCCCGGGGTTGAGCGTCGCCTTCGGGCTGCTCGACCAGGTGGTCCACGCGGTGACGCCCGCCGAGCGCGTGCCCGGCGGCCTCGACGAATTCGCGCCCACCACCGGCGCGGGGCCGTTCGTGCCCCAGGCCGACTTGTCCGAGCTGCGCTTCACCGTGCGCGGCAGCGACCTCTACGTGCTGGCCCGCACCACCACGATGCAACAGCCCGTCCAGACGGCGCTGCTGTTGCTGTTCGACGCGTCGGGTGTCCACGCGTCGCGCACCGTGCCGTTCGGGTCCGGGTTGCGCACGACCGCCGCCGACACCGCGGTGCTCGTGACCGCCGCCGGCGCGCACATCGTCGACCTGCGCACCGGGCGCACCACCACCGCGCCCGCCGCGGCCGACCCCGCCGGGTACGACAACTCGCTCGTCGCACGCCTGCCGCTGGCGCAGGTGGGCGGGTCGCACGGCGCCTCGCTGCGGGTGGTGGGGGCCACCGGAGTGGTCGCGCCCGGCTCGTACACGCTGACGAGCCCGCCGCTGGAAGGACCGCTCGCCGAAGTGGTGCCGCGCTTCGACGAGCCGGTGCGGGCGACGTACGACCACCTCCAGGCGCTGGCGCTCGCCGACCACGACATCGACCGGTACTTCACCACCGTGTCGGTCGACCGCCTCCGGCGCGGCGACAGCGAGCAGCTGCTGCCCGGCGTCGGGTACTCGGTGCGCACCATCGAGTACGACACCCCGACCTCGTCGGAGGGCGGCACCAACGGCACGCTGCGCGATTACGGCCTGTACGTGCCGGTGGGCTTCGACGGCCGGCCCTCGCCCGCCACCTTGGTGCTGCGCGGCTCGGGCATGACGCCGCACAGCCTGGCGTCGATCACGCCGGGCCTGTTCCAGGAGCTCGGCGACGACAACCACGCGATCGTGGTGAGCCCCGGCGGCCGCAGCGACCTCGACGAGTGGTCGGGCGCGGCCTACCTCGACGCCGACCGCGCCCTCGACGATGCCGAAGCGCTGCTGCCCATCGACCGCGACCGGGTCACCGTCGCCGGCTACTCGATGGGCGGGTTCGGCACGTACCTGTTCGCATCGACCCAACCCGACCGCTTCGCCGCCGGGTTCGTGATCGAGGGGCCCGTCGGCGGCAACCAGCCCGCCACCACCACGACCGGGCTGCCCGATGTGGTGCCCAACCTCGTGAACGTGCGGGCGACGCCGATCGAGATCTACCAGGGCGACATCGACGCCAATGTGCCGATCACCAACGGCCTGGCCGCGGCCGACCAGCTCGAGGCGCTCGGCTACCGCTACCGGCTCGACATACTGCCGGGCAACACCCACTTCACGCCCGGCATCTTGAACGACTACCGGGTCGGCGCCGACTTCCTCCGCGGCGCCCGCCGCGACACCGCCCCCGCCGAGGTGCACTTCAGCCGGATCATGCCGTTCGAGCACGCCGTCGACCAGGTCACCCACACCGACGCGCCGGGCATCGGCAAGTCCGCGGGGCTGCGCTTCGACCACGCCTGGTTCGTCCACGACCTCGAAGCGGTCGACCCCGCCGGCGGCACCGCCAGCATCGACGTGCGGACGTTCGCACGGCCGGGAATGGCCACCAACCCCGAACAGCACGTCGGCGTCGCGCCGGGCACGCCAGGCGGCGAGCTGCCGTCGCTGTACCAGGAGCAGGTCTGGCAACCGACGTTGTTGCCCGGCGCCGCCCGCAACGCGCTCGACGCGCGCCTCACCGGCACGCGGGCCGTCACCCTCGACCTCGCCGGCATGGCCCTCACCGCAACCGCACCGCTGACCGCCACCGTGCGCACCTCCTCGCCGGCCACGATCACGTTCACGGGCGGCGGCTCGGGCTGCGCGTCGGTATCGATCGACGACGGCCCACGTGCGTCGACCACCGACGCAGCGAACATCGTGGTCGCCGTCCCTGCGGGCACGCACACGATTCGCCTCCAGCCCGGCACCTGCACGTCGCAGCCCTGAGGGATCTCGTCGGCCCGACCGAATGACGTACACGGCTCGGGGCTGGTGCTGTTCGGCCTGGAACACGGCCCACGGCCCGGGCGAGGGCGACCCGCGTCTACGACCTGCGATGCGGAAGCTGCTTCGCCGCATCGCAGAGGGCCTCGGGGTACTTCAAGGGCGCCACGGGGCGTGCTAACGCAGTCAGCGACAGGCGGTCATGGATGCAGGGTGCACTCGGGCGCCGCCTTCGCCAGCCTCACGAAGTCCTCAACGCCGGGGAATCGTGTGAAATCGAACAGCTCGTCGAGCCGCGTCAGTACGGCCGACTCGCGATCTAGAGCCGATGCCCCACCCAGGTCGGGCGCGCTCTGCGCCTTCCCAGCCGCGTCGGCTAGCCGCACATAGAATGGGCGGGCGAGACTTGGCCCGGGGGTGTGGGAGCGGGTCGTGCCCGCCTGCCAGTGAACCACCCCGAGTGCGGTGGAGATCGACGGCCGCCGTCACTGCGGCGCGAGGAAGGTGACCGACAGCGGGGGGAGGTGAAGCAGGATCGAGTGGCGATGGCCGTGGGCGGCGACGTCGGTGGCCGATGCGCCGTCGAGCGTCGCATGCACGCCCGAGCCTCCGAAGCGGGCGGCGTCGGTGCCGAGCAGCTCGACCCAGTGGCCCAAGGCCGGGACGCCGACGCGGTAGCCGTCGCGTGGCTCGGGGGTGAGGTTCGCCACGCAGACCACCGGGCGTGCGACGTGTGAGGGGTCGAAGCGGGCGATGGCGAGAACCGACTGCGCAGCATCGTCGCCGATCAGCCAACGAAAGCCCCGCTCGCTCGAGTCGTCGGCCCACAGCGCCGGCTCCGACGCTTGGAGCGCGTTCAGCTCGCGCACCAGGGTCTGCACGCCGAAGTGCGCGGGGTCGTCGAGCAGGTGCCAGTCGAGCGAACGGTCGTGGTTCCACTCCCGCTCCTGGCCGATCTCGCCGCCCATGAACAGGAGCTGGCGGCCCGGGTGCGCCCACATCCACGCCAGCAAGGCCCGCAAGTTGGCGAAGCGGCGCCACGGGTCACCGGGCATCTTGCCGATGAGTGAGCCTTTGCCGTGCACGACCTCGTCGTGGCTGAGCGGCAACACGTAGTGCTCGCTGAACGCGTACTCGAGGCCGAACGTCAGGTTGCCGTGGTGGTACGAGCGGTGGATCGGGTCACGTTCGAAGTACTCGAGCGTGTCGTGCATCCAGCCCATGTTCCACTTGTGCGTGAAACCGAGTCCGCCTTGGTCGACCGGTCTGGAGACGCCGGGCCAGGCCGTCGACTCCTCGGCGATGGTGAGCACACCGGGGTGCGCACGGTGCACGACCGTGTTGCACTCCTGCAGGAACGAGACCGCTTCGAGGTTCTCGCGCCCGCCGTGACGGTTCGGCAGCCACTCCCCCGGGCCGCGGGAGTAATCGAGGTACAGCATCGACGCGACGGCGTCGACCCGCAGCCCGTCGACGTGGAACTCCTCCAACCAGAACAGCGCGTTGGCGATCAGGAAGTTGCGGACCTCGGGCCGGCCGTGGTCGAAGATCAAGGTGTCCCAGTCGGGGTGCTCGCCACGGCGCGGGTCGGGGTGCTCGTACAGGGCCGTGCCGTCGAAGCGCGCCAGCGCCCACTCGTCGCGGGGGAAGTGCGCCGGCACCCAGTCGACGATCACGCCGACGCCCGACTGGTGCAACGTGTCGACGAACGCCCGGAAGTCGTCGGGGGTGCCGAATCGAGAGGTGGGCGCCCAGTAGCCCGTCACCTGGTAGCCCCACGATCCGCCGAAAGGGTGCTCGGCCACCGGCATCAGCTCGATGTGCGTGAAGCCCATCTCGGTGCAGTAGCCACCGAGCTCCTCGGCAGCCTCCAGATACGTCAACGGCCGAGGCCCGTGCTCGGAGGGGGCGTGGCGCCACGAGCCGAGATGCACCTCGTAGATCGACAGCCGCCGGCGGTGCGGCGCGACTTTCGGGCGGTCCGCGAGCCACTCGTCGTCGCGCCAGTGGTGCGACCCCACGAACACCCGGCTCGCCGTCGCCGGCGCCGTCTCGGCCCAACGGGCCATCGGGTCCGCCTTCAACCGGCGGGTGCCGTCGGCGCCCACGATCTCGAACTTGTAGCGGTCGCCGTGGCGGGCGGCGGGCACGACCCGCTCCCACACCCCCGACTCCCCCGCCCGTGCAAGCGGGTCGCGCGCCGCGTGCCAGCCGTTGAAGTCGCCGGCCAAGCCAACCGATCTGGCGTGCGGCGCCCACACCGCGAAGCGGATGCCGTCGTCGGGCGCGGGGCCGGCCGGCACCGCGCCCAGCGCTTCCCAAAGCCGCTCATGGCGCCCCTCGCCGATCAGGTGGAGATCGAGCGGGCCCAGGGTCGCGCCGGTCACCGCCCGCCCCCCGCGCGGCCGTCCGACCCGTCGGGCCCGCCAGGTCGGTCCGGGGCGTCAAGGTCGGCCTCGTCGTCGCTCGGACCTTCCGCGTGCTCGCTCACGAGCGGGGCCCCTGCCAGGGCCGCGGCCGAGATCCGCTCGACCGCGCTCAGCGGGATCGCCACCCAGTCGGGGCGATGCCCCCGCTCGTAGCCGACCTCGTACACGGCCTTGCCGAGCTCGAGGCCGAACAGCAGGCGAGCCAGCGCGACGTCGGTGCTCGGCAACAAGTGCCGCACTCCCGGTTCGGCCAAGTACGCGCGCAGAAACGCGGTGCGCGCCCGCGCTTCCCACTGCACAGCCAACGCCCGCAACTCGGTGTCGGGTGCCTCGTCATGACGTTCGCCCAACACGACCTCCGGCGCATACGCGAACGAGCGCAGCATCCCTGCCACGTCGCGCAACGGCGACGCGGTGGCGCGCCGCTCGTCGGCTGGACGGTCGGGCTCGCCCTCGAAGTCGAGCACGAACCAGCCTTCGTCGCCGCGCAGCACCTGGCCCAGGTGGTAGTCGCCGTGCACCCGGATCGCCGCGCCGCTCGCGTCGGGGTCGAGCCCGGCGATCGCCGCGTAGACCCGCTCGACCCGGTGGGCCGGGAGAACCGACGCGTCGGCGCGGCGCAGCTCGGTCGCGAGCTCGTTCGCCCAGCGAGCCGGCTCGGCGTCACCGACGCCGAACGCGGCCGCCAACGCCACATGCAGCTGCGCGGTGACGGTGCCCAGCCGCCCGGCTTCGGGCCCGAAGTCGCCTCCGGCCCGCTCGGGTGACACCCGTGCGTCGAACAAGTCGCGCAGCGACGTGCGGGCGAGCTCGAAGCCGTCGCTGCCGCCACGGACGAAGCGCCGTACCACCGCGAGCTCCGCGCCGTCGTGGCGCCACACCCCCACCGTCGACGGCACGTGCTCGAACCCCACACCCTCGAGCGCCCGCGCCACTTCGATGTCGGGGTTCGGGCCGGGTTGGACCTGGCGGAACACCTTGAGGATCCACTCCTCGTCGAACACCACCGACGTGTTCGACTGCTCCACCGCGAGCGGCCGCATGGTGGTGGCGCCGAGGCCGGGGGCTACCCGGTCGAGCACCAACCGCGAAAGCTCCGAGTCGACGAACGCGTCGTACGCCAGGCCTTCGCCGGCGTCGGTCACGACGTCGCCCAACAGCCAGCGACCCTTCCCGTCGAGGAACTCGGCCCGCTCGCCGAGCGGCCGCAGGCCCACGAACACCTGACACCGGATCGGCGGCCGTTCGTCGACGAACGCGTCGACCAGCGCCCACACCAGGCCGGGCCACTCGTCGCGCCACACTTCGTGGGCCACGGTCCGGACCTCGCGCAGCTCGCCGCCGCCACCGGAGAACCAGCGCTGGCGTGGCAGGTACGGCACCATCAGCCGGGCGACGTAGTCGGCGTCGATCACTCCGGCTCCTCGGGCTCGGGCTGCAGCTCGAACCAGTAGAAGCCGTGCGGCGGCAACGTGATGAAGTACGGCAGCTCGCCGATGGGCGGGAACGGCACGCGCCCCAGCAGCTCGATGGGCACCATCCCCGCCAGCCGGGTGAGCTGGAGCTCCGCGGGCTGCGCGAAGCGGCTCAAGTTGAACACGCACAGCACGATGTCCTCGCCGTGACCGCTCGGGTGGTCCGCGGGACGGGTCTGGCGTCGCACGTACGCGAGCACCGAGGGGTTCTCCACGCCGAGCACCTCGAACGTGCCGGTGCCGAACACCCGGTGCTGGCGGCGCACGTGCAACATGCGCTGCGTCCAGTGCAGGAACGAGCTCGGGTTGCGGAGCTGTGCTTCGACGTTGACGGCGTTGAACCCGAACACCGGGTCCATCTGCGCCGGCAGGTACAGCTGCGCGAAGTCGGCGCCGGAGAAGCCACCGTTGCGGTCGGGCGTCCACTGCATGGGCGTGCGTACCGCGTCGCGGTCGCCGAGGTAGATGTTGTCGCCCATGCCGATCTCGTCGCCGTAGTACAACACCGGACTGCCCGGCATCGAGAACAACATCGCGTGGAACAGCTCGGCCACCGTCCGGTTGTTGTCGAGCAACGGGAACAGCCGGCGGGCGATCCCCACGTTGCGCTTCATGCGGGGGTCCTTGGCGTACTCCGCGTACATGTAGTCGCGGTCCTCGTCGCTGACCATCTCGAGGGTCAGCTCGTCGTGGTTGCGCAAGAACAAGCCCCACTGCGCGCCGTCGGGGAGGTCGGGCGTCTGTGACAGGATCTCGGTGATGGGGTGTCGCTGCTCGCGCCGCACCGCCATGTACATGCGGGGCATGAGCGGGAAGTGGAAGCACATGTGGCACTCGTCGGACGGCGCGTCGGGACCGCCTCCGAAGTAGTCGACGACGTCGGCCGGCCATTGGTTCGCTTCCGCCAGCAGCACGGTGTTGGGAAACTCGGCGTCGACCATCTTGCGGACGCGGCGCAAGTACCGGTGCGTCTCGTCGAGGTTCTCGCAGTTGGTGCCGTCGCGCTCGTACAGGTACGGCACGGCGTCGAGGCGGAACCCGTCGAGGCCGAGCTGGAGCCAGAACCGCACCACGTCGAGCATGGCGTCAGCCACTTCGGGGTTGTCGTAGTTGAGGTCGGGCTGGTGGTGGAAGAAGCGGTGCCAGTAGTACTGGCCGCGCTCGGGGTCGAGGGTCCAGTTCGACGTCTCGGTGTCGACGAAGATGATGCGGGCGTCGCCGTAGCGGGTTTCGTCGTCGCCCCACACGTACCAGTCGGCCTTCGGGTTCGTGCGGTCCTGGCGGGACTCGACGAACCACGGGTGCTGATCGCTGGTGTGGTTCATGACCATGTCGGCGATGAGCCGCATGCCGCGGTGGTGCGCCTGGTCGATGAGCTCCGCCACGTCGGCCACGGTCCCGTACTCGGGCAACACGGTGAAGAAGTCGGCGATGTCGTAGCCGCCGTCGCGCAGCGGCGATTGGTAGAAGGGCAACAACCACAAGCAGTCGACGCCGAGCCACTGGAGATAATCCAGCCGGTCGACCAGGCCGGCGATGTCGCCCGTGCCGTCGCCGTTGGCGTCGTTGAAGCCCCGCACGAGCACCTCGTAGAACACCGCGGTGCGGTACCACTGCGGGTCGTCGGCGAGCGAGCGGCGCTCCGATGTGGGGATTCGCAACGTCATGAAGCGCCGCCCGCCGCGGGCCCGCACGGACGCAACGTCAGCACGTGCGCGGACTCCACCGCCGGGTCGAGCTGCACCCACGGGTCCGGCCCACGCCACGTGAACCGCGCGCCCGAGATGGCGTCGTGCCACACGACGTCGGCAGTAGCCGGCAGGCCCAGCGCGCCGAGGTCGAGGCCCAGCGTCGCGGACTGCCGTGCCGAGGGGTCGAGGTTCACGACCACCACCACGGGGTCGGAGCCGTCGGGACGGGTCTTGGACCACACGATGATCTGGTCGTTGTCGGCCCAGTGGAAGCGGATGGTGCGCAGCTCCTGCAACGCCGGGAACGAGCGCCGCACCTCGTTGAGGCGAGCGAGGTAGGACGCCAGCGAGTCGGACCGGCCCCAGTCACGGTGCTTGATCTCGTACTTCTCTGAGTGGAGGTACTCCTCGTTGTCGTCGCTCGCCGGCTCGTTCTCCAACAGCTCGTAACCCGAGTAGATGCCCCAGCTCGGTGACAGCAGCGCCGCCAGGGTGGCCCGCAACTTGAACGCCGCGCGGTTCCCGCGGCGCAGCACACCGCCGAGGATGTCGGGCGTGTTGGGCCAGAAGTTCGGTCGCAGCCAGTCGGCCAGGTCACCCGACAACTCGACCAGGTAATCGGTCAGCTCGTCTTTGGTGTGGCGCCACGTGAAGTACGTGTAGCTCTGCGTGAACCCCACCTCGGCGAGCTTCGCCATCACTTTCGGTCGGGTGAACGCCTCCGACAGGAACACCACGTCGGGTTGCTCGGCGCGCACCGCGGGCAACAGCCACTCCCACAACGCCATCGGCTTGGTGTGCGGGTTGTCGACGCGGAAGATCCGCACGCCCCGCTCGATCCAGACGTCGAGGATCTCCTTACAGGCCACCCACAGCTCCTGGCGGGCGGCTTCGTCGGGCGTGCCATCGGCCGACGAGGGCCAGAAGTTGATCGGGTAGATGTCCTGGTACTTCTTGGGCGGGTTCTCCGCGAAGCGGATCGAACCGTCGGGCCGGTGGTGGAACCAATCGGGGTGCTCGGTGACCCATGGGTGGTCGGGCGAGCACTGCAGTGCGTAGTCGAGCGCCACCTCCATGCCGAGGTCGTGGGCGCGGGCCACCAACGCGGCGAAGTCGTCGATCGTGCCGAGGTCGGGGTCGAGGGCGGTGTGACCGCCGAGTGGGCTCCCGATCGCCCACGGGCTGCCCGGGTCGTCGGGCGCAGCCGTCAAGGTGTTGTTGGCGCCCTTGCGGGCCGTGGTGCCGATCGGGTGCACGGGCGGCAGGTACACGACGTCGAAGCCCATCGCCGCGACGTCGTCGAGCCGTCCGGTGGTGCCGACCAGCCCACCTTCGGAGCGCGGGAACAGCTCGTACCAAGCGCTGAAGCGGGCGCGGGGCCGGTCGACCCACAGCTCAACCGGCGCCGACACTGCGCGGTCGTGCGGGTCGGGCAGGGAGGCGCCCAGCGCGACCAGCGCCGGCTCGGTGCCCACGTCGACCCGGACTCGGTCGGCGCACTCCGTGCGCTCCAACGCGGTGGCGGCGTCGCGCAGCAGGTCGGCCGCAGGTCCGGGACCGGCCACCGGCAGCAACCGGCGGCAGCGACGGGCGCCGTCGACGAACTCCGGCGCCAAATCGTCGCCCGCCCCGGCGCGCACCACCAGCTCGCGCGCCCACGTGCCGAGATGGTCGGCCCACGCCTCGATGACCAGCTCGTGCAAACCCAGGTCATCGGCCACGAGCTCGCCCGCCCACTCGTCGTTGCCGAGCTCGCGCAGCGGCGCGGCATGCCACGGCCCGTCGACCCGGTGCCACAGCACCCGGGCCGCGAGCTGGTCGTGACCGTCGCGGTGGATCCATGCCCGGACCGGGACGACCTCGCCCACCGTCGCCTTGGCCGGGTGGTCACCGTCGAGCGCACGGGGTCGAACCCTGTCGATCACCAGTCGGCCGAGCACCCCTCCACCCTTGCACGCGCCCGCCGCCCCGCGCGCCGACCGGCGACGCACGTCGAGCGCCCCGGCGCGCCACCGGCGAGGCCCGACCGGCATCGCACCCGTGTGGGAGTCGCTACCGTCGCGGCAATGCGCGCCCTCCGCAGCTTCACCGTCCGGCCACGGCTGCCCGACGAGCTGGCCGCCCTCGAAGAGCTCGCCATGAACCTCCGCTGGTCGTGGGACCCGGCCACCCGCGACCTGTTCCGCTGGGTCGACCCCGACGTGTGGGACATCACCGTCCACGACCCGGTGCGGCTGCTCGCCGAGGTCCGCCGCGAACGGCTCGACCAGCTCGCCGCCGACCCCGGCTTCCTGCGCTACCTCGGCGAAGTGCACGACGAGCTGCACCGCTACCTGGGTGGCCCGCGCTGGTTCCACACCCGCGGCGCCGCCGCCGACCCCACGCCCGACACCGCGGGCAACGGCAACGGCAACGGCAACGGCAACGGCGAGCCGGTGGCCGCAGTGCCCGCCGTGGTCCGCTCACCGCTGCGTCGCGTGGCGTACTTCTCGCCCGAGTTCGGCATCGCCGAAGCGCTCCCCCAGTACTCCGGCGGGCTCGGCGTGCTCGCCGGCGACCACTTGAAGGCGGCCAGCGACCTCGGCGTGCCGCTCACCGGGATCGGGCTGTTCTACCGGCACGGCTACTTCCGCCAGGCGCTCAACCCCGACGGCTGGCAGCAGGAGGCGTACCCCGACCTCGACCCCTACGCGATGGCGATCCACCCTTGCGACGGCGTGCAGGTCGAGCTCGACCTCGCCGGCCGGCCGCTCGTGGCGCGGGTGTGGCGAGCCGACGTCGGCCGCACCGAGCTGTACCTGCTCGACACCGACATCGACGACAACCCCGACGACCTCCGCGAGGTCACCAACCGTCTCTACGGCGGCGACACCGAACACCGGCTGCGCCAAGAGCTGCTGCTCGGCGTGGGCGGCGTGCGCGCGCTCGACGCGCTGGGCATCACCGCCGACGTCTTCCACACCAACGAAGGTCACGCCGGGTTCCTCGGGCTCGAACGCATCCGCCAGCTCATGGTGGGCGACGGCCTGAACCTCGCCGAAGCCATCGAGGCTGTGCGCGCCGGCAACCTGTTCACCACCCACACACCCGTCCCCGCCGGCATCGACCGCTTCCCCCGCGAGCTGATGGAGCGCTATTTCACCGGCTGGTGCGACGAAGTGGGCGTGCCGTTCGACGACCTCATGGCCATCGGGCAGGAGCCTGGCGTGCACAACCGCCCGCCCGAGGCCGACGCCGGGCGCGACCCCGACGCACCCGAGCCGTTCAACATGGCCGTGATGGGCTTCCGGCTGGCCGGCCGCTCCAACGCCGTGTCCGGCCTGCACGGCGACGTCAGCCGAGCGCTGTTCGCGGCGCTGTGGCCCGATGTGCCGCTCGAGGAAGTGCCGATCGGTTCGGTCACCAACGGGGTGCACGCCCCCACGTGGGTGTCGTCGGAGATGTCCGACCTGCTCGCCCGCCACGTCCTGCCCGAATGGCAAGACGCCACCGAGGACGAGTGGGCCCGGGTGCGCGACAGCGGCGACGACGAAGTCTGGCGGGTGCTCGAACAAGGCCGCGAGCGCATGGTCGGGTTCGTGCGCGGCCGCCTGCGCGATGCAGCGATCGCCCGCGGGATGTCGCCGTCCGATGCGTCGGTGTACGACCAGGTCCTCGACCCGAACGTGCTCACCGTCGGGTTCGCCCGCCGCTTCGCCACTTACAAGCGGGCCAACTTGTTGCTGTCGCAGCCCGACCGCTTGCGGGCGCTGCTGCTGTCGACCGACCGGCCCGTGCAGTTCGTGTTCGCCGGCAAGGCCCACCCCGCCGACGACCAGGGCAAGGAGATGATCCGCCAGATCGTCGCGTTCGCCTCGCAACCCGACGTGCGCCACCGGTTCGTGTTCGTCGACGACTACGACATCGCGGTGGCACGGATGCTCTACCAAGGCGCCGACGTGTGGCTGAACACGCCGCGCCGCCCACAAGAAGCGTGCGGCACGTCCGGCATGAAGGCTGCCCTGAACGGGGCGCTCAACTGCTCGATCCTCGACGGTTGGTGGGACGAGTGGTTCGACGGCGAGAACGGCTGGGCCATCACGTCGGCCGAGCGGCTCGACGACCTGCAACGCCGCGACGAAGTCGAGGCCAACAGCGTGTTCGAGCTGCTCGAGCACCAGATCGTGCCGCTGTTCTACGACCGGTGGGGCGGCCACGTGGCCCGCCGCTGGGTCGCCAAGGTCAAGCACAACCTCGCCACGCTCGGCCCGCGCGTGTCGGCGTCGCGCATGGTGCGCGACTACGTGGAGCAGCTCTACGAGCCCAACGCCGCGACCACCGCCCGGCTCGGCGCCGACCACGCCGCCCGCGCCAAGGACCTGGCTGCGTGGAAGGTGCATGTGCTCGACAACTGGCACGGCGTCCACGTCGACGAAGTGCTGACCGACACCGACGTGGTCGACCTCGGCGGCGAGCGCTCCGTCGCTGCGCACGTCAGCATCGGCTCCCTGTCAGCCGACGACGTCGAAGTGCAGCTCGTGCACGGCCCCGTGGGCCAGACCGACGAGATCGAAGCGCCGGTGGTCACCCCCATGACCCCCGCGTCGGCCATCGACGACGGCCACGCCCGCTACACCGGCGCGGTTCCCTGCGAACGGGCCGGCCGTTACGGCTTCACCGTCCGCGTCGTCCCCTCACACCCCGACCTCACCACCCCCCTCGAGCTCGGCAAGGTGGCATGGGCTCAGGGGTCCCCCAGCCGGGCGCGGCACCGGTAGCGTCGGCCTCATGAGCACGGACACGGCCTCGGACGAAAACCTTGTCGCGCTGGAGCGGCGAGATGATGGGGTCGCGGTCGTGCGGCTGCAGAACGGCAAGGTCAACGCGCTGTCGAGCGAGGTGTTGCGCCAGCTGCGCGACGTCGCCCGGTCGCTCACCGACGACCCGACCGGCGCGGTGGTGGTGTGGGGTGGCGAGCGGGTGTTCGCGGCCGGCGCCGACATCAGCGAGTTCGGTGGGCCCACCGAGGCACGCACGATCGGCGGCTTGTTCCTCGAGGCGCTCAACGCGGTGGCCGACATCCCCCGCGCCACCATCGCCGCAGTGTCGACGTTCGCGCTCGGCGGCGGGTGCGAGCTGGCGCTGGCGTGCGACTTCCGGTTGGCGTCCACCAAAGCCAAGTTCGGCCAGCCCGAGATCCTTCTCGGCATCATCCCGGGCGGCGGCGGCACGCAGCGCCTCGCCCGCCTCGTGGGCCCGGCGCGCGCCAAGGACCTCGTGTTCAGCGGCCGCCAAGTCGGCGCCGACGAAGCACTGGCCATGGGACTCGTCGACGAAGTGGTCGACCCCGATCAGCTCCTCGACCGTGCGATCGACAAGGCCGCCGAGCTGGCCCGCGGCGCGGTGGCCGCCCAATCCCTCGCCAAGCGGGCGATCGACCGTGGGCTCGACATCACGCTCAACGGCGGCCTCGACCTCGAGCAGCAGCTGTTCGCCGAGGTGTTCGCCACCGACGACGCCCGCATCGGCGTGGCGTCGTTCCTCGAGCACGGCCCCGGCAAGGCGACCTTCACCGGCCGCTGACCCCCACCCCCACTTCCGTTCTGGGCTGAAAATTACGCGCCCCAACGCGTAGAAAGCAGCCCAGAACGGGGTTGTTGGGGTCAGGCCGGGGGGACAGGAGAGCCGGCACGCAGGACTTCGTACTGGCGGTCGGGGTCGTCGGCCGGGACGCGGCCGGTGGCCGGACCGGCCTGGGGGTCGCCTCGCAGCACCGTGGCGTCGCTCGGCGAGTACTGCAGGATGTACGCCTTGCGGACCTGGTCGGTGGTGTTGGGACCGGTGAGGTGCGGCGTGAGCGACGAGAACACCACCGCACCACCCGCGGGCACCTCGGCCGGCACCGCGCCGGCGGGGTCGCGCAGGCACTCGTAGCCCAACGGGTCGACGTACTCATGGCGCAACGTGCCCCGCAGGTGCGCGCCCGGCACGACCCACGGGCAACCGTTGTCGACGGTGGCGTCGGTGAGCGCGACCCACACCGTGAGGTACTGCTGCGGCTCGACGTACGCGTAGCCGTTGTCCTGATGCCACGGGAAGCGGCGGGGCTTCTCGGGCTTCTTGTACACGGCCTGGTCCCAGTAGAGGCGCACGTCGGGCCCGATCAGGTCGGCCCCGAGGTCGACCAGCCGAGGGTGGCGGCTGAAGGCGGCGAGCTCGGCCGAGCGGGTGACCAGGTGGGTCGAGAACGTGATCGCACCGGTCTCGGCAATGGCAATGCGACCGCCCTCCACACCTTGCAAGCCGGCGTCGACCTCGGCCTCGAACCGGTCGGTCTCCGCCCGCACCGACTCGACCGTGGCCGCGTCGAACAGGTCGGGGACCACCACGTAGCCGAGGTCGTCGAACTGGGCCGTCTGCGCCTCGCTGAGGTACCGGGACGGCCCGCGCCGGCGCTCCCAGACGAACCCCTGGTTCCAGGGGTGCAGCTCGGCCTCACGCACCTCGTCACCCACGATCAGCTCCCCTTTCCCACTCGACGGCCCGGCCCGCGCCGCGACCGGCAGCTCCCATCACCATCTCACCGACGACCCGGTCCGCGCCGCGACCGGCAGCTCCCATCACCATCTCACCGACGGCCCGGCCGGCACAGCGACCGGCAGCTCCCATCACGCGCCATCACCCACTCGACGGCCCGGCTGGCGCGGCGACCACCCGCCCATCACGATCTCAGCCGCCATCGAGCAGCCGATCGGCGGCGGTGTAGGGGTCGATCTCACCTGCGTCGAGCGCGGCCTCCACCGCCGCCACCCCCTCGGCGCCCAGCACCGCCTCGGCACGGGACCGCAACCGCTCGACCAGCACCGAACGGAGCTCGTCGCGCCCTCGGCGCCGGCGGCGGGCCGCGAGCTGGCCGGACGCCTCGAGGAACGTGCGGTGCGCGGCGAGCGCCACGCAGAGCTCCTCGACCCCTTCGCCAGTGGTGCCGACCGTTGCCAGCACCGGCGGGCGCCAGCCGTCGGTGTCGTCACGCAACTTCAACAGGCCGGCCAGGTCGCGTCGGGTCTTCGTCGCGCCGTCGCGGTCGGCCTTGTTCACCACGAACACGTCGGCGATCTCCATCAGGCCGGCCTTGTTGGCCTGCACGCGGTCACCCCAGCCCGGGTTCAGGACCACCACGGTGGTGTCGGCGGTGCCGGCCACCTCGACCTCGACCTGCCCGACCCCCACCGTCTCGAGCAGCACCAACTCGAAACCCGCCGCGGTCAACAGGCGGACTGCCTCGGGCACGGCCAGCGCCAGCCCGCCGAGGTGGCCGCGGGTGGCCATGGAGCGGATGAAGACACCCGGGTCGAGGTCGTGGTCACCCATGCGGATGCGGTCGCCGAGCAGCGCGCCACCGCTGAACGGTGAGCTCGGGTCGATGGCCAGCACGGCGACCCGCCGGTCGTCGCGGCGCAGCACGTGGACCAGCGCGCTCGCAAGGGTGGACTTGCCGGATCCCGGGGCGCCCGTGAGGCCGACGGTGTAACCCTCCCCCCGATGCTCTTGCGCGGCGAGCGCCGCCGCGCGGGCATGGTCACCGCCGCGCTCCACCATCGTGAGGAGCTGCGCGAGCGCGCGTCGGTCGCCGTCCCGTGCGGCAGCCAACCGGGTACTCGCGTCGGGTCTGGCCACCGGTCAGCCGCCCACGCCCGCCGTCGGCGCCGACACGGGCGCGAGAACGGCGGCGGTCTCTCCGAGAGGGCCCATGGCGCCCGATTGTGCTCGGGCACGACGCTGCGGACAACCCACGACGTGGCCCGGCGGCCGCCTCCACGTACGATGTCTCGTGCCTCCTGCCTCGGTTTTCGCACACGCCAACGGACTCGGCCTGCCCCTGTCGCGCGGGGCGTTGGCCTACTTGGGCCTGGCAGTGGTGGCGCTGACCACGCTGGCGTTGCGCGTCGCGTGGGTGGCGCCGAGGCTGGCCACGCGGACCCGCGGCCTGCTCCCCTCACCCGGGTCGATGCCGGCGCGCGCGGGCGCGGCGGTGGCCGGGCTGATCGGCCTGGTGATCGATGTGACCCTGGTGGTGGTCGGCCTCACCGGCGATCCGGCAGCCGGCGCCAACCTCACGCCGTGGGCCGTGTTCTTCGTGTTCTGGCTGGGCGTGACGATGGCCAGCGTCTTCATCGGCGAAGCCGCGACCTGGTGGTGCCCGTGGCTGGGTGCTGCGCGCTTCGCCGACCTCGTGCGCGCCCGTCGTGGCCACGAGCCCGGCACCGGCCACGACCGGGCCGGCAGCGACGCCGCTGACGCACGCCGGGGACCGCATCTCCCGTGGCTCGCCCCGTTGGCGCTGTGGAGCCTCCCCGCGCTGTTTCTCGCCACCGACGGCGGCAACGGGCCACGCCAGATCGGCTGGTGGCTGCTCGCCCACGGCGTGCTGTTCACCGCAGGCGGGGTGGCGTGGGGCGCCGACTGGCTGCGCGACCACGAACCGCTGCTCGCCACCTCGCGGGCCATTGGCTCGCTCAGCCCGTTCGGGCGCGATCCGGCCGGACGCTTCGGCGTCCGCCGTCCCCTCGACGACGGCGGCGGCGGTGTGCCGGCGCCGGTCGTGCTCGGTGTCGCCGCAGTCCTCGCGGGCACGGCCGTGTTCAGCCGGGTGCAGATCTCACGGTGGTGGGGCCAGCACGCCATCAACCAGAGCCTGCGGGTGCGCGACATCGCCCACCTCGGTGGGTTGGCCTGGTTCGTCGGTCTGATCGCCGCCATCTGGGCCGCGGTGTCCAACGCCGTCTACCAGAGCCCGCCCGACGGCAGCCCCGCAGCGAGCTGGTCGCGCCGAGGAGTCGACGACGCGCCAGCGTTCCGCTTGGCGTGGGCGGCGCTGCCGGTCGCCGTCACATTGGTGACCGTGCGGTTGTTGGAGCAGTTCGTGGTGCAGGTGCAGAACGTGATCATCTTGGCGTCCGACCCGTTCTCGAAGGGCTGGAACCTGTTCGGCACGTACGACTGGACCTTCTATCCGAGACCGTTCAGCCCCACCGGGCGCTCCACCACGCAGCTCGCGCTGATCCTGATCGGTTTCGTGGCGTCAGCCGTCGTGGCGCACGACCGCATGGTGGCCGACTTGGGTCCGGTCACCGCCCGCCGCCGCCAGCCGCTGGTGGCCGCCGTGCTGGCCGCCGGCTGCGTTGCGTCGTGCATCGCGCTTCTGGGACCCTGAAGGCATGGCTGTCGACGCCGCGATGACCGTTTTGGCCCACCAGGGCCAGTGGGACGAAGTGTTGCTCGTGGCCATCCCGCTCGCCTTGTTCGCGTGGGTGCTCCACTCGGCCAACCGGCGCGCCGACCGCGCCAACCGCCCGACCGGCCAGCCGAGCGCCCCGGACACCCCCGCGGCCTCCTCGAGCCCCGCTTCGTCGCCGTCGGCCCCAGCGACCCCGTCGACGCCACCGACCGACGAGCACTGACACCCGGTGGCGCCCCTGGCGTCCACTGGTGTCCACCGACGGAACAGGTGGCTGGTGGGCTGGCGCCGCGTCGGCCGCAAGCCTCAGATCCGCTCGATGCCGACCCCGATGCCACGGAGCTTGTCGACGAACCGCTCGTAACCGCGGTCCAAGTGACCCGCGCCGGCCACCACCGTGTCGCCTTCGGCCCGCAGGGCGGCCACGACCAGCGCGGCGCCGGCACGGATGTCGGGCGCCCGCACCGGCGCGCCGGACAGCTGGGGCTTGCCGCGAACCACTGCGTGGTGCCCTTCGGTGCGGATGTCGGCGCCCATGCGCACCAGCTCGTCGATGTAGCGGAAGCGACCCGAGAAGATGTTCTCGGTGACGATCCCGACCCCGTCGCTCACGCTCAACATGGCCACCAGCAACGGCTTGTAGTCGGTGGCCACGCCGGGATACGGCAGCGTGGACACGTCGACGGCCCGGAGGCGCTCGGGTGCCATCGCCCACAGCCCACCCGCGTCGTGGGAGATCCTCATGCCCATCTCGGCGAGCTTGGCGATCAGCATGTCCATGTGGTCGGCCCGCGCCCGTTCGATGGTGATCTCGCCGCCTGCCACCCCGAGCGCAGCGAGGAACGTGGCCGCTTCGATCCGGTCGGGGATCACCGTGTGCTCGACCGGGCTCAGCCGCTCCACCCCCTCGACGCGGATGGTCGACGACCCGGCGCCCAACACCCGGGCGCCCATGCGGTTCAAGAAAGCGGCGAGGTCGGCGATCTCGGGCTCGCGGGCGGCGTTGTCGATGACGGTCGCGCCTTTGGCCATGACGGCGGCCATCAAGGCGTTCTCGGTGGCCCCCACACTCGGGTACTCGAGCAGCAGGCGCCTGCCGAACAGCTGCTCCGCCCGCCCCTCGATGTAGCCGTGGGACTGCGTGAAGGTGGCGCCGAGCTCCTCCAACGAGCGGAGGTGGAAATCGATCGGCCGTGACCCGAAGTCGTCGCCGCCGGGCAGCGCGACCCGAGCCCGCCCGAAGCGGGCCAGGAGCGGCCCGAGCACCACGATCGAGGCCCGCATGCGTTCGACCAGCTCGTAAGGCGCCACCGGGTCGAGCTGCGCTGGTTGGTCGATCGTGAGGTCAGAACCGCTGCGACTCACCGCGGCACCCATCGACTCGAGCAGCTCGGCCATGAGCGCCACGTCGACGATCTCGGGTACCTCGTGCAACACGAACGTGCCCTCGGCCAGCACCGAGGCGGCCATGAGCTTCAGAACGGAGTTCTTGGCGCCGCCGATCGTGACGGTGCCCGACAGCGGACCCGACGGGTGGACGAGGAGCCGCCCGTCGGCTTCCGCACGTGAGGTCCCCACACCCGTCATTATGGTGCGGGCCTCGCCTTGGGGCCGACGAACCGATGCCGACCCTCACCTGCACCTCCGAGGTGGGCCCTGAGGGCCTTGCCGAGCTCCGCCGCAGCCGCGACGGCCTCATCGTGGAACGTGCGCTCGACGGCGACGAGTTCACGCTCGACCGGGGCCCGTTCCGCACTTGGCACCGGCGACTGCACGTCGCCGGTGTCGGCCCGGCGCGGTTCCGGGTCACCGAGACCATCCGCTACCACTTGGCGATCCCGGTGTGGGGCCCGCTGTTCGTGTTGCCCATCAACTCGTTGTTGCGCCGCGAGCACAAGCACCGGGCGGCGGCACGGCCGAGCGACGCCAGCGGCTCCGCCGACCGGGTGGTGCCGTTCTGGGCGCCACCCGACCAGTTCGACGCCCGCGCCTCGCACGTGCTGGCGTTGGTGTGCGCCCTGTCGCTCGTCACCGGCTACGTCAGCACTGCGATCACGCAGACCGTCACGTACGCCGCCAGCGAGTTCCACCGCAGCACCGGCGACCAGGGCGCGGCGCTCGCGCTGGTGCGGGTGGGCGTGCTCATCGCCTTCGTGGTGACCGCCGCGGCCGACCAGCGAGGGCGCCGCCGCCTGTTGCTGGTGTCGCTGTACGTCGCCTGCCTCACGGCCGCGCTCGGCGCGGTGGCGCCAGGGTTGTGGACGCTCGGCGCGAGCCAAGCCGTGGCACAGGGGTTCGCCACCGGCGGCAGCTTGTTGATCGGCGTGTACATCGCCGAAGAAGTGCCGGCCGGCGCGCGTGCCTGGGCGATCGGGCTGTTGGCGATGGCCACCGCGCTCGGCGCCGGCATGTGCATCTGGGTGCTCCCGCTGGCCGACCTCGGCACGGCTTGGTGGCGGGCGATCTACGTCGTGCCGTTGCTCGGCATCCCGTTCGTGGCGTGGGCCGGACGCCACTTGCCCGAGACGCATCGCTTCCTCGCCCACCACGCTGCGGAGCGATCGGCCCGCGCCGAGCGTGGGGACCCAGCCGAGCGCACCGGCGACGCGCCCTCCGGCGACGGCGCGGGCAGCGCAGACACACGCAGGCCGGCGGCGCGGCGTGACCCGAGGCGGCGCATCAGCGCCAGCCAAGCGCATCGCCGGCGGTTCTGGCTGCTGGCGATCGGCTCGTTCGGCATCGCGCTGTTCGTCGCCCCGATGTTCCAGCTCCAGAACAACTTCCTGCGCCACGAACGCCACTTCTCGGCCGCCAAGATCTCGCTGTACACGATCCTCACGTCGACCCCGGGCGGCATCGGGATCCTCGTCGGTGGATGGCTGGCCGACGTGCGAGGGCGGCGCATCGTCGCTGCCACCGGCATGCTCGGCGGGTCGCTGCTGGCCGTCGCGGTGCTGTTCGCCCACGGCTGGCCGATGTGGGGGATCTCGATGGTCGGCTCGGTCGTCGCCGCCGTGGCAGTGCCGGCGTTCGGCGTGTACGGGCCCGAGTTGTTCCCCACGCTGTTGCGCGGCCGGGTCAACGGGCTCTTGCAGGTCGTGACCGTCGCGGGCTCGAGCGCCGGGCTCTTGGTGGCGGGCTGGCTGACCGACACGTTCGACCGGTTCGGCCCGGCCATGTCGGTGCTGCTGGTCGGGCCGCTGCTGGTGGCCGTGCTCGTGGCCGTGGCCTATCCGGAGACGTCCGGCCGCCACCTCGAGGATCTCAATCCCGAAGACCGCGTGGCCGAGTCCGGCATGTGACGTCGAGGTGGCGGCCTATGCTCACCCGACCCACAACCACGGAGAGCGACATGTCACGCCCGTCACGCATCTGCTCCATCGCGTTGTCCCTGCTCATCGTTGCCGTGCTCGCGGCCGCTTGTTCGAGCGGCGGGAGCGGGGGTCTCAGGACCAGCACGACGAGCGCCACGACCGACACCTCCTCGACCGACACCGGCGCCACCGACACCGGGTCCAGCGGGTCGCTCCCGAGTGAAGCCGACCTGAAGTCCGCGCTGCTCAGCGAAGACGACCTGCCGAGCGGGTTCACCAAGGACACGTCGAGCGACAGCAGCGACAACAGCAACACCGACGTCCACGCCAAGGGTGCGACCTGCGACGCCGCGTTCCAGAAGCTGCAACAGAAGGCCACCAAGCACAAGGTGACCGTCGACTTCAAGCACGACGACACCGAGTTCGTCAGCCAGGAAGTGGCGGCTCGCAGCGACGCCTCGTCGCACTTCACCGACGTGCTGCACACGCTGAAGGACCAGTGCGGCTCGAAGGTCCAGCTCGAGAGCAGTGGCAGCCTGAAGTCCGGCACGCTCGAGGTCCTGTCGGACCCCGGCATCGGCGAGCACTCGGCGCTGATCCGGATCACCTTCTCGGGCACGTCGCAAGGTGTCGACTTCACGTCGGAGGGCTACTTCGTCGCCGTGCAGCGAGGCCCGGTCACCTCCACCATCGAGGCCTACTCGGTGAGCGCGCCCCGCGCGGGGGTGCAGGGCACCCCGCCCGACGAGTCGGATGCCACTGCGCTGGCCGAGTCGGCCGACTCGAAGATCAAGGACCTGGTCGGCTGACGAAGAGCGCAGCCGCCGTCGCCGCTCGAACCGCCGTCAGGCGATCGTCGCCAACCAGGCGCTGACCGCGTCGACCACGACCGGGTCGGTCACGGCCTTCGGGTCGTGGCGCTGGCCGGCCAACCAGACCGTCGTGACGGGGCCCACGATCGCGGCGACGTGGTCGTCGATCTCGTCGGGGCTCCCGAACGGGTCGCGGTCGCCGGCGACGAACAGGCACGGCACGTGCAGGTCGGCAAAGTGGTCGACCCGCATGCGGTCGGCCTTGCCCGGCGGATGCAACGGATAGCTCAACAACGCGAGCCCGGCGGCCGGCAAGCCCTCGGCCACCGCCATCGAACACATCCGCCCACCCATCGAGCGGCCGCCCAGCACCAGCCGTTCGGGCGACGACCCGATCCGTGCCGCGAACGCCTCGGCTTCGGCCACCACCGATGCGATCAGCTTCGGCGCGCGGTCGGGGGCCTTGCGGCCTTCGCGCCGGTACGGGAACTCCATGCGGTGCACCGGCAACGGCGCGAGCGCGGCTTCGAGCGCGAGGAACACGTGGTGGTCCGCACCGCCGCCCGCGCCGTGCGCGAGCAGCAACCCGTCGACGCTCATCGCGCTCGGGCCTTCAGGCGATGGGCCGGTCGGTGGGCGCAACCGGCGCCGGCAGCAACGTCTCGCCGGTGAGGGCGCGGTCGACGGCCGACGCGCACGCACGCCCTTCGGCGATCGCCCACACGATGAGGCTCTGGCCGCGGCCGGCGTCGCCCGCCACGAACACTTTGTCGACGTTGGTGGCCCATTGGCCGTCGCGGGCGATGTTGCCGCGCTCGTCGAACTCGACGCCGAGCTGGTCGAGCAGCGCAGAACGCTCCGGGCCCGTGAAACCCATCGCGAGCAGCACCAGGTCGGTCTCCAGCTCGAACTCCGACCCTTCGACTTTCTCGAACCTGCCGTTGCGGAACTCGACTTCGTGGCCGACCAGCGCACGAACTCGACCGTCGTCGTCTGCCAAGAAGCACTCGGTGTTGACCGAGTACACCCGCTCGCCGCCTTCCTCGTGCGCCGATGCCACCCGGTACATCAGCGGCCAGGTGGGCCACGGGGTCGACTCGGCTCGCTCGTCGGGCGGTCGAGGCATGATCTCGAACTGGTGGATCGACGCGGCGCCCTGGCGATGCGCGGTGCCCAGGCAGTCGGCGCCGGTGTCGCCGCCGCCGACGATCACCACGTGGCGACCGGCAGCCGAGAACGGGTGCTCGAACAAGTCGCCCTGCTGCACCCGGTTGGCCGGCGGCAGGTACTCCATTGCCTGGTAGATGCCGGTGGCCTCGCGGCCGGGGATCGGCAAGTCGCGCCACTGGGTGGCGCCCACTGCCAGCACGACGGCGTCGAAGTCGGCGAGCAACGACTCGCCGGTGACGCCGCCGTCAGGGTCGCCGACGTCGATCGACGTGCGGAACTGGGTTCCCTCGGCGGCCATCTGCTCGAGTCGGCGGTCGATGACCGCCTTTTCCATCTTGAACTCCGGAATGCCGTAGCGCAGCAGGCCACCGATGCGGTCGTCACGCTCGAACACCACGACGTCGTGGCCCGCGCGGGTGAGCTGCTGGGCTGCCGCGAGGCCCGCGGGGCCCGACCCGATCACTGCGACGCGCCGGCCGGTGTGCTGCGCGGGCAGCATCGGCTCAAGGAAGCCGTTGGCCCAGGCGTGCTCCGCGATCTGCTTTTCGATCTGCTCGATCGTGACCGCGGGCTGGTTGATGCCGAGCACGCACGCCGCCTCGCACGGCGCCGGGCAGAGCCGGCCGGTGAACTCGGGGAAGTTGTTGGTGGCGTGCAGCCGGTCGGAGGCCTCGCGCCAGTTGCCGCGGTACACGAGGTCGTTCCACTCGGGGATCAGGTTCCCGAGCGGGCAGCCCTGATGGCAGAACGGGATCCCGCAGTCCATGCACCGGCTGGCCTGCACTTGCAGGTCCTCGTCGGGAAACGGCTCGTAGACCTCTTTCCAGTCCTTGAGCCGAACCGGGACCGGCCGTCGTGTCGGGGTCTCACGGGTGTGCTTGAGGAACCCTCGGATGTCTCCCATTTCGCTCGAATCCCTCAGCCTTGGGCGGCGGCCATGATGGCCTCGTCGATGTCGGTGCCGGCTTCTTCGGCGCGCCGGATCGCGCCCAGCACCTGCTTGTAGTCGCGGGGCATGACCTTCACGAACTGCTCGATGGCGTACGGCCAGTCGGCCAGCAGCCGCTCGGCGACCGTGGAGCCGGTGGCCTCCTGGTGGCGGAACACGGTGGACACGAGCCAGGTGCGGTCGAGGTCGTCGAGCGGGTCGAGGTCGACCATCTCGCGGTTGACCCGCGACTCGAACAGCCCGTCGTGGTCCCACACGTACGCGATGCCGCCCGACATGCCGGCGCCGAAGTTGCGACCGGTGGCGCCGAGCACCACGACCCGTCCGCCGGTCATGTACTCACAGCCGTGGTCGCCGACCCCTTCGACGACCGCAGTGGCCCCCGAGTTGCGCACGCAGAACCGCTCGCCGACCACGCCACGGATGAACGCCTCGCCGGACGTGGCGCCGTACAGGATCACGTTCCCGGCGATGATGTTGTCCTCGGCGACGAAGTCGGCCGGCACGTCGTCGTGCGGCGTGACCACCAGCCGGCCGCCCGACAAACCCTTGCCGAGGTAGTCGTTGGCGTCACCGTGGAGCCGCAGCGTGATGCCCTTCGGGACGAACGCACCGAAGCTCTGACCTGCCGAGCCCTCGAAGTCGATCACGATCGTGTCGTCGGGCAGACCGGCGGGACGGGCCTTGGTGAGCTCGTGGCCCAACATGGTGCCGACCGTCCGGTTGGTGTTGCGGATGGGCACCCGGATCTGGACGGGCTGGCCGTCGTCGATCGCGGGACGGGCGGCGGCGATCAGCTCGTTGTCGAGCGCCTTGTCGAGGCCGTGGTCCTGGGCCTTGGTCTGGTGGCGGCTCGCCCCTTCGGCGAGCTCGGGCTGCCACAGGATCGGGGTGAGGTCGAGACCGTGGGCCTTCCAGTGGTCGACGGCCTGCTCGATGTCGAGCACTTCGGCGTGACCGACCGCGTCGGCGATCGACCGGAAGCCGAGCTCGGCCAGCAGCTCGCGCACTTCGGCCGCTATGTACTCGAAGAACGTCTCGACGAACTCCGGCTTTCCGGTGAAGCGCGACCGCAGCACCGGGTCCTGCGTGGCGATGCCGACCGGGCAGGTGTTGAGGTGGCAGACGCGCATCATGATGCAGCCCGACACCACCAGCGGCGCGGTCGCGAACCCGAACTCCTCGGCACCCAGCAATGCGGCGATCACGACGTCGCGACCGGTCTTCATCTGGCCGTCGACCTGGACCACGATGCGGTCACGCAGGTCGTTGAGCAGCAGGGTCTGCTGGGTCTCGGCCAGACCGAGCTCCCACGGTCCCCCGGCGTGCTTGAGCGACGTGAGCGGGCTGGCGCCGGTGCCGCCATCGTTGCCGGAGATCAACACCACGTCGGCGTGGGCTTTGGACACGCCCGCGGCGACGGTGCCGACGCCGACCTCCGACACGAGCTTCACGTGGATGCGCGCGTGGGGGTTGGCGTTCTTGAGGTCGTGGATGAGCTGCTTGAGGTCCTCGATCGAATAGATGTCGTGGTGCGGCGGCGGGCTGATGAGGCCGACCCCCGGCGTGGTGTACCGGGTTCGGGCGATCCAGGGGTGCACCTTCCACCCCGGCAGCTGGCCACCTTCGCCCGGCTTGGCACCTTGGGCCATCTTGATCTGGATGTCGTCGCTGTTGGTGAGGTACTCCGACGTGACGCCGAAGCGGCCCGACGCGACCTGCTTGATCGCGCTGCGCCGCTCGGGGTCGTACAACCGCTCGGCGTCCTCGCCACCTTCGCCGGTGTTCGACTTGCCGCCGAGGTGGTTCATGGCGATCGCCAGCGTCGAGTGCGCTTCCTCGGAGATCGAGCCGTAGCTCATGGCGCCGGTCGAGAAGCGCTTGACGATCTCACTGATCGGCTCGACCTCGTCGATCGGCACCGGCGGGCGCGCGCCGGGCTGGAAGCGGAACAACCCGCGCAGCGTGGCCAGCCGCTCGGACTGGTCGTCGACGGCCTTCGTGTACTCCTTGAAGATGTCGTAGCGCTGGCTGCGGGTGGCGTGCTGGAGCTTGAACACCGTGGTGGGGTTGAAGAGGTGGTGCTCGCCTTCTCGCCGCCACTGGTACTCGCCGCCGACGTCGAGCTCGCGGTGGGCGATCTCGGTCGTGCGCTCGGTGTTGGCGAAGCGGTGGCGCCGGGCGACTTCCTCGGCGAGCTCATCGAGCCCGACGCCTTCGATCTTCGAGGTGGTGCCGGTGAAGTACTGGTCGACCAACGCCTGCGACAAGCCAATGGCTTCGAACACCTGCGCGCCGGTGTACGACGCGACCGTCGAGATGCCCATCTTGGACATCACTTTCAGCACGCCCTTGCCCGCGGCCTTGATGTAGTTGCGGACCGCGTCGTCGAGCGGCACGCCCGACAGCTCGCCGCGGGCGAGCATGTCTTCGACCGTCTCGAACGCCAGGTACGGGTTGATGGCCGAGGCGCCGTAGCCCAGCAGCAGGCACATGTGGTGGACTTCGCGGGCGTCGCCGGCCTCGACGATGAGGTCGGCCTGGGTGCGCGACTTCTCGCGCACGAGGTGGTGGTGCACGGCCGACGTGGCCAACAGCATCGGGATCGGCGCACGTTCGGTGTCGGAATGGCGGTCGGACAAGATCAGCAGCCGCGCGCCGCCGGCGATGGCATCCGAGGCCTGCTCGCACAAGTCGTCGAGCGCGGCGCGCAGCGCGGCGCCGCCACCGGCCACCTCGTACAGCGCGGGGAGCACGACCGACGCGAGCTCGGGGTGGCGGCCGTCGTCGTTGACGTGCACCAGCTTGGCGAACTCGTCGTTGTCGATGATCGGGAAGGGCAGCACCAGCTGGCGACACGAGTGGTTCGTGGGCGCCAGCAAGTTGCCTTCGGGACCGAGAGTGGCGCGCAGCGAGGTGACGAGCTCCTCGCGGATCGCGTCGAGTGGCGGGTTCGTGACCTGCGCGAACAGCTGCGCGAAGTAGTCGTACAGCATGCGCGGGCGATCCGACAGCGCCGGGGTCGGGGTGTCGGTGCCCATCGAGCCGATCGGCTCGGCGCCGGCGCGCGCCATCGGTCCGATCAGGATCTTGAGCTCTTCGGACGTGTAGCCGAACACGCGCTGGCGGTTCAGCACCGACGAGTGCGGCCAGCGGGTGTGGGGCCGCTCGGGCAGGTCGGCAAGATGCACGAGCCCCTCGTCGAGCCACTCCTCGTACGGCTGCTCCGCGGCGAGCTCGGCTTTGATCTCGGTGTCACCAACGATGCGGCCCTTGGCCGTGTCGACCAGGAACATGCGGCCGGGCTGAAGGCGACCGCGCTGCACCACCTTCGAGGGCTCGATGGGCAGCACGCCGACTTCGGACGCCATCACCACGAGGTCGTCGCTGGTGACCCAGAACCGGCTGGGGCGCAGACCGTTGCGGTCGAGCACCGCGCCGATCACGGTGCCGTCGGTGAACGCGATCGACGCCGGGCCGTCCCACGGCTCCATCAGCGAGGCATGGAACTCGTAGAACGCCCGCCGGGCGTCGTCCATGTGGCGGTGGTTCTCCCACGCCTCGGGGATCATCATCAACACCGCGTGGTGCAGCGGGCGGCCCCCGAGGTGCAACAGCTCCAGCACCTCGTCGAACGACGCCGAGTCCGACGCGCCGGGCGTGCAGATCGGGAACGCACGGCTGAGCTCGCCACCGAAGTCGTCGGAGGCCAGCATCGCCTCACGGGCCCGCATCCAGTTGCGGTTGCCCATGACCGTGTTGATCTCGCCGTTGTGGGCCACCAGGCGGTACGGGTGGGCCAGCGGCCACGACGGGAACGTGTTGGTCGAAAAGCGGCTGTGCACCAGCGCCAGCGCGGATCGCATGCGCTCGTCGCCGAGGTCGGGGAAGAACTCGTCGAGCTGCGGCGTGGTGAGCATGCCCTTGTAGACGAACGTGCGCGACGACAGGCTCGGGAAGTAGACGCCGGACGCATCGCCCTCGGCCGGCGAGCCGTCGTCGACGCCCACTTCGTGCTCGATGCGCTTGCGGATCACGAACGCCCGCCGCTCGAGGTCGAGACCCTGCAAGGGGCGGCCGTCGGGTCCGGCCACCGACACGAACAGCTGGCGGAAGTTCGGCATCGCGGCAAGGGCGCCGCGGCCGAGGATCGACGGGTTCACCGGCAGGTCGCGCCAGCCGAGCACTGTGCCGGACTCGTCGGCCACGATCTTTTCGATGCCCTCCACCGCGGCGTCAGCGGCCTCGGCAGCGGCCGGCAGGAACGCGATGCCGGTGGCGTACGCCCCGGCCTCGGGCAGCTCGAACCCCGCGACGGCCCGGAAGAACTCGTCGGGGACCTGGATCAGGATCCCGGCGCCGTCACCGGTGTCCGGTTCGGCGCCGGACGCGCCACGGTGCTCGAGGTTGCACAGCGCCGACACCCCGAGCTGCACCATCTCGTGGCTGCGCCGGCCCTTGAGGTCGACCACGAACGCGACCCCGCACGCGTCGTGCTCGAAAGCGGGGTCGTAAAGGCCCTGCCGCACGGGCGGCTTCGTGCCCGGCGTGTTCGTCGTCGACTGCTCGGCCATGGTTGCGTGGGTTCCCGTGGGGCGGAGTACGAGGCTCCTGCCGCGCCCGGGACGACGCTGGCCCAATCGGCAGGGTACGTCATCTTACTGCGGATCCGGCGAGACCCTCCAAGCTGGTTTCGCGGGCCCTCCGGTTCAAGGAACGCGCGGTGCTTCGGAGGTGGGCGCGTTCGACAGTCGCGCCCGCCGCCGGAGCAGCTGGAGCTCCTCGTGGCGGGCGCCTGCCTCTCGCGTGGCCCGACGCGTAGACCGGGAACGCGAGAAGCGACCCCGGGCGGGACGGTCGGCCACCTGCTGCGACACCGGCGGCCGCGAGCCGTTGTAGGCCGCCCGCGGCGCGACCCGACTCAGTACGTGCGCCGCCAGGGGCCGGTGATGGCGAAGACGTAGCCCTGGTCCTGCACGTTCGCGAACAGGACCTTGCGGTCGGGCGAGAACACCGGCCCGGTGAACTCGCTGTAGCTGCCGTCGCCGGCCTGGATCCGGTTGCGCGCGAACGGGGTGGCGTCACCGTGACGGTCGACGGTCAACAAGTGCTGCCAGCCCTCGCCGTCTTCGGCCAGGATCAGCCCGCCATAGGGCGACACGGTGATGTTGTCGGGCCCATCGGGTGTGTCGCTGGGGGGCGCGGTGTTCACCGGGAAATGGACCTCGAGGGCGAGGGACTTGCTCCACGGGTCGTAGCTCCAGACCTGGCCGTCGTGCTCGGCGGCCGAGCCGTCGCTCAGACGGGCGAACGAGCAGACGATCCATGCCCGGCCCTCGCCCCACCACATCCCCTCGAACTTGCGGCTCCGGGTGACCGCACCACCGGGACCGCGGACCGCGACACCGTTCGAGCCTACGTAGTCGAACTGCTTGCGCACCGAGGTGGTGGCCGCCGACGGATCGGGCACGGCCTTCCACGTGGCCCGCAGGCGGGTGCCGACCTTGGCGTACACCGACAGGTCCGACACGCCCGGCACCGACAGGGCTTCGAGCGTGCCGCCGTCGCGCAGCGTGTGGAGCCGGTTGGGGCGGGTCTTCGGGGTGAACCGGTACAACAGGCCGTTGGGGCCGGCCGCGTCCTCGGTGAGATACAGGTGACCCTGCACGGGGTCGACCACCACCGCCTCGTGGGCGAAGCGGCCGAGCGCCGTGAGCGGCTGGGGGTCGCGGTTGGCCACCTGATCGGTGGGGTGCACCTCGAACACGTACCCGTGGTCGCGGGTGATGCCCTTCGACGCGTCGACCCGTTGCTCGGTCTCCTCACACGTGAGCCACGTGCCCCACGGTGTCCGGCCACCCGCGCAGTTGCTGTACGTGCCGCCGAGGCTCGCGACCTGACTCAGGAGGTGGCCGTGGTGATCGACCGTGATGTTGGTCGTGCCGCCGTGCGCGCCCGGGTCGTACACCAGCGCAGAGTCGGCCACCACGGGGTTCGGGTCGCTGGTGCCGATCTCGTGGTTCTGCACCAGCACCGTGGTGCTGCGCGACCCCCAGAACGACGCGGTGCCGTCGGGCCGGCCGGGCACGGTGGCAGTGCCGAGGGCGTCGCCCGCCTTGGTGACCACGCGGTACTGGAAGCCGGCCGGGAGGTCGAGCAGCCCGTCGGGATCGGGCAGGAGGGGGCCATATCCCGCCGGGGTGGTGGGTCGGTGCAGGGGGCGGGCGAACGAGGGGGCGGCACGAACCAGCGAATCGGCTTGGGTGGCGAGCACGGCGCCCAGGCTGGCGAGCGCGCTGCGGTGCAGGAGTTGACGACGTGTGATCGGCATGCCGCAAACGGTGGCAAACCGAGGTGGCGAGGCCGAGACGACCGGGTGAACCTGAAAGGAAACCCCGGCGACGTTCGCGTGGGCCGCCGACGTGGGCCAACGCGGCGGTGGTCCGCCCGGCGGGCAGGTCGACCGCTGCGGGACGGCGAGGCCCGGCGGCGCAGGCCCGCTGGCTCGAGCTCCGGTGGCGTCAGCCAACAGCGGTGGGCCACCGGTTCGAGCTCCGGTGGCGTCAGCCGACGGCGGTGGGCCGCCGGGTACAGCTAGCCGGGGAAGCGGGCGCTGTATTCGGCGCTGCGGCGGATCGCGTCCGCGACGTCGGCCATCGTGTGGTCGCCGTGCAGGTACGTCAGCCAGCTCGACAGGCCGCCGGAATCCGGGGAGCGCCGCAGCATCCCGAGGTACAGCCGGGTGATGCTGTTGGCGTCGTCGGTCTGCATCTTGAACTCGGTGGACTCCGAGAAGCCGGCCATCACCCGGCCACGCGTCCACCCCTCTTGGAGCTTCTGGATCCACATGGCGCGGCCCGCGGGGTCGGCGGTGCGGCCGAGGACGTTGTGGTACACGAGGTCGACGAACGACGGGTTGTCGAGGCTGCCGTACGTGATCTTGAACTCCTGCGACCCGGCGAACGCGTCGCCCACCCACGCAACCGAACGTCCGTTGGCGAGCTGCTGGCTCCAGAACTGGTAGCCGGCCGGGTCGGGGGGCCGGAGGAAGAACGCCCGATACAGCCGCACGACCGGCGCAGTCACGTCGAGGACCTGCGAGTTGGTGTCGACCATCCACTCCAGCAACCCGCCGGGGCTGTTGGACGACAGGTACGAGGTCCACAGCGACTGCTCGCCGGTCGTCGCCCCCCGCCCGGCGAAGTCGACGTACTGCTGGTCGATGAACGCGGCGGTCGACGCGAACGGCGAGATCGACGGTCCGGCGAGCTGCGCGGCGTCGGTTGAGATGCCCGGCACGTGGATGTAGCGCGGCGCCCGCACCTGGTGCACGAGGTACGTGCCGTTGCCGGTCCAGTTGTAGTCCTCGACCCACACCGACCCGTCGGCGTTCACTTGCTTGACCACCGCCACGTGGTTGCTCGCGCCGCCGGTGTCGCCCTTGCCCCACTGGGCGATCGAGCCAACGGTCGGCGTCTGGTCGACCGTCCAACCCATGGCCTCGGCCGCCGCGGCCCATTCATACGCATTGCCGAACTGGACCGTGCCGCCGGCCGGTGTGGCCATGAAGTTCTTGAACGCCCAGTAGCTCTCGTCGGTGCGGTGGTTGGCGAAGTCGCTCTTGCCGAGCAGGTCGTTGATCCGCCACGCCACGAACGAGGTGCAGTACCGGATCGAGAAGCGCCAGACGCCGGTGTCACCTTTGGTCGCCGTGCGGTACGGATAGTCGTCGACGCCGATCGTCGACCGCGCCGACCCGACCTGTGGGCGGTCCGCCGCGGCCCCGTGGGCAGCCGAGGTGCCGGCAGCGGTGGCCGCGGGGCGGGCGCTGGCAGCGGCGGGGAGGCCGAGGAGCAGGACCGCCACGAGCCCGACGGCGACCGCGCCGAGCGAGCGCGCGGGCGTGCGGCGTGGGGAGTGCGGGATCCGGGAGGTGTCCATCGGGGTGGGCTCCATCGTGACCGGCAGATCGGCCGGGACTGGGGCAACCCGAGCGCGCGCCCGGGTCCGTAACCGGATCGCAATGTTAGACGGGTCGTTGCACGCGCAGCCAGCAACCCCTCCGAGCTGTGAGCACTTGGCCACCCAGGACGTGGCCAAGTGCTCACAGCACAACGGGGTGGGGCGGGCACCACCGGGGGACGCGCGCCAACCCCCCGAACTGTGAGCATTTGGCCACCCAGGAGGTGGCCAAATGCTCACAGCACAACGGGGGTGGGGCGGCGGGGGCGGGGCGGCGGGGGCGGGGCGGCGGGCGTGTAGCGGACGGGGACGTGGCGGATGCCGGAGATGAAGTTCGAGCGCATGCGCTCCACGGACCCGTCGATCTCGAGGTCCGGCAGCCGCTGGAGCAGCTCGCCGAGCAGCGAGCGCAGCTGCAGCCGGGCGAGGTGCGACCCGAGGCAGAAGTGGGGGCCGATGCCGAACGCCACGTGCGGGTTCGGGTCGCGGGCGAGGTCGAGGCCGTGCGGGTCGGTGAACACGGCAGGGTCGCGGTTGGCGGCGCCGTAGAAGATCACGACCTTGTCGCCGGCGCGGATGGCCTGGCCGCCGAGCTCGGTGTCGTGCGTGGCCGTGCGGCGGAACTGCATGACCGGCGACACGTAGCGGAGCAGCTCGTCGACCGCGGTGGGCATCAAGTCGGGGTTGTCGCGCAGCTCGCCCCACTTGTCGTGCTCGTGCAGGGCGACGACGGCACCCGAGAAGGAGTTGCGGGTGGTCTCGTTGCCGGCGATGACCAACAGCAACCAGAACATGCCGAACTCGACATCGGTGAGGCGTTGGCCGTCGACTTCGGCGTTCACGATCATCGAGACCATGTCGTCGCGGGGCTCGGCGCGGCGGTCGTCGGCGATGGCCTTGCCGTACTGCATCATCTCCATCAGCGCAGCCATGGACTCGCCGAGGTTGCCGCCGTACTCGGGGTCCTCGATGCCGATCAGCTTGTTCGACCAGTCGAACATCAGGTGGCGGTCGTCGCGGGGCATGCCGAGCAGGTCGGCCAGCACCCGCAGCGGCATCTCGGCCGACACGTTCGGCACCAGGTCGCATTCGCCGTCCGCGGCGATGTCGTCGACGATCTCCCGTGCGTTGCGCTCCACCGACTCCACCAGCCGCTGCACGGCCTTCGGGGTGAAGATCGGCTGGAGGATGCGGCGCAACCGTGAGTGCTCCGGTGGGTCCATGTTGAGCATCATCTGGCGGGCCATCAGCAGGCTGTTCGGGTCGGGCGACGACATGAACACCCCGCCGAGCCACGACGAGAAGCGATCGGGGTTACGCGATACCTCGGTGACCTCGGCGTGGCTGGTGACGGCCCAGAACCCGGGGCTGTCCACGAGCATGCGCATCGCGCCGCCCGCTTGCGCGAGCAGCTCGGGCACCCGCTCGGTGTGCCAGGCCACCGGCGCCGCGGCCCGCAGGCGGTCAAAGGCCTCATGCGGCACGGCCGGCTCATACGTGGCGGGCCACGACAAGTCGGCGTCGATGTGGTCGGCGGCCATGGCCGCGCCCACGGGTGGTTCGCCCGGCTGGGCAACTTCCTCGAGCACCGACATCGCGATCCTCCTCGTGCGGTGGCGTGACCGTCGAGCAGCGAAGCCCGGGTCGCTTGAGTCCATTGAGACGATGTAATAGCATCGTCTCAACAGACTCGCAGGTTCGCGCCGATCCCTCGAGATGTCAAGACATCGGCGTCTCACCCACCCCACCTAGAATTGACCGCCAATGGCCGCGACCGCCCGCAACCACACCGGCGTGCCACCCCTGTCGCGGCTGCGTGCCTCGTTCGATCGGCTCATCGAGCGACCCGACCCGAAGCTCGACGAAGCGCTCAACGCGGCGACGGCGTGCTTCGCCCGTCACGGCCTCGCCCACACATCGGTGCCCGACATCGCCCGCGAGATGGGCGTGTCGAAGGCCACCGTCTACCGCCAGATCGGCTCGGTCGACGACGTCGTCCGCTTGCTGCTGGCCCGCGAGGCCCACCTGCTCATCGACACGCTCGAGCACACGGTCGGCGACGCCACCGGACCCGACGCGCTGCTCGACGTGGTCACCGCCGGCATCGGCTTCGCGTCGGACCACCCGCTGATCACGAAGGTCCTGCGCGACGAGCCCGATCTCGCCGGTGAGCTGCTGCCGCTGCTGCCCGAGTTCGCCGGCGCGACCCGCGCGGCGCTGCAACCGGCGATCGTCGCGCTGCTCGATGGCGCCGACACCGTCTCGCCGCCGGGCGTGTTGGCCGATCTGGTGGTTCGCCTCACGTTGGCCGCGCTGCTGGTGACGCCACCCGACCTCGCCGCCCACGTGCGCCAGGCGTTCGAGCCCCACCTGCGCCCGACCTGAGCCCGGCCCACCTGCGCCCGACCGGCCCACCGGACCTGAGCCCGGCCCGCCGGACCTCAGCCCGGCCGGCGGCGGCCGACGGTGGCCGACGGCGGCGTGGGCATCAGCGAGCGGCGTCGGGGACGAACGCCGGCACCAACATCCGCGCCAGGAACTCGCGCTCGCGGGCCCGCGGCCACTCGGGGGGCAGCCGCACCAGCGACTCGATCACGCGGGTGGTCCACTCGACGTAGTCGCGGACGTCGACGTCGGGTCGTAGCTTGCCGGCCTGGCGCGCGGCCTCCAGCCACGGCTTGCTGGCCCGTTCGAGGCGCCCGCGCAGCTGGTCCTCCATGCCCTTCAGGAGGCGACGGCCCTCGGGGAGGCGACCGGCCGCCAGGACCAGCTTCAGCAGGTCGTCGGAGCGGTAGTGCTCGATGGTGAACAGCACCGCTTCGACGATCTGGTCCTCGAACTCGTCGAAGCCCGCCACGTGCTCGACGAGCTGCGCCAAGAAGCGGTCGAGCTGGCGGAGGCTGACGGCCTCGACCAGCGCTTCTTTCCCGCCGGCATGGCGGTACAAGGTGGCACGGGGGACTTTGGCCACGCGGACCACGTCGTCGACCGTGGTCTGCGCGATGCCGTAACGGGCGAAGCACAACTGGGCCGCGTCGAGCACCGCGTCGAGCGTGCTCGACGCCGCGGCGGCTTGGCGCGACCGACCCAGCGTGCCGACCCGGCGGCTCACGCCCGGCGGCTCCGGAGCAGGTGGCCGGTGCGCTCGCCGGTGTCCGCGTCGTCGCGCCGGATCGTGGCGCCGTTGACGATCGTGGCGAGGTAACCGGTGCCGGGCTGCAAGATGCGAGCCGCGCCCGTCGGGAGGTCGCGCCGCAAGTACGGCTCCTCGATGGTGAGACGCTCGAAGTCGATCACGTTGAGGTCGGCCTTCTTGCCGGCCTCGATCACACCGCGGTCGGTGAAGCCGTACATCTCCGCCGGCGCGCCGGTGAGCTTGTGCACGGCCAGCTCGACCGGCACGGTCGCCCCCTTGGTGCGGTCGCGCGCCCAGTGGGTGAGGTGGAAGGTCGAGGTGGAGCAGTCGGAGATCATCGTCACGTGCGCGCCGGCGTCGGACAGGCCGCTGACGGTGTTGGGGTCGGCGAGCATCTCTCGGCACGGCTCGAGCGTGCCGTCGGCGAAGTTCGACCCGAGCATGGCGAAGAAGGTACGCCCGCCGTTGTCGACCAGCAGGTCATACATGTGGTGGAGCGGGTCCTTGCCGAGCGCCTGGGCCTGCGCCTTGACGGACTCGCTGCCGTCGGGCTCGTAGTTCACCGGCGCAGCGAGCGAGAACATGCGGCCGAGGCCCCCACCCAGCCCAGCCGACACCAGCGCCGCCAGGCCGCCGGTGAACTCGTCGCCTTCGCCGAGGATCTGATCGCGCACTTCGGGCTTGCGCATCTCTGCCACGCGAGCCTCGAGCGGGAGCTCCGCGACCTTCTTGTACGTGGGCCGATTCCAGAATGGGTGGTACGTGTCGAGGTTGCACATCACGGTGACCGACCGGGGGATGATCTGCGGCCGGAGCTGCGCACCCTTGGCGTTCCAGGCAGCCGAGCCGTCGAGCACGGCACGGAACACCATCGATTCCTTGCTGACTTGGAACGTGCTGAACGTGAGCGGGCGCCCCGCCGTGATCGACAGACCCGCGAGCATGTCGAGCTCGGGCATGCCGTCTTCGTGCTTGCCCGGCGCGATGGTGCCGTCGGCGATGGTCTGGATCAGGCCGTGGCCGGCGTCGCCCACCGCTTGGGCGAGCGCGCCCAGCTCCTCGAGCGGCGCGAACGTGCCCGGCACGATCTTCCCCGAGCGCGACATGTGGGCCCGGAAGCGGTTGCTGGAGAAGCCGGCCGCGCCGGCGTCGAACGCGTCGCGCACCAGGCGGGCCATCTCGGCCACTTCGTCGGGGGTGGCGTCGTGGTCGTCGTAGGCCCGCTCCCCCATCACGTAGTACCGGATCGGGCCGTGCGAGACGTGGCACGCCACGTTGGCCGAGAAGCGCCGGCGGTCGAGGAAGTCGAGGTACTCGGGGAACGTCTCCCACTCGCCCCAGGGCATCCCCACCGACAGGGCGCTTCCGGGGATGTCCTCGACGCCCTCCATCATGTCGATCAGCGACTCGTGGTCCGCGGGACGGACGGGCGCGAAGCCGACGCCGCAGTTGCCCAACACGATGGTGGAGATCCCGTTGGTGGCCGACGGCTCGAGCGCGTCGTCCCATGTGACTTGGCCGTCGTAGTGGGTGTGCAGATCGAAGAAGCCCGGGGTGACCAGGGCGCCGTCGGCGTCGATGACCTCGTGTGCGGCTTCGTCGACGTCGCCGACCGCGACGATCTGGTCGCCGCGGATCCCGACGTCGCCGGTGAACCCCGCACGGCCAGTGCCGTCGATGATCGTGCCGCCCCGGATGACCTTGTCCAGCATCGCTTCGCTCCCCTGTTGCGTCGTGGCCAACATCGCAGATTGAGACGATCGACACAAGCCGTCCCACCGGTGGGTCCTGCTTGCTTGTCACGGGATCAGGGCTTGACATCGACCAACAAGATGTTCTAGTGAGACTAAACAACGATTTCATCTCATCGTCAACCCAGCGGGGAGCAAGCGCGTGAACGAGCCAACGACGAGCTCGGGGACCCACGCCCCTGGCCGGTCACTCCACGTCGCCGTCATCGGCGCCGGGATCGGCGGCCTCGGCGCCGCCCTCGCCTTCAGCCGGCAGGGCCACCGGGTGACCCTCATCGAGCGCGACGACACCCCGATGCCCGACGACGTGGAAGGCGCGTTCGAGTGGCAGCGTCGCGGCGCGCCGCAAGTCCGCCACCCCCACGCCTTCCTCGGGCTGGCGCGCACCATCTTGCGCGACCGCTTCCCCGACGTGCTGGCCGACCTGCTCGACAACGGGGTGCACACCGTCGCCATGGGCTCGTCGCTGCCCGGCCTCGACATGTCGCCCGACCTCCGAGCCGTCGTGTCCGAAGACGACCTGCAGATCCTCGGCTGCCGTCGCACCACGTTCGAGTGGGTGCTGCGCCGGAGCGTGCTCGCGGAGCAAGGCGTCGACCTCCGGGTCGGCACCGGCGTGTCGGGCCTCGTCGTGGCCGACCGGCCCGGTCCCCACGGTGTGCCCGCAGTGGCCGGTGTGCAGATGGAGGACGCCTCGGTGGTCGGCGCCGATCTCGTGATCGCCAGCACCGGGCGCCGCAGCGACTTGCCGAGCTGGCTCGCCGCGCACGGCATCGACATCCCCGAGACCACCAGCGACGCAGGCGTCGTCTACTTCTCGCGCTTCTACCGCAACGACGAGCCCAACTACTTCGGGTTCCGCGCCGCGCTCAGCGGCGGGCTCGGAGTGGGCGTCATCGGCGCCGACGCAGGCACGTACTCGATCACCGCGGTCGTCGACAAGGAGGACAAGGAGCTCCGTTCGCACCTCAACGACTCCGACCGCTTCGACGCAACCATGCGGCTCATGCCCGAGATCGCCGACGTGATCGAGTTCGGCGGCAAGCCGATCCACCCGGTGCACCTGATGACCGGGCTGATCAACCGGATCCGCACGTTCACCGACAAAGCCGGCGATCCCCGAGTGACCGGCGTGCTGGCCGTGGGGGATGCGCACACGTGCACCAACCCGGCGTACGGACGGGGCCAGTCGCTGGCGCTGCTGCAGGCCACGCTGGCGGCCGACTCGGTCCGCGACGCCGACGACCTGTTGGACGCGGCTCGCCGCTACGAAGCCGCCAGCGCCGCCCAGGTCGAGCCCTGGTACCACTTCTCGGTAATGACCGACCAGATGCGGGCGCACATCCCCGGGGGCATCCGTTCCAAACCCGCACCCCAGCCGGGCGAGGCGGCGGCCGCTGCCGAGCAGCCGGGTCTCGGCAACTTCGACTTCTTCACCATCTTGACCAGCGGCTTCGCCGAGCCCGAGCTACTTCGGGTCGTGCTGCGGGTGATGAACTTGCTGGATCCGCCGCACACGTTGCTCACCCGCCTGGCGGACTTCCAGCGGATCGGCGAAGCGGCACGTCAACAGGCCGCGCGACGCCGCCGCGACGAGCCCCGGCCCCGCAGAGTGACCCGCGACGAGCTCTTGGCCGTAGTGGCCTGAGCGCACGGACCCCGAGGAGCACCATGGCCGACACCGCCTCGATCGAGCGCTTCGACATCAACGTCGGGCGGCTCACCTTCCAGGCCCGCCGAGCCGGGCCCACCGACGGCCGGGCTGTGATCTTGCTCCACGGCGTGCCGCAGTCATCTGCCACGTGGAACCTGCAGCTGCCCGCGTTGGCCGCGGCTGGGTACCGGGCCGTGGCGTTCACCCAGCGGGGCTACTCGCCGGGGGCGCGCTTCGACGACGTCGAGGCGTTCACCATGGACAAGCTCGCCCAGGACGTGCTCGACGTCGCCGACGCGCTCGGCATCGGCCGGTTCGACGTGGTCGGCCACGACGCCGGCGCCGGAGTGGCGTGGGCGCTCGGCGCGTACCACACCGACCGCGTCACGACGCTGGCCATCGCCTCGGTCCCGCACCCCGCGGCCTTCCGCAGCTCCTACGAAGCAGGCTCCGCCAAGGCCGCCGACAACGGGGCCGCCGATCCCGAGGACGACCAGCACGAGCGCTCCGGCTACATGCGCCAGATCGTCGGCCAGCCCCGCGGCACCGTCGAGCAGATGTTCATCGCCAACGACAACCAGGTCATGAAGGCGCTGTTCACCGGGCTGCCCGACGACAGCGTCGCCGAGTACCTCGAGCTCCTCGGCAACCCCGAGGGCATCCGCGGCTGCCTCGACTGGTACCGGGCGGGATCGCTGCGGAGCCCCGACGGCAAGCGGTTCATGCGCACCGACTTCCCCGCGATCGAGATCCCCACGCTGTACGTCTGGTCCGACCAGGACCCCGCGCTCGGCCCGAAAGCCGCGTATGCCACGGCCAACCACATCACCGGGCCGTACAAGTTCGTGGTCCTCGAGGGCGTCGGGCACTGGATCCCCGAGCTCGCCGCCGACCGCTTCAACGAGGAGTTGCTGGCCCACCTGGCGGCCCACCCGACACGCTGACCCCGCGCCGCGGGCGGCCCCGCAGGTGGCGCCGCGCGGTCCGCACGCGCCGGGTCGACCCCCGGCTGCCAACTACGGTGAACGGCCATGACCGACGCATCGACCGCGGCCTCCGAGAAGCAGGTACCCGACCGCAACCTCGCCATGGAGCTCGTCCGCGTCACCGAGGCGGCCGCGCTGGCCGCGTCGCGCTGGATGGGGCGCGGCGACAAAGAAGGCGCCGACGGCGCGGCAGTCGACGCGATGCGGATCGTGCTCAGCAGCGTGCCGATGGACGGCATCGTCGTGATCGGAGAGGGCGAGAAGGACGAAGCCCCGATGCTGTTCAACGGCGAGAAGATCGGCGACGGCACCCCACCTGCCACCGACATCGCCGTCGACCCGATCGACGGCACCACGTTGACCGCCCTCGGCCGGTCCGGCGCCATCGCGGTCATCGCCGTCGCCGAGCGGGGCACCATGTTCAACCCGGGGCCGTGCGTCTACATGGAGAAGATCGCCGTCGGGCCCGAAGCGGCCGACGTGATCGACATCACCGCCAGCGCGACCGACAACCTCCTCGCGGTGGCCAAGGCCAAGAACGAGCCCGTGTCCGACGTGACTGCCGTGATCCTCGACCGTCCGCGCCACGCCGACCTCATCGCCGAAGTGCGCGCCGCGGGCGCCCGGATCCGGCTGATCCCCGACGGCGACGTCGCCGGTGCGATCTCGACCGCGTGGATCGAGTCCGGCGCCGACATCTTGTTCGGCATCGGAGGGACCCCCGAAGGCGTGATCGCCGCGGCCGCGCTCAAGTGCATGGGCGGCGCGATCCAAGGCCGGCTGTACCCTCGCGACGCCGCCGAGCGCCAGGCCGCCGAGGAGCTCGGCTACGACCTGAACCGGGTGCTGACCACCGACGACCTGGTCGCGGCCGACAACTGCTTCTTCGCCGCCACGGGCATCACCGACGGCGAGCTCATCAAGGGCGTCCACTACGACCAGCACGGCGCGACCACCCAGTCGTTGGTGATGCGCTCGAAGTCCGGCACTGTCCGTTTCGTCAGCGCCCGCCACCGCCTCAACAAGCTGAAGCGCTACGCCTCGATCGACTTCTGACGCACCCACACCCTCCGAGGTGTGAGCACTTGGCCACCCATACGGTGGCTAAGTGCTCACAGCAGGGCGTGGGTCCGGCCCACCCCCGCCGAGATGGGGTGGGAAGTGGCGCAGGAGATGGGCGGCGACACCTTGTCGTCGATGGGGTTCGTCGACTGCCACCGCGTCGATGATCGACGCGCCACCGAGCGGGTCGATCCGGCCCAGTGCCACACCCAGCGCCTCGCCATCGCGACGGGCCGTGACCACCTGCTGACCAGTGGGTGCGTCGCGCCGGGGTCGGCGTTCGACCTCGACCGTCGCGACCACCTCGCCACCGGCGCCGAGCACCTCACCCGTCGGGCCGAAGGCAGCCAGGAGGAGATCGATCGCGTCGTCGGGCACGACCGAGGTGACCGACAGCTCCACCTGCAGGGGGCCGCGAGCCACGACCGTCGGCCCGCCGAACGGCGCTTCGTGGATCGGCGTCCAGATGTCGGGCGCCCCTGGCGGGTGCAGCAACTCGAGGAGCGTCAGGCGGTCGGCCACGAAAGTCGCCTCGTACTCGCCGAAGGCGGTGATGCCGGCGTCAATGCGGTACGGGGCATGCTTGGCACGGCCCAACGTCACATGGGGCACGAAGTCACGGCCAACCGGCCGCGCCAGTGGGGCGACGAACGCCCGGGCTCGTTGTCCGCCCAACTCTGCCCGGGCGTCGTCGCCACCAACGTGCAGATACAGCACCGGCGTGACCGGAAGAAAGGTCTCGGGCGGCCCCAGCGTGACGTCGAACGGTTGGTCCCCGCGCACCGCCGCGTCGACGGCCGCGATCGCCGCGGGAACGTCGTCGGCGTCGACATTGACCGGCGGCACCAACGTGACATGCGGCGCGATGCGGGCGAGCGTGGTGTCGCCGAAGGCACGCCGGAGCACGTCGACTTCCGTGCGAACCGGGTCCGGTACGAAGAGCACCACCGCCAAGCGCCGTCGCCGACCCATCGGCCCCCGAGGCTACCGCCCACCCGACGTGCGCCACGCTCCGTCGCGTCCACGCACCCATCGACGCGCCCAGCCCCCACCGAACGGGGGGCACATGGCTGCCCGAGCGACCACGACCTCACCCGGTTCGGGAATGGGGAGGGGTGCAGCAGGCGGCTGCCGGGGTTGCCGGGGCGCGGGGAGGGGCTAGGACTGGGCGAGCTTGATGCGCGACTGGGACCAGGCCCGGTCGTCGAGGAGCTGCACGAACTCCTGGTCGCTGCCCGGGTGGGCCAGCTCGGCGTTGGTCTCGGCGAGGTCGGCCTCGGCGGCCGCCACGTCGACGCCCTCCTGCTGCAGGGCGGCGTCGACCAGGATCGTCACGACGTTGTCGGCGATCGAGACGAAACCGCCCCGCACCACGAACTGCTCGACCTGGTGGCCGGGCAGGCCGATCCGCAACGGTCCGCTGCCGAGGGCGGCCACCATGGCGACGTGGCGGGGCCACACACCGAACTGGCCGTCGACCCCGGTGAGGGTCACCCAGTGCGCCCGACCGTTGTAGAGCGGCCGTTCGGGCGACACGAGCGACACCTGCAGGTCGATCTGGCCGCGCGCGAGCTCGTCGGCCACACTCCCGGTGTGGATCGAGCCGTTGGGGTGCTCGGGGAGCAGGTCCGCAGTCGACACGGTCAGCCCTGGCCAGCAGCCTGGCGTTCGGCGGCCTCGACGACTTCGTCGATGTCGCCCTTCATGTAGAACGCCTGCTCGGGCAAGTGGTCGTACTCGCCGGACAGCAGCGCCTTGAACGAGCGGATCGTGTCGGCCAGCTTCACGTAGCGACCCTTGAGGCCGGTGAACTGCTCGGCCACGAAGAACGGCTGGCTCAAGAAGCGCTCGATCTTGCGGGCCCGCTGCACGAGGACACGGTCTTCCTCGGACAGCTCGTCCATGCCCAAGATGGCGATGATGTCCTGCAGGTCCTTGGCCTTCTGCAAGATGCGCTGCACCTCGCGGGCCACGTTGTAGTGCTCCTCGCCAACGTGCTGCGGCGACAGCACCCGCGAGGTGGAGTCGAGCGGGTCGACCGCCGGGTAGATGCCGCGCTCCGCGATCTGGCGGGACAGCACCGTCTTGGCGTCGAGGTGGGTGAACGCCGCGGCGGGCGCCGGGTCGGTGAGGTCGTCGGCGGGCACGTAGATGGCCTGCACCGAGGTGACCGAGCCGTGGTCGGTCGAGGTGATGCGCTCTTGCAGCGCGCCCATCTCGGTGGCCAGCGTGGGCTGGTAGCCCACCGCCGAAGGCATGCGGCCGAGCAGGGCCGACACCTCGGAACCGGCCTGGCTGAACCGGAAGATGTTGTCGACGAACAGCAGCACGTCGCGGCCGCCCTCGTCGCGGAGGTACTCCGCCATGGTGAGGCCGGACAGGGCCACACGCAGGCGGGCGCCGGGCGGTTCGTTCATCTGGCCGTAGCACAAGATGGCCTTGTCGATGACACCCGACTCCTGCATCTCCAACCAGAGGTCGTTGCCCTCACGGCTGCGCTCACCCACACCGCAGAACACGGAGTAACCACCGTGCTGCTGGGCGACGTTGTTGATGAGCTCCTGGATGATCACCGTCTTGCCGACGCCGGCACCGCCGAACAAGCCGGTCTTGCCGCCCTTGGCGTACGGGGCGAGCAAGTCGACGACCTTGATGCCGGTCTCGAAGATCTCGGTGCGGGTGGACAGCGACTGGAACTTGGGGGCCGGCGCGTGGATCGGGCGGCGCTCCTTGGTCTCCACCGGGCCGCGATAGTCGACCGGCTCGCCGAACAGGTTGAAGACCCGGCCGAGGCACTCCTCGCCCACCGGCACCGTGATCGGCGCGCCCGTGTTGAGCGCCTTCATGCCACGCACGAGACCGTCGGTGCTCGACATGGCGACCGCACGCACCTGGTTGCGGCCGATCTGCTGCTCGACCTCCGCGGTGAGCGACACCTTGTTGTCGCCCTCGCCTGCCTCGACCGTGAGGGCCGTGTAGATCTCGGGCAGGTCGGCCTCGCTCGCGAACTCGACGTCGAGCACCGGGCCGATCACCTGCACGATCTTGCCGTAGCGGGCGTCGGTCGCCTGGTCGGTCGGCGTGTTGGTAGCCGTGTCAGTCATAGTGGGTTCCTCGTCCGTCTAGTTCTTGAGAGCTTCCGCGCCACCAAGGATCTCGGCGATCTCCTTGGTGATCACTGCTTGGCGGGCCTTGTTGTATTGCAGGGTCAGATCCGTGACCATGTCGGAGGCGTTGTCGCTGGCGAGCTTCATGGCCGTGCGCCGAGCGACCTGCTCGGCCGCCACTGCCTCGGCGAGCACGGCGAACATGAGCTGGCGGCCGTACAGCGGCAACAACCGCTGCAGGATCGCTTCGGCCGACGGCTCGAACAAGGGTGCCCGGCCAGTGGCGTCGCCCGCGTGTTCCGGGGCGATCGGGAACAGCCGCAACACCGTGGGGGGCTGGCTGCCGACGCTGATCCAGTGCGGGTACACCACCAGCACTTCGTCGACCTCGTGGTCGAGGAACGGTTTGGCGAGCTCGTTCAAGAAGAACTCGGCGTCGCTCGACGTGGGCCGGTCGACCAGCTCGTCGACGTACGTGCGCTCTGGGTCGAAACCGGCGAACCGCAGCGCGCTCACGCCCTTCTTGCCCGCGGCGAACAGGCGCACGTCGTGCCCGTCGGCGACCTTGGCGTGGTAGGTGTCGCGTGCGAGCCGAACCAGGTTGGCGTTGAACGCGCCGCACTGGCCGCGGTTCGCGGTGACCACGAACAACAAGGTGCGCTTGCCTTCACGCACCTCGAAGTACGGGTACTCCGACACGTCGAGGCCGCTGGCACCGATGTCGCCCATGAGCTTGCGAAGGTTGTCGAGGTAGGGGCCCGACGACGCCACCGCGTCCTGTGCGGCGCGCAGCTTCGCCGTCGCCACCATCTCCATGGTGCGCGTGAGCTTCTGGATGGAGTTGACGCTCCGGATGCGCTTCCGGATGACCTTCGGCTGCTCTGGCATCGGTCAGTGAGCCCCGTTCAGGAAGCCGCTGCTTCGGCGGGCGACGCGGGCTTCCACAAGTTGCGCTTGAACGACGTGATCTGCTCGGCGAGCTTCTCGGCCGTCGCGTCGTCGAGCGCGCCGGTGTCGCGGATGGGGCCGAGGGCCGAGTCCGAGTTGGCGCGCAACGAGTCGATCAGCTCCTGCTCGAACCGCTTCACCTCGTCGACTTCCACGTCGTCGAGCAGCCCTTGGCCCACCGCGAAGATGATCGCCACCTGCTCTTCCATCGGCCAAGTGGCCGCTGTGGTCTGCTTCAGGATCTCGACCGTGCGCTCGCCACGGGCGAGCTGGGCCTTCGACCCGGCGTCGAGGTCGCTGGCGAACTGGGCGAACGCTTCGAGCTCGCGGTACTGCGAGAGGTCGAGGCGCAGCGTGCCGGCCACCTTCTTCATGGCCTTGGTCTGCGCGTTGCCGCCCACCCGGCTCACCGAGATGCCCACGTTCACGGCCGGACGCACACCGGCGTAGAACAGGTCGGGCTCGAGGTAGATCTGCCCGTCGGTGATCGAGATCACGTTGGTGGGGATGTAGGCCGACACGTCGCCGGCCTGCGTCTCGATGATCGGCAGCGCCGTCATCGAGCCGGCGCCCAGGTCGTCGTTGAGCTTCGCGGCACGCTCCAGCAGGCGGCTGTGGAGGTAGAAGACGTCGCCGGGGTAGGCCTCGCGGCCCGGCGGGCGGCGCAGCAACAGCGCCAGCTCGCGGTATGCAGCAGCCTGCTTCGAGAGGTCGTCGTAGACGCACAGCGTGTGGCGGTTCTTCTCGTACATGAAGTACTCGGCCATCGCGCAGCCGGCGTACGGGGCGATGTACTGCATCGGCGCCGGGTCGTCCGCGTTGGCGGCGACCACGATCGTGTAGTCGAGGGCGCCGTTCTCACGGAGCAGCTCGACCACGCCGGCCACGGTGGAGGCCTTGAGGCCGATGGCGACGTACACGCAGATCACGCCGGTGTCGCGCTGGTTGATGATGGCGTCGAGCGCGATCGACGACTTGCCCGTCTCACGGTCGCCGATGATCAGCTCACGCTGGCCACGGCCGATCGGGATCATGGCGTCGATGGCCTTGATGCCGGTCATGAGCGGCTCGGTCACCGGCTGACGGTCGGCGATGGTGGGCGCCCGGCCCTCCATCGGCATCAGCTTGTCGGTCTCGATGGGGCCCTTGCCGTCGATGGGCTGGCTGAGCGGGTTCACCACCCGGCCGATGAGGCCCTCGCCCGCCGGCACCGACAGCACCCGGCCGGTGCGCTTGACCGTCTGGCCCTCGCGGATGTCGACGTACTCGCCGAGGATCACGGTACCGACCGAGTCCTCGTCGAGGTTGAGGGCGAGGCCGATCGAGCCGTTCTCGAACTCGACCATCTCCGACGCCATGGCGTTCTCGAGGCCGTACACACGGGCGATGCCGTCGCCGACCTCCAGCACGGTGCCGACCTCGTCGGCCCGCAGGTCGACGTCGAAGGACTCGATCTGCTGACGGATGATCGAGCTGATCTCGTCGGTCCTGATGTCCATGATCTCCGTTACTCCTTATTGGGCAGCGGCGAGGAGGCGCCGCATGTCCGCGAGTCGCCGGCGGAGCGTCCCGTCGATGACCTCGTCACCGACGTCGACCCTGATCCCACCGAGGACGGCCGGGTCGAGTCGCTGCTGCAACACGACTCGTCGTTGTGTCCGCTGTTCCAGTGCCGCCTGCAGGGCGTCGAGGACGTCCTGGCTGAGCGGCTTCGCCGAGGTCACACCGGCACGCACCTGGTTGCCTCGCTCGTCCATGAGCACGTCGAACTCCGCCACGATGCCGCCGAGCAGCGCCTCGCGCCGCTTGTCGACCAGCACGTGCAGCAGGCCGAAGACCGGGCGTGAGACTTTGCCCTCGAAGGCCTGGCTGACCACGCGCTGCTTGTCCTCGCGGCGGATCTGGGGCATCTCGAAGAAGCCGCGCAGCTCCGGCGCGAGCCCATCGAGGGCTTGCTGCACGGCGTGCAGTTCGTCGGCGACCTGCTCGGGGGTGACGCCGCCGCCCGTCGGGGCCTCGGCGATGTCGAACAGGGCCCGTGCGTACACGCGGGCGGCGGGGTGTGCGACGCTCACAGCCGGCTGGCCACCTCCTCGACGACCTCGCGCGCCATGCGCTCGTGGTCGTCGTCGTGCAGCTCACGCTGCAGGAGGCGGGACGACGCGTCGAGGGTGAGCCCCACGGTGGCCGTCTTGAGCTCCTCGATGGCGTTGGCGCGCTCGAGCTCGATCTCTCGCTTGGCGCGTTCGCGCTGCGCGGCGATCTCGTCTTGCGTCGCCGCGAGCATCTCGTTGCGCGCGTGCTCAGCCGACTCGCGGCTCTCCGCGAGGAACTGCTGGGCTTCGCGGCGCGCCTCTTCGAGGATCTGCTCTTGGCGCTCGGCGAGCTCGCGGGCGTGCGCCTCGGCCTCCTCGGCCTTCTTCAGGCCTTCGGAGATCCGAACCTCACGCTCCTCCATCTTCTTGATGAGCATGGGCCACGCGATCTTGCTCAACAAGAACAAGGTCACCAGGAACACGCCCCACGTCCACAGCAGGGTGCCAAGCCGCAGCTTGGTGATGCTGTCGAGGGTCGCCAGCATTACTTGGAGCTTGCGATGAGGCACACCACGATGCCGAAGAGCGCAACGCCCTCGATGAACGCCGCGGTGATGATGGTGATGCCGCGGATGTCACCCGAGGCCTCGGGCTGGCGGGCGATCGACTGGCTGGCGCCGCTGCCGATCTGACCGATGCCGATACCGGCACCGATCGCCGCGAGCCCGGCGCCGATGCCGGCGCCCATCGGGCCCCACAAGGTGGGCGACGAGGCCCCCAGGACGTACAGCGAGGCGAGAAGTGCATGCATGGGTACTGGTTCTCCTTGGGTTTTTTCGAATGGTCGATCAGTGAGCTTCGGCGACCGAGAGGCTGATGAAGATCGCCGTGAGGATCGTGAAGATGTAGGCCTGGATCAGGGCGATCAGGACCTCGAAGAGCATGACGCAGATCAGGAACAGGGCCGATCCGGCGGTGGGCAGGATCGAACTGGTCGGGCTCGCCACCACTTCGATGCCGATCAGGAAGCCGAACAAGATGCCGAGCAGTGCGTGACCGGCGAGCATGTTGGCGAAAAGACGGATGGCGAGAGCGAACGTGCGGGTGAGCAGGCCCACGAACTCGAGGAACCAGATGATCGGCACCAGTGGGGCCGGGACACCGCCCGGCACCAGCGTCTTCCAGTAGCCGCCGATGCCGTGCACGCGCATGCCCGCCATCAGCACGATCACGAACACGATGATCGCCAGGCCGCCCGTGACCGCGATGTTGCCGGTGGCCACGGTGAACACGTCGGTCCGGGCGTGGGGCACCACCGAGAACGGCATCAGGCCGAACAGGTTCGAGAACAGGACGAAGAAGAACATCGTCCAGCACAGCGGCAGGTAGCGCCGGCCTTCCTCGGGCCCCAGCCACGGGTACACGACCTCGTCACGCACCCAGACCAGCCCGAACTCGAGCAGCGCCAGCAGGCCGGTGGCCTTCGGGGCGTGGGGCAGGCGGCGCGCCGCCCACCAGAACAGGCCGACCATGAAGACGCCGGCGAAGATCAGCAGGAACTGATGGGCGGTGATCGGCCCGATCAGATGGAAATCGAGCAGCTCGTCGGTGATGTTCTCGGAGCCGAGGATCATGCGTGCCCCGCCTTCAGGCGCTCGACCATGACGATCTCCGCAGCGACGTAGACGAAGAAGAAGGCGACGAACGCGAGGGCGAAGGCTGCTGCGCTCACCGCTGCGGTGTGTTGGAACACGAAGAACAAGATGACCAGCAGGGCGAGCCGGATGGCGAAGCCGCCCAACATGGTGCTGGTGGTGGTCTTGATGCCACCGGTCTGCAACGAGTGGCGGGTCACGAGCACGCCGGCCACCAGGTTGACGACTCCGAGCGCCACCCCGATGAGCACCCCCCGGCCGGCGGCGCTGTCGAACTTGACGAACGCCGCGGCGGCAGCGACCACGATGGCGACGAAGCCACCGGACAGCAACAAGGCCCGTTTGGCGATGGGCGTCACAGGTCGTCGTCTCCCTTGTGCCAGAGCTGGCTGGGGCTGAACACGCTGCGCACGAGCATCCAGGTGGCGGCCGCGAAGCCAACGAGCGCCAACACGATGGTGAACGTGGGGCTGGTGCCGAGCTTGCTGTCGACCCACACACCGAGGAACGTCAACACCGCGACGGTCGAGAAGAACTCGAGCCCCGAGCCGAGGTAGCGGAGATAGCTCCGCTCCGCACGCCGCTGCTCATCGCGGGAAGACATCAACGGGTCGCGCCAGTCGCGCAAGTCGAGAGTGTGCATCGTCCTTTGGCTCCGGCCACCGCCCGGTGACCGTAACAGGGTGCTCCTACAGGAGTGCTCGTGAATGCACTCACAACTATGGTCGGAACCGGCGGCAGGGGCAAATCCGCGAGGTCAAAAATCTGGCCGTTTCGCAGGCGTCCGCAGCCGCCGGTCAGCCTCGCTCGCGGGGCTCCTCTTCACCCCCGGTCTGGTCGCCTCGCGCCCGGCGGACACCGGGGTGGAAGTACGTGTAGAGCAGCAGCCCGAACGCCGCGACGCCGATCGGCACGATCGCGTTGTTGCCCTTGCCGGTGTACGCCGGATACAGCACGAACCCCGACAGCAGAGCGGTCCACGCCCACAGGATCAGCACGGCACGGCGTTGGCCGTGCCCGAGCCGGATCAGGCGATGGTGCAGGTGGTCCTTGTCCGCGGTGGCCATGCCCGATCTTCGGGTGGCGCGGCGGACGATCGCGAACGCGGTGTCGAGGATGGGCACGCCGAGGATGACCAACGGGATGAACAGCGGGGCGTAGAAGAAGAACGTGCGACCGGAGAAGGGGTCGTCGGTCTGGCCGCCGACGAGCATGGTCGACACCGCCATCAACAACCCGAGCAGCAGCGCGCCGCCGTCGCCCATCATGATCCGAGCCGGGTGGAAGTTGTGGGGCAGGAAGCCGAGGCACAGCCCGAGCGTGATCACCGCGATCAGCGAGCTCGGGTTGTCGGGCTTCACCACCCCGACCACCGCGAGCCGGTGGCCGTACAAGAAGAACGCCCCCGAAGCGATGGCCACGATGCCGGCCGCCAGCCCGTCGAGCCCGTCGATCAAGTTGATCGCCTGCGCCATCACGAACACCCACACCACGGTGACGAGCGGTGCGAGGTCGGGCGACAGCACGAGGATCCCCGCGAACGGGACCTTGAAGAACACCATGCCGACGCCGAGCAGGTACAACACCGACCCGGCCAGCACGGTGCCCGCGGTCTTGGCCGGCGGCGACACCTCATGGAGGTCGTCGACGGTCCCCACGAGCCAGATGATCACGGCGCCACCGATGATCCCGAGCGGCAGCGTCGTGCCCTCGAACATCGGCCGGAACGACGGGATGAGGCGTGCTGCGGCGAGCGCGACCATGAATCCCGCCATCATGGCGGTGCCGCCCAACTCGGGGATCGGGCTGGTGTGGATCTTGCGGGGCCCCGGCGGCGTCACCCAGCCGCGGGCGTTGGCCACACGCCGCACGAGCGGCGTGACCCCGCACGTCACGGCGAACGCGACGGCGAAGACGATGGTGTAGTCGCCGATCGGCGGCATCAGCTACCGGATGGCGAGCCGGCGCGGACCATCGGCGGTGCCCTACTTCGACAACTCGGGGTACGGCGCGTGCTGAGCGCACAGGGCCCGAACGTCGGCGCGCACCGCGGCGAGCTCGTCGTCGAGCACGTCCTCGTCGCCGGTCCGCGCGACCAGCACCCGGTGGATCAGGTCGGCGATCTGGGCCATGTGAGGCTCGGTCATTCCTTGCGTGGTCACCGCCGGGGTGCCGATCCGCAACCCGCTGGTGATGTACGGCGGCCGTGGATCGTCGGGCACGGTGTTCTCGTTCAGCGAGATCCCGGCCCGATCGAGCGCCAGGCGGGCCCGCTTGCCGGACATGTCCTCGTGGAAGCTGCGCAAGTCGACGAGCATGAGGTGGTTGTCGGTGCCCCCGGAGACCAGCCGGAGGCCGGTGGCCGACAGCGCGCGGGCCAGTGCGTCGGCGTTCGCCACGATCTGGCGCGCATACGCCGAGAACTCCGGCTGCGCCGCCTCGAAGAACGCCACCGCCTTGGCCGCGATCACGTGGTCGAGCGGGCCACCTTGCATGCCCGGGAACACCGCTTTGTCGATGGCGGCGGCGTGCGCTTCGCGCGACAGGATGCAACCGCCACGGGGACCGCGCAGGGTCTTGTGCGTCGTGAAGGTGACGACGTCGGCGTACGGCACCGGACTCGGGTGCACGCCACCAGCGATGAGACCCATCACGTGCGCGGCGTCGAACATGAACAGCGCGCCTACGTCATCGGCGATCTCGCGGAACGGGGCGGGGTCGATCGTCCTCGGATAGGCGGTCGCGCCGGCGACGATGAGCTTGGGGCGCTCGGCCTTGGCGAGGTCGCGCACCTGGTCGAAGTCGATGCGTTCGTCGCTCGGCGTCACCCCGTAGGAGACGAACCGATAGAGGCGGCCGCTCGCGTTGACCGGCGAGCCGTGGGTGAGGTGGCCGCCTTGGTCGAGCCGCATGCCGAGCACGGTGTCGCCGGGCTCCAACAAGGCGTGGTACACGGCCAGGTTGGCGTTGGCGCCCGAGTGGGGTTGCACGTTGGCGTGCTCGGCCCCGAACAGCGCCGTGACCCGCTCGCGGGCGAGGTCCTCGACTTGGTCGATGACGTCGTTGCCGCCGTAGTACCGCTTGCCGGGGTAGCCCTCGGAGTACTTGTTGGTGAGGACCGTGCCCGTGGCTTCTAGCACCTGCGGCGACGCGAAGTTCTCCGACGCGATCAGTTGGAGGGTGCTGTTCTGGCGCTCGACCTCGGCGTCGATGATGTCGAACGTCGCGGTGTCGCGGGTGCTGGGCCAAGTCATTGCTGGTCTCCGGATGGGGCCGAGCCGGCGGGGCCGGCGAGGAGTTGGTCGATGAGCGCATCTTGCGCCGCGGGGTCAGCGGCGGCCGCGTCGAGGGCGCTCAGCTGGTCGACCCGGCGAAGGTGCCGGCCGCCGTCGAACGGCGTGGTGAGGAACAGCTCGAGGATCTCGTCGGCCAAGCCCTCCCCCACCACCCGCGCGCCCATCGACAGCACGTTCGCGTCGTTGTGGGCACGGGCCATGCGCGCGGTGTAGAGGTCGTTGCACAGCGCCGCGCGCACGCCGGCCACGGAGTTGGCCGCGAGCTGCTCGCCTTGACCACTGCCGCCGACGACGACGCCGAAGTCGGCCTCGCCACGGGCCACTGACCGGGCCGCGGCCGCGCAATAGCCCGGGTAGTCGACCGGCTCGGTGGAACTGGTGCCGTGGTCGAACACCTCGTGCCCCGCGTCGCGCAGCACCTCGATCAAGTGCTGCTTGAGCGGGAACCCGGCGTGGTCAGAACCGATCGAGATCCGCATGGTCAGCGCCGCCACCAGCGGGCCCAAGCCGAGGCCCGGGGTGGCCGTGGGACCTCGGAGCCGCCCGGCTCGGAGACACCCGGCATCGAGCCGGCGCCCACCGCGACCGGCACGCTCACCTCGCGCCCGGCGAGCAGATCGGCGGCGGCGGTGCACAGCACGTCGAGCTCCTCGGCGGTGCGTTCGTACACGGCGAGCGAGGCGCCGAACGGGTCGGCGACCTCGTCGCTCGAAGCCTCGCCCACCAGGTCGACGGGTCGCCGGCCCTGGCTGAGCCGGGCCAGCCAGGGCGACAGCTCACCGCGGCAAGGCCCGGCGACGCCGGCGCGTCGGACGAACTCCGGCAAGGTGAACGAGCGCGGGAGCACCGAAGGCGACAAGAGGTAGGCCTCGCGCACGTGGCGACGCTCCATGCCGAGCACCAAGTCGGCGGCTTCGAGTTGCGAGGCGTCGATCACGCGACTGCGGTGGGTCGACAAGTCGATGCCCATCCGCGCCACCACTTCGGCGGCGTGATCGGTGGCCGGTCGATCGACGAGGCTCAGGCCCGACGAAGACACGCGGGCATCGACCCCGCGCTGTGCGAGCCGTTCACGCAAGATGCCTTCTGCCATCGGGGAGCGGCAGATGTTGCCGGTGCAGATCACGAGGATGTCGATCAGCCGAGTGTACGCGGACCATGCCAGGCCTCTCGACGGGTGCGGGCACGCCGTCGGGGCCTGCGCCGTGGCACTCGAACGGCCAGCCAGCGCCGCTCGCACCCGCAGCGGTCGAGCGGTCGGCTGGCCGCCGCTCGAAGCGCAGAGTTGACCGGTTGGTCAAGCCTGTGGGAGAACGACGCCATGTTGGATGCGCCCTCGTCGACCAACCTCGACCCTCGACTGCCGGTGGTCATCGGCGTCGGACAGCTCAACCAGCGGGTCGACCGCGGTGAGCCGGCACTCGAGCCGGTCGACCTGGTGGCCGAAGCCGCACGGCGCGCGGCAGCCGACAGCGGTGGCCGCGACGTGCTCGCCGCGATCGACTCGATCCGCATCGTCAGCATCTTGTCGTGGCGCTACCGCAATCCTGGCGCCCTGGTGGCCGACCGCATCGGCTGCAGCCTTCCCGACCGTCCCGGCACCTCGGTGTACTCGACGGTTGGAGGCAACCAGCCGCAGTCGCTGCTGAACCGGGCGGCGCTCGACATCGCAGCAGGCCGCAACGACCTCGTCCTGGTCGGTGGCGGCGAGGCGTGGCGCACCCGCACCCGGTTCCGCAAGGACGGCAGCCAGCCCGAGTGGACGGTCGAGCCCGACGACCAGCCCGCCGCAGAGGTGTTCGGCAAAGAGCTGCCGATGGCCTCGGACCTCGAGCTGTCGCGGGGGGTGATGATGCCGGTGCAGGTGTACCCGATGTTCGAGAGCGCGTGGCGCGCGGCCAACGGCTGGACGCTCGACGAACACCGCGACCGCCTCGGCCAGCTCTGGTCGCGCTTCAGCGAGGTTGCCGCCCACAACCCGGCTGCCTGGATCCAACAGGCCTACACCCCCGAACAGCTGATGACGGTCGGACCCGACAACCGCATGATCGGCCTGCCGTATCCCAAGCTGTTGAACTCCAACAACGCCGTCGAGCAAGGCGCGGCCGTGTTGCTGTGCTCGGTCGAAAAGGCCCGCGAGCTCGGCGTGCCGAGTGACCGGTGGGTATTCCTGCACGCCGGGACCGACGGTGCCGACACGATCTACGTGTCGAACCGCCTCACGCTCGACGCCTCGCCGGCTGTGCGCCTGGCCGGACGCCGGGTCCTCGAGCTGGCGGGCGTCGGAACCGACGACCTCGCGCACGTCGACGTCTACTCGTGCTTCCCGAGCGCCGTGCAGATCGCGGCCCACGAGATCGGCCTCGGGTCAGGGATCGGCAGCGACCGCCCACTCACCGTGACCGGTGGGCTGAGCTTCGCCGGCGGCCCATGGAACAACTACGTCACCCATGGCGTGGCCACCATGGCCGGGCTGTTGCGTGACGCCGACGCTGGTGCCACCGGTCTGTGCACCGCCAACGGCGGGTTCATCACCAAGCACGCGTTCGGGGTGTACGGGAATCGGCCGCCCGCCGGCGGGTTCCGCCACGACGACCTCCAACCCGCCATCGACGCGCTGGGCAAGACCGAAGCGGCCACCGAGACCGCCGGTGACGCGTCGGTCGAGGCGTACACGGTGATGCACGACCGCGACGGCCAACCCGAGACCGGTTTCGTGGCGGCACGTCTGGCCGACGGCCGCCGGACGTGGGGTCGCCTCACCGAACCAGCGGACGTGAAGGCGATGGTCACCGCAGAGTGCGTGGGGCGCGGCGTCAGCGTCGGGTCCGACGGGACCGGCCACCTGGCCTGAGCGCGCCGTCGCCACGGTCAGCTGGGCTCGGCGGCCCAGCCGCGCCGGCAGCGAGGACGGCGTCGAGCGAGACCGGGCCGGCGCGCAGCACCGACCACGGCTCGACGGTCGTGTCGATGACCGTCGACGGTCGGTCGCGACACGGTCCGCCGTCGACCACCAAGGCCACTTGGCCGGCGAGGCCCGCGGCGGCATCGGCTGCCTCGTGGGGAGTCGGCTGGCCGTGGCGGTTGGCGCTGGTGGTGGCGACAGGGCCGACGGCCGCCGCGATCGCGCGCATGACCGGCGACGCAGGGCAGCGGACGCCGATCGTCGCCGGGTCGCCGCCGAGGTCGAGCGCTCGGCTGGATGACCGGCGGGTCACCACGAGCGTGAGGGCGCCAGGCCACAGCCTCGCCATGACCCGGCGCTGACGGCCGTCGAGCTCGGCCAAGAATTCGACCTGCTCGATGCCGCCCACCAGCACGGCGAGCGGCTGGCGATCATGGCGTTGCTTGAGATCGAACAGCTGCTGGACCGCGGCGGGATCGTCGGCTCGCGCCGCCAGCCCGTACACGGTGTCGGTGGGCACGACGATGGCGCGGCCGGCATCGAGGTCCTTGATGGCCGCAGCGACCGCACGGTCGATGCTCGTCACGTCGCCCGCGTCGACCGCGCACCACTCGGGAGCGGTCACGCCCGGTCCAGCCGGTCCGGGCCCTCACCTTCGAGGCGGGCCACCAGGGCGCGCGGGCGACCGGCCAGGTCGGGTCGCACGGCGACGTCGCTGAAGCCGGCCGCGGTGGCCAACTCGGTCGCCGTCGGGCCTTGGGCTGCGCCGATCTCGATCACCACTGCGCCGCCGGGCGCCAGCCATCGGGGTGCCGAGGCAAGGATCACTTCGAGGGCCTCCAGCCCCGTCGCACCCGGCTGGGGCACGAGGGCGTCGACGGGTTCCCAGTCGCGCACCGACGCCGGCAACTGCTCGTCGGCGCCGACATAAGGCGGGTTCGACACGATCACATGGATCTGGCCCCGCAAGCGACGGGGCAACGCCTCGAACCACGATCCCTCCGACAACTCGACGCGCCGGCCCGCGGCGCCCGCAGTCGCGAGGTTGGCGCCCGCCACGTCGAGCGCGGCGCTCGACCGCTCGACCGCCCACACTTCGGTGGCCGGCCGCTCGGTGGCCACCGCGAGCGCGAGCGCGCCCGAGCCGGTGCCGAGGTCGACCACCTTGACGGTCTCCTCTCGCCCGGCCAGGTCGCCGGCCACCCGGTCGATCTCGTCGAGCGCGTAGCCGCACACCACTTCGGTCTCGGGACGCGGGATCAGAACCCTCCGGTCGACCGCCAACTCGAGCGTGCGGAACGACCAGTGCCCCAACACGTACTGGACCGGCTCGCCGGCGGCGCGCCGGGCGACCAGCGCGTCGAGCGACACGGGACGCGACGCGGCTTCCTCGACCAGCCACCGAGCTTCCTGCCGGGCGTTGTCGACGCCGGCGGCCGCGAGCTGGTCGGTGACCCGCGCCACCTGCGCGGCGACCTGATCGAGCCCGGCAGGACCGTCCATCAGCCGTCGGCTTGCAACAAGCGGCGGGTCTGCTCGTCGGCGACCAGCGCGTCGACGACCTCACCGAGCTCGCCAGCCAGGACCTTGTCGAGCTTGTAGAGCGTGAGGCCGATCCGGTGATCGGTGACCCGGTTCTCCTTGAAGTTGTACGTCCGCACCTTCTCCGAGCGGCCGCCGCCGCCGACTTGGCCTTTGCGCGCTTCGGAGGCCTCGGCCGCCTGGCGCTCCTGCTCGGCCTGCAGCAGCCGCGAGCGCAACACCCGCAACGCCTTCTCGCGGTTCTGGAGCTGCGACTTCTCGTCCTGCATCGCCACCACGATCCCGCTCGGGCGGTGCGTGATCCGCACCGCGGAGTCGGTGGTGTTGACCGACTGTCCACCCGGTCCCGAAGACCGGTACACGTCGATGTCGAGGTCGTTGGGGTCGATGTCCACGTCGACTTCCTCGGCCTCGGGCAACACGGTGACCGTGGCGGACGACGTGTGGACCCGACCCTGCGACTCGGTGACCGGCACACGCTGCACGCGGTGCGGCCCGGCCTCTTGGTGCATGCGCGTCCAGACACCGTCGCCCTTCAACAAGAACGTGATGTCGCTGTAGCCGCCGAGGTCGGACGGCTGCGCGTCGAGGACTTCGCTGGTCCAACCCTCATCGGCCGCGAAGGTGCGGTACATCTCGTAGAGGTCGCGGGCGAACAGGTTGGCTTCCTCGCCGCCTTCGGCACCGCGGATCTCGACGATCACGTTGCGGTCGTCGTTGGGGTCGCGGGGCAACAGCAGCAGCCGGAGCTGCTCGGTCAGCCGCTCGGTGTCGGCGTCGGCCGCTGCCAGATCCGCGCGCACCACCTCGCGCTCGTCGCCCGCATCGGGCAACAGCTCCCGCAGCGTGTCGGCGTCCTCGGCGCGGGTCCGCAGGTCGCGGCCGCAGGCCACGATCGGCTCGAGTTGCTTGTGGCGCCGAGCCAGCTCCTGGTAGCGGCGCTGCTCGCCGAACACCTCGGGGTCCGCCAGGCGAGCTTCGACGTCGGCGAGCTCCGCCTCGAGCGCCGCGACCCTGCCGAGCAGGTCGGTGGGCTTGCGGTGATCGCTCATTCAGCGGCGGGCGGCGACGAGGCGCAGCGGGTCAGGCGCGCCACCGCGCCGCAGCCAGACGGCTCGCGGCGCGGTGCGGCGACGGAATGGGATCAGGCGTCGGACGCAGGAGCGGCGTCGCCCGACTCGGCCGCAGCGCCCGCCTTGCGGCGCTTGCCGTAGCGGCGCTCGAACCGGTCGATCCGGCCACCCGTGTCCACCAGCTTCTGCTTCCCGGTGTAGAACGGGTGGCACTCCGCGCACAGCTCGACGTGGAGGTTGGGCACCGTCGAACGCGTGGTGAACGTGTGCCCGCACGAGCACACCACCTGCGTCTCTTGGTACTCGGGGTGGATTCCGGCCTTCATGGTCTCTCCGTTTCGCCGGGCCGGCTGTGGCCCGGGGGACTTCTACTGTACCGGTGGCCGCCAACCCGGCCCCAATGGGTCAGCCGGCAGCAGTGGGTGCCTTGGCGACCTCGGCGAGGAACTCCTCGTTGGTCTTGAAGGTCTTGAGGCGGTCAATGAGCATCTCGAGCCCAGCGGCCGAGGTGCCGCCGTCGCTCGCCAGGCCCGACAGCACCCGGCGCAACCGCCAAGCCTGCTGGAGCTGCTTGCGCTCGAACAGCAGCTCCTCGTGACGGGTCGACGAGGCGTCGACGTCGATCGCGGGGTAGATGCGACGCTCGGCGAGCCGGCGGTCGAGCCGCAGCTCCATGTTGCCGGTGCCCTTGAACTCCTCGAAGATCACTTCGTCCATCTTTGAGCCGGTCTCGACCAGCGCAGTGGCCAAGATCGTGAGCGACCCGCCTTCTTCGAGGTTGCGGGCGGCACCGAAGAACTTCTTCGGCGGGTACAGCGCGCCGGTGTCGATACCACCGGACATGATCCGGCCGGTCGCCGGTGCCGCCAAGTTGTAGGCACGCGACAGGCGGGTGATGCCGTCGAGCATGATGACGACGTCCTGGCCGTCCTCGACGCGGCGCTTGGCCCGCTCGATCACCAGCTCGGCCACTTGCGTGTGCTCGTCGCTCGGGCGGTCGAAGGTGGAGGCGATCACCTCGCCGCGGGTGAGCGACCGGCGGAAGTCGGTGACCTCTTCGGGTCGCTCGTCGACCAGCAACACCATCAGGTGCACTTCGGGGCTGTTGAGCTCGATCGAGTGGGCGATCTGCTTCATGACCGTGGTCTTGCCGGCCTTCGGGGGCGACACGATGAGGCCGCGCTGGCCCTTGCCGATCGGGCAGACCAGGTCGATGATGCGCGCCGTCATGTTGGTGGGGTCGGCGGGCGACTCCATCGTGAGGCGCTGGTCGGGGAACAACGGGGTGAGGTCCTCGAAGCGAGGCCGCTTGCGCATCACTTCGGGGTCGCCGGCATTGACCGTGTCGATCCGCAGCAACGCCGGGTTCTTCTCGTTGCGGGTGGCGGGCCGCGCCGCGCCCTTCAAGATGTCGCCCTTGCGGAGGCCGAACTGGCGGACCTGCTTGACGGAGACGTAGACGTCGTCCTTGCTCGACAGGTAGCCCTTGAGCCGCAAGAAGCCGTAGCCCTCGTCGCGCAGGTCGAGCATGCCCTCCACCTCGACGGGCTCGCCTTGCCACTCCTCGACCGGGCCGCGCTCGCGCTCGCCGCCACGCCCGCGCCGGCGCCGCCGCCGGTTGCCCGGCTCGGGCTCCTCGCCCCGGTTCTGGTTCTGGCCGCCTTGGCCTTGGCCACCCTGGCCGCCGCCTTGGCCGCCTTGGTTCTGGCCGTTGCGGTTGCCCTTGTTGCGGTTCTGGTTCTGGCCGCCCTGGTTCTGGCCACCCTGGTTCTGGTTGCGCTGCTGGCCCTGACCGCCCTGGTTGCCGCGACCGCCTTGGCCCTGGGAGTCGCCGCGGTCGCCGCGGTCGCCGCGGTCGTGCGAGCGGTCGCCGTCCTCGGCCGACGCGTCGCTGGACGCCGTGGCGCGCTCGTCGGCGTCACCCCCGTCGTCGCCCCGCGAGGAGGTCGAGCCGTTGGACGAGAAACGGGCACCTTCGCCCGCATCGTCGGCCGCCTCGTCGGCGCGGGACCCGTCGTGGCCGGGCTCGTCGTGATCGGACGCATCGTGGTTGGACGGGGCGCCCTCGGTCGCCGCGCCGTTGGTGGCAACGGAAGGAACGGCACCGTCGGTGTCGACGGCGCCATCGGCGGTGCCGTCAGCGGTGTCGTCCTTGCGGGCGCCGCGACGCGGCTTCACGGCCGCTTCGGGCGCGGCGTCGCCGGCTGGCTCCTCCACCCCTGCGAGTTGGAGGATCAGGTCGACGATGTCGCCCTTGCGGGCGCGCGACGGTGGCTTCTTGCCGAGGGCCTCGGCGATGCTCACCAGGGCCTCGCGCTCCTTGCGTTCAAGGACCGAGCGATCAAGCTCTTGGGACCCCACGCTCATCGGAACCTCGTTTTTCTCGATGCCGGTCGTGTGCTCACGCGTGGTTGCCACGTGTCGTCAGGACCAGCAGTTGCGATCCGGGAAGACCGGGAGGTGGGTGCAACACAGAACGGACCCACGATCCCGGAGGACCACCCTCCGACGCAGCGCATCGCAAGTCGATGCTGGTCGGGGAGGTGTCCTCGCAGTGTAGCGCGATCACAACGCGGCACCGCATTTCGCGGCGGGGTTCAGCGAACAGCGACCAGGCGGCCCATCAGCTCGTGACCAGGCACGAGTGGCCGATCGGCCACGCCGGCTTCGGTGTAGCGCCCGCCTTCCACAGGGGTCTGCGAGTCGAACAGCAGGTAGGGCACCGGGTCGGGGGTGTGGGTCTTGAGCTCGACCGGCGTGCCGTGGTCGGGCAGCAGCAACATCCGCCACGGACCGAGCTCGTCGAGCTCGCCGATCAACGGCGCGAGGATGCGGCGGTCCCAGTTCTCGAGCGCCTTGACCTTCTCTTCCACGTTGCCGGCGTGGCCGGCTTCGTCGGTGGCCTCCACGTGGATGATGAACAAGTCGGCGCCGTCCGCGAGCGCGTCGAGCGCGGCTTCACGCTTGCCTTCGTAGTTGGTGTCGTACCAGCCAGTGGCGCCCTCGACGTCGATGACCTCGACGCCCGCGAGCACGCCGAGCCCGCGCACGAGGTCGACGGCCGTGACCAACCCTGCGTCGAGACCCCAGCGCGAGGTGAACGACGGGAGCTGCGGGCGCGTGCCCTGGCCCCACAGCCAGATCTGGTTCGCGGCGAGCGAGGAACCGCCCACGATGGGCCGCGAGCGTTCCATCAGATCGGCGAGGCGTCCCGCGGCCGGTCCGGAGGGACCGATGATCGCCTTGTCGGACAGGTCGTGCGGCGGCACGCACTCCGCGTCGGCCCACGATGCGGGGGCCACGACGATGTGGCGGTACTGCACGCCCGGGTGGAACGACACCGGCCCGTCGGGGGTGTCGCCGCCGAGCGCGGCGTCGAGCTCCGCGATCACGTTGGCCGCGGCGTCGCTGTCGGGGTGGCCGCCGGCGAAGTCGACCATGGTGCCGTCGTCGCCGACCGTCACCAGGTTGCAGCGGAAGGCGACTTGGTCGTCGGCCAGGTCGATGCCGAGCGCGGCCGCCTCGATGGGCGCGCGGCCGGTGTGGTACTCGGCGGGGTCGTAACCGAAGATCGACATGTTGCCGACGTCGCTGCCCGGCGGCAGCCCCGGAGGGATGACGCCGGCCCGTCCGATCTCGGCGCGGGCGGCCAAACCCTGCAACGTGGGCAGCTCGGCCGCCTCCAGCGGAGTCCGCCCGCCGAGCGCCGCCACCGGCTGATCGGCGCAGCCATCGGGCACGCAGACGACGTACTTCATCGCCCGAGCCTACGCGTCGCCCGGAGAAGTCCGGAACGGGCGCTCAACCGGCGACACGATCGAGGACGAACGACCGGACCTGGTCGAGGTCGTTGTCGAGGACGGAGACGCGCTCGGGTCGATCGTGGAGGTCGGCGAGCCACGAGGGCAGCTCCGGGCGCTCGCCAGTGGCCTGCTCGACCGCATCGGGGAACTTGGCGGCCGACGCCGTGGCCAGGACCACCATCGGCACGTCAGGGTCGGTGTGCACCTGGCGCGCCGCCCCGAGCCCGACGGCCGTGTGGGGGTCGACGAACCTTCCGGAGCGGTCATGGAGCGAGCGGATCTCGGCGAGCGTGGCTTCGTCGTCGAGGCGCACGCCACGGAAGACCTCGCGGACCTCGGCCATTGCTTCGTCGGGCAGGCGCACCGCGCCTTCGGCCCGGAACTGCTCGAGCTGCCGCGCCACGGTCGCGCCGTCGCGGCCCGCCAGCTCGAACAGCAGGCGCTCGAGGTTGCTCGACACTTGGATGTCCATGCTGGGACTGAGCGTGGGCACCACGTCGGCGAGCGACATCGTGCCGCTGTCGAGCCAGCGGGTGAGGATGTCGTTGGTGTTGGACGCCACCACGAGCTGTTCGATCGGCAGGCCCATCTGACGAGCGACCCAGCCGGCGAACACGTTGCCGAAGTTCCCCGTCGGCACGGCGAACGAGATCGGCGCCATGCCACCCGACCCGTGCACCGCCCGGTGACTGGTCACGTAGTACACGGTCTGCGCCATCACCCGGGCCCAGTTGATGGAGTTCATGGCCGACAGGCGGACCTTGTCGCGGAAGGCGACATCGGCGAACAACGCCTTCACGAGGTCCTGGCAGTCGTCGAACGTGCCTTCGATGGCGACGTTGTGGACGTTGGGCTCGTCGACCGTGGTCATCTGGCGCCGCTGCACGTCGCTGACGCGGCCGCGAGGGTGCAGCACCACGATGTCGAGCGACGACCGGCCGCGGCACGCCTCGATCGCGGCCGACCCGGTGTCACCTGACGTGGCGACCACGATCGTGGCCCGCTCGCCCCGCCGGGTGAGCTCGTGGTCGAAGAGGCGGCCGACCAACTGCAACGCCACGTCCTTGAACGCCAACGTGGGCCCGTGGAACAGCTCGCACAGCCACAGCCCGTCCCCAAGGGGCGCGACAGGGCAGACGTCGCGATGGTGGAACGTGGCGTACGCGTCGACCACCATCGATGCGAAGTCGTCGCGACCGATCGCGCCGTCGACGAACGGCCACATCACGTCGGTGGCGACCTCGGCGTACGTGGCGCCTTCACCCGGCTGGTCGAGGCGAGGCCAGGCATCGGGCACGTACAGCCCGCCGTCGGGCGCCAGCCCGGTGAGCAGCACGTCGGCGAACCCGACGGCCGGGGCCGCGCCGCGGGTGGAGACGTACTGCATCAGCGGTCGTCCTCGCTGGCCACCACCCGCAACATCGACCCGACGCGGTTCACCGGGTCGAGGCCGCGCAGGTCATGCAACGTGGCCTGGATGTCGGCCTCGCGGGCCGAGTGGGTGATGAAGATGATGCGGGCGCCGCCGCCGTCGAGCACTTCCTGCTCCATCGAGCGGATCGACACGCCGTGACGCTCGAACACCTCGGCGATCACCCGCAAGACGCCGGGCCGGTCGGCCACTTCGAGGTTCAAGTAGTACGGCGAGCGGGTGTCGTCGATCGGCCTGATGGCGATGCGGCCGAAGGAGCCGAGCGTGGCGTGCGTGCCCTTTTGGAGGTTGTGCGCGGCATCGACCACGTCGCCCAACACCGCCGACGCGGTCGGCGAACCGCCCGCGCCGCGCCCGTACAGCATCAAGTCGCCCACGGCCTCGCCTTGGACGAACACCGCGTTGAAGCTCTCGCGGACGCTCGCCAGTGGGTGGTTCACCGGCACCATCGCCGGGTGCACCCGGACGGCGACGGTGGGATGGTCGAGGTCGACGATGCGCTCGGCCACCGCGAGCAGCTTGATCTCGTAGCCGAGGCGCTGCGCGAACCCGATGTCGGTGCGGGTGACGGTGGAGATGCCTTCGCGGTAGACGTCGCCGGCGACCACCCGCGCGCCGAACGCGATCGAGGCGATGATCGCCGTCTTGGCAGCGGCGTCGAAGCCCTCGACGTCGGCGGTGGGGTCGGCCTCGGCGAACCCGAGCGACTGCGCTTCGGCGAGCGCTTCCGCGTACGCCACCCCGCCCTCGGACATGCGGGTGAGGATGTAGTTGGTGGTGCCGTTGACGATGCCGAGCACCCGGTGGATGCGGTCACCCGCCAGGGACTCGCGCAGCGGGCGGATGATCGGGATGCCGCCGCCGACCGCCGCCTCGAACAACAAGTCGAGCCCGCAACCGTCGGCCGCCGCGAACAGCTCGGTCCCGAAGTTGGCGAGCAGCTCCTTGTTGGCCGTGACCACCGGCTTGCCACCCTTGAGCGCGTTGATGATGAGCTCACGGGCCGGTTCGATGCCGCCGATCACCTCGACGACGAGGTCGATGTCGGGGTCGTCGACCACCGCCGCGGCATCGGTGGTGAGCACGCCGTCGGGCAGGCGGACGGGTCGCTCGCGGGCCACGCTGCGCACGACGACCTTGGCGATCTGCAAGTCGAGGCCGGTGCGGGCGGCGATCGCATCGCGCTGCACGTCGACGAGCCCCACCAGCGCGGCACCGACGTTGCCGCACCCCAGCAGACCGATGCGCACGGGTCGGGTTTCCTGTTGGCCCACCCCCAGATCGTAGTGGTGGGCCGTCGAGTGCTCCGCACCGGGTTTCCGGCTCGATCCGGGCCCCGAGAAGGCCTGAGGTTCGACCCGCGCGTCAGCCGACGTCGGTGGCGAGCAGGTCGTCGAAGGTCTCGCGACGGATGACCAGCCGAGCGTCACCGTCGGCGACGAACACCGCTGCGGGCCGCGGGAGCCAGTTGTAGTTCGACCCCATCGACCGGCCGTACGCGCCGGTGACCGGCGTGGCGATCACGTCGCCCACCGCCAGGTCGGCCGGCACCGCGGCCTCGTGGACCAGCACGTCGCCCGACTCGCAGTGCTTGCCGACCAGGCGCACGGACAGGCCGCGGGAGGCCGCGAGCGCACGGGGCAAGAACGTCTCGTAGCCGCTGCCGTACAGCGCGGGACGGGGGTTGTCGATGAACCCGCCGTCGCACGCGACGTACGTGCGGATGCCGGGCAGCTCCTTGATGGTGCCCGCGGTGTACAGCGTGACGGCCGCAGCTGCCGCGATCGCGCGGCCCGGCTCCGCCGACACCCGGGCCGTGATGCCGTGGTGCTCGCACGCGAGGCGCACGACTGTGCCCCACTCGGTGATCGACGGAGCCGTCTCGCCCGCGACGTACGCCACGCCGAGCCCGCCGCCGATCGACAGCTCCGGCAACCCCAGCGGCACCACGAAGGGGGCCAACGCTTCGACGGCCTGCTCGAAGAACCCGGCCACGAACACTTGCGAGCCGATGTGGGCGTGGATACCGACCAGCTCGACAGAGGCAGCGCCTTGCGCACGCTCCACCGCTCGGGCTGCGTCGCCGGACACCAACCCGAACCCGAACTTGGAGTCGTCCTGGCCCGTCCTGACGTACTCGTGAGTGTGTGCCTCCACGCCCGGCGTGACCCGCAGCAGCACGCGGGCGACCCGACCGTCGGACGCGTGTAGCGCGTCGAGGCGGTCGAGCTCGTCGAACGAGTCGACCACGACGCGCCCGACGCCCGCCTCGCGCGCCGCGACCAGCTCGGCGGTCGCCTTGTTGTTGCCGTGCACGACGATGCGGTCGGCCGGCACCCCCGCCGCCAGCGCGACACCCAGCTCTCCCCCGCTCGCCACGTCGAGGTGCAGGCCCTCTTCGTACACGAGCCGCGCCATCGCGCGGCACAAGAACGCCTTGGTGGCATACGCGACACCGTCGCCGAACGCGGCGAGCGCCTCGCGACAGCGGCTGCGGAGGTGGGCTTCGTCGTACACGAACAGCGGGGTGCCGAACTCGGCCGCGAGCTCGAGCGTGTCGCACCCGCCGATGAACAACTGCCCTGACGACCCGACGGCCGCCGTGTCGGGTAGCAGCTCCCGCGGCAGCGGCGTCCCCGACGGCCGAGACCCCGGCTGCGGGGCGCTCACAACGACTCCGGTGCGGACACCCCGAGGAGGTCCAGCCCGATCGCGAAGCCGACCCTCGCGGCCTCCACCAGCCACAAGCGTGCTTGGGTGACCTCGGCCGGGATGTCGTCGCCGACGACATAGCAGTCGTGGTAGAAGCCGTGGAACGCGCCGGCCAGCTCGCGCACCCAGGTCGTCACTTTGTGAGGTGCCCGCTCCTTGCAGGCGAGCTCCACCACGTCGGGCAGGTCGGCGAGCGACCGCAACACGTCGAGCTCACGCTCGTGGGTGAGCACGGCGAGCTCGACTTCCGCCAGCGGCGCCCGTGCCACGCCGGCCTCCGTCGCACGGCGCAAGATGCCGTGGATCCGGGCATGGGCCATCTGCACGTAGAAGACCGGGTTGTCCATGCCTTGGCTGACCACCACGGCCATGTCGACCGTCTGGCGCGAGTCGATCGACTGCAACAGGTACGTGAGCCGAGCAGCGTCGGTCCCGGCGATCTCGACGATGTCGCGCAGCTCGATGACCGTGCCGGCGCGCTTCGACAACTTCAGCGGCTGCCCGTCTTGGAGCAGGTCGACCATCTGCGTGATCTCGACATCGAGGGAGGCAGGGTCGTGGCCCAGCGCTTGCATCGCCGCGCGCATGCGGGCGACGTAGCCGTGGTGGTCGGCGCCCCACACGTTGATCAGCCGGCCGGCACGGGAGAACTTGTCACGGTGGTACGCGATGTCGGGCAGGAGGTACGTGAACTCGCCGTCGCTCTTGATCAGCACGCGGTCCTTGTCGTCGCCGTAGTCCGACGACCGCAGCCACGTCGCACCGTCGGCTTCGTAGACCACGCCGTGGTCTCGCAAGTCGCGCAGCGTGTCGTCGATCGCGCCGGCGTCGACCATCGACTTCTCGCTGAACCACACGTCGAAGCGCACGTTGAACGAGTCGAGCACCGCCCGCTGGTCCGCGAGCGCGTGCTCCTCGCCCCACTCCGCGGGGTCGACCCCGTCGGGCATGTCGGCTGCCCAGTCGACGATGTACTGGCCCTGATAGCCGTCCTCGGGCGGTTCGGCGCCCGACTTCCGGGCGGCCAGCGACTCGCCGAAGCGCTGCATCTGGACGCCGCGGTCGTTGATGTAGAACTCCCGCGTCGCCGCATACCCGCACCGGTCGAGGAGCCTGGCCACCGAGTCGCCGTGGGCGGCGCCGCGGGCGTGGCCTGCGTGCACCGGACCGGTGGGGTTGGCGCTCACGAACTCGACGATCACCGTCGCGCCACCACCCAGATCGGGCGCCGCGTAGCGGTCCGGACCCGCGGTGACGACATCGGTGAGCACGTCGTGGAGCCACGACTCACGCAAGTGGAAGTTGACGAAGCCGGGGCCGGCCAGCTCGACGCGCTCGACGTGCGGCGGCGGCGCGGCGTTCAGCGCGTCGGCCACTTGCTGGGCGAGCTCGCGGGGGTTTCGTCCGCCCCGTTTAGCCGTGGCCAGCGCGACGTTCGACGACCAGTCACCGTGCTCACGACGGGCTGGTCGCTCCATGCCGATCTCGTCGGGCGGCTCGACACCTGCCGATGCGAGCGCCACGCGCAGCTGCTCGACCAGATCGTCGCGGATCACGCTGGCTCCTTTGCCGTCGGGGACGCCCATGATCCCCGAGCGGGCACCACCGGCGAAATCCCATTCAGGACTCGCGCGGAGCCCTCGACCGCGGTGCCCTCAGGAAGCGAGGACCCGCTGCACGCGTTCGAGGAGATCGAGCGGCTCGAACGGCTTGGTGATGTAGTCGGCCGCGCCCGCTTCGAGACCCGCCCGCACGTCCGCTGTCTGCGCCTTGGCCGACAAGAGGATCACCGGGATCTCCGCCAGCGCGCCGTCGGCCTTCAGGTCGGCAAGCATCTCGAGGCCGGACCGCCGGGGCATCATGATGTCGGTCACGATCACGTCGGGCCGGCCCTCCTTCGCCTGGGTCAGCCCTTCGAAGCCGTCCTTCGCCGTCACCACGGAGAACCCCTCGAGCTCGAAGTTGACCTCGAGCAGTTGCAGGATCACCGGGTCGTCCTCGACCACCAATACCGTCGCCACGCGGGCATCGTACCGTCCGCTCCGGTCAGGGGGCCTTCCGTGTCGTTCGGCGGATCGGCAGCGGACGGTGACGCGGTAGCGTGTGACACCCCAGCCCTCGTAGCTCAGCGGATAGAGCATCGGCCTCCGGAGCCGTGTGCGCAGGTTCGAGTCCTGCCGAGGGCGCAGCTGCTAGCCCTGGCCTGCAGGTCAGCGGACTCCGGAACGCCACAAGGATCTCAAACGCACCGAGATCCTTGTGGGAGCGGTGTGGGAGCAACGCCGAACTGCGCGGTGCCGTTGTCATCGCTGCAGGCGGATGGGGCAACGGCCCGCGCGGGCCGTTCCCGGCGAGCAACAGCGGACGTCCGTTGCGGTCGTAGGCCCCGGCCTCCCTGGAGATGCTCCGCCTTGTGAGATGAATGACGAGTCATTTACTGTCACGGTCATGGGTCGCGTCAAGGGGCTGAGGCCGGAGGACACCCGGCGCCGGGTGGTGGACGGCGCTGCCGACGCGTTCGCTGCGTTGGGGTACGAGGGGGCTCGGGTCACGGACATCGCCACCGCCGCCGGGCTGAGCAGCGGGGCGATGTACAACCACTTCGGGTCCAAGGCCGAGCTGCTGGCCGCGGTGGTGGAGAGCCACGCGTGCAACCACCTGGGTGACTGGTTCGACACCGGTGCCGCGACGAGCGTGCTCGACATGATCCGGTCCTACGGGACCCAGCTCGGCAGCGGCTCCCAGCCGGCGGCACCCTTGCTCATCGAGGCAGCATCGACGGCCCGGCGGGACCCGGAGGTGCTGGCCGTCCTCAGCGAGCAGGTGACGATTCGCGAAGCGGTCTTCGCCGAGGCGCTCGCCGAGGCTCAGGCCAACGGCGAGATCGCCGAGGAAGTCGACGCTCGCGCCGCGGCCCGGTTCATGTTCATGGTCCTCATGGGCTCTGCCCTCGTACAGGCGATGGAACTGCCGGTGCCCGCGCCGGCGAGCTGGGAATCGCTCATGGAGCGCGTCGTCGACGCGTTCCGACCCGAGGAGGAACCGCGACCATGACCACCGACCCCTTCGTCGCCCCCACCCTCGAGGAAGCCCGCGAGCGGCTGCGGATGCCGATGGTCGACGCCATGCAGACCCAACGAGCAGTGCGCCGCCTTCACACCGATCCCGTCGACCTCGAGCTGATCTACGAGCTGCTCGAGCTGTCGATCAAGGCGCCGACGTCGTCGAACTCGCAGGACTGGGTGTACGTCGTAGTGACGGACCGGGCCCAGAAGGAACGCCTCGGTCGCGTTTATGTGCCGATCGCGAAGCGCGTGGGAGCGATCGTCGGCGAGCGGGCCAGCGAACAGGACCGCCGGGCCATGGCACCCGGACTCTGGCAGGCCGAGCACTTCGCCGACATCCCCCTGTTCGTGATCCCCTGCTACCGCAGCAACCTCAAGCACCGCTCCGTTGGGTGGCCGCAGCTGTCGGTGTCCTCCTACTACGGGTCGGTCTATCCGGCAGTGCAGAACCTGCTGCTGGCCTGCCGGGCCGTAGGGCTGGGCGCATCGCTCCAGACCCTGCCCATCGCCTTCACGCCACTCGCCAAGCAGGTGCTCGGGCTGCCGAGGAACCTGAACCCGGTCTGCGTGATCCCCATCGGGTGGGCAAAGGGCAAGTACGGGTCCACGACCCGCGCGGCGATCGAGGACGTCGTCCACATCGACCGCTATGGCAACCAGCCCGCCCGCGCTGACCGGGGCTAGGAGACGAGGACGATCTTGCCGAGCTTGCCGCCGGCGGCGAAGTGCTCGCAGGCGGCGGCCGCCTCGGCCATCGGGTACGGCGTCGTGGGCCGTGGTGAACGCCTCGGGGAAGCCGCCCGCAGCGCGGCACCCCCGCCGTGCAGGCTGCCGCCGAGATCGGCGCCCACCACCTCGACTGCACCGGGGAGGGGCCGTTCATCCGCGACGGCTTCGAACGCTCGGGCCCGCTGAACGCTCGGCGGCGAGCACGCTCTCGGCCAGACGTTCTGCCGGCGTTGCGGGCGCGACGCGAGCGGACACGCGAAATGATCGACTCGCCCGCATCCGGGTTCAGCTGCAGCTGACACCGGCGGGGGCGGTGTCGGGGGGAACCCGGCCCAGCACCGTGGTCGACGTGGTCGTGGTCGAGGAGCTCGACGTGGAGCTGCTCGACGACTCCGACCCCGACCCACCCAGGCCGCCGGCGGTCGTCGACGTGGCATCTGGTGCCACGGTGCTGGCCGACGAAGCGGCGCCGCCGGTCGTCGCGGCTCTGGGATGGGCCTCGACCGTGGTGAAGTCGGTGCCGGTGATCAGCGCGACGGTGCCTTCTGTCTGGCGCGAGTCGGGCACGAGCTGGGGCACCACCGTCAGCGAGCGAGCCAGCAGGTCGGCCTGCGCGCGGTCGTCAGGCGCGTAGCGGATCATGGTGTGCGACTGGATCTGCGAGTAGCCGAGCGTTGCGGCGTTGCCGACGCTCGTGACACCGAACCCGACCTTCTCGAGCGCGCCCGCCACGTTCGACGCCTGCCCCGCCTGGCCCGTTCCGTTGTAGACGCCGACCGACAGGAACGAGGCCGACGACTGCTGCTCGTCGTGGTTGCGGAACATGTTGAGGATCGGCTGCGCGGCGGCCTGGTCGATCTTCAGCGCGTCGGACCCGTCGGGCGCGGGATACCACCGCGTGGCGGGAACGGTGTACGACTTCAAGTGCTCGGCGTCGAAGGACTGGAAACGGTCCGCGAGGCTCTTGAGCGTGCCCAAGCTGAAGCCTTGGTCGACCGTGACGGTGGCGACGAACGCCGAAGCCAGGTGGTCGAGCTCGGCGGGGTGGGTCAGGTAGCCCTGGCTGTTCAGCCGCGCGATCGCGTGCCGCATGAGGAACTGCTGTCGTTTGATCCGCCCGAAGTCATTGGCTTCGTCGCTCACCCAACGACCGTGGCTGTTCTGGTACTGCAGGTGCCGCGACCGGGCGAAGGCGAGCGCCATGTCGCCGTCGAGCTTGACGCAGCCCGGTTGTTCGACGTCGAGGCCGGTGTTGCGGTCGCGCATGGCGGTGTCGAAGTAGACCGGCAGCCCGCCGATCGCGTCGACCAGGCGCTTGAAGCCCACGAAGTCGACTTGCATGAAGTGGTTGATGGAGATGCCGAACGTGGTGCTGATCGTGTCGGTGAGCACTTGCGGGCTGATCGCGAACGCGCCGTTGATCTTCCCGCGGCCGTTGCCCTTGCCGTTCGACGGCGCGTACGACACGAACAGGTCGCGCGGGATCGACAGCACGCGCGCCGTCTTCTGCGCAGGGTCGACCCGCAGGATCATGATCGAGTCTGATCGCTGGCCGGCGTCGTACGTCCCGTTGAGGAACGCCCCCGCGTCCTTGGAGCCTTTCACGATGCCCTTGCGGCTGTCGGACCCGGTGATGAGGTAGTTCTCGGGCTCGCCGGCGGCCGCCTTGCGCAAGTTGACGTGGTACCGCTGGAGCTGGCCGTAGCGCCAGTTGACCCAGCCGACCACGCCGGCGCCCGCGAGCAAGACGATGGTCAGCAACGATCCGAGGCCGACGAGGGATCGTTGGCCCCATGAGCGGCGTCGGGGGCGGCGGCGAGGGCGCGCCCGGCCACCCGAGGTAGTGCGAGGGGTCACGAGGGTTCGAGGTTACTCGTCACCGGGTCCCGATCGGCGGCACCCAGGGACCTCGTGTGGTCTCCGTGCACCTCGGCCACGCCAGCTCGATGGTGGTCGGGACCGCACCTCCCGCCGGTAGTGTCGGCTCCATCGACACCGATCCGACGACGAGGATGGTTCGCACGTGACCGACACCGCGACCCCGGCCGCGAAGCCCGCGCGGGAGCGCTGGACACCGCAGTGGCTCGAGCTGTTCGACGAGGTGATCACCACCGGCCTGTGCACCGGCTGCGCGGCGTGCGTGATCTCGTGCCCGCACGACGTCATCGGCTACGAGCACGGCCAGGGCGGCTTCAAGCCGTTCCACCTCGAAGAGGAGCTCGGCGAGGGCGACTGCACCCACGGCCAGCGGGGTTGCACCTCGTGCACCCGGGCCTGCCCGCGCTTTCGCCTCTGGGAGCCTCAAGCCGACGAGCTCTTGTTCGGGCGGGTGCGCGAGGCCGATGAGCCGTCCGGCATCACCGGCGACGTGTTCTTGGCTCGTGCCACCGATCCGGCGGTGCACGAGGGCGGGCAGGACGGCGGCCTGGTCTCCGCCATCCTCATCTACGCGCTCGAACACGACGTGATCGATGCGGCGCTGGTCTCGTACCTCGAAGGCGACGGCTCCTCGTGGACCGCGGTCCCGGGCGTGGCCCGCAACCGCGACGATGTGCTGCGCTCCGCGGGCAGCCGCTACACGTATTCCGCGAACACGTTGGCCTACAACGACGCGATCGACGGCGGCGCCGAGCGGATCGCGCTCGTCGGCATGAGCTGCCAGAGCTCTGCGCCGCCGGTGATGAAGGCCCGCAAGATCGGCAAGGTCGGGCGACGCCTCACGCTCAACATCGGCCTGCTGTGCTCCAAGACGTTCGACGACGCGATCTTCAGCGAGCTGTTCGAAGCCAAGTACGGCATCGCCCGGACCGACATCAAGAAGGTCAACATCAAGGGCAAGTTCCAGATCTGGACCAACGACGGCGAGTACCACGAGGTGCCCCTCAAGGAGTGCCACGCCTGGACGCGCGAGGGCTGCAAGATGTGCCCCGACTTCGCGGCAGAGCACGCCGACATCTCCACCGGGGGCATCGGCGCGTTCAACGACTGGACGCTCACCGTGGTGCGCACCGACGCCGGCCGCGAGGTGATCGAGGGCATGGTCGAGGCAGGGATGATAGAGACCCGGCCCGGCGACGACGATCCCGGCGCCATCGCCTTGATGCACAAGCTGGCGGCGAACAGCCGCAAGCGCTGGCCGGAGTTCGCGGTCGAGGCGCCGGGTCGGCGGCCCGCACCACCCGCCTGAGCGCGGGTTACGACTGCTGCTGGCAGGTGTCGAGGTAGCCGACCATCTTGCGGCCGGCGGGGCCGAGCTCGTCGAGCGGCTTCTTCTTCGAGCGCAAGTCGTCCTGGAGCTTCTTGAACTCCTTGAACGGCTCGGCTTTCTTGAACTTGTCGTAGACGCAGCCGCAGACCTTGGCCGGGATCGACGTGCCGCCGGTGGTGGTGCTGCACGACTCCACGAAGGTCTTGCGGATCTTGCCGCTGTACGCGGTGGGCGTGGTGGAGCACGACGACAGTGCGACGACCGCCAGCAACCCGATGACCACGGCGGCGAGCAGTCGGTAACGGGGGCGCGTCACACGAGCCGGAGTGGTGAGAGACATCGGCGAAACGCTAATCCAGGCGCCGCCGGCCGCTGGAATCGTGACATCCCCGACCGCGGACGGTGGTCGGACCTAGGGTCCCGACATGGAACCCGAGGTCGCCCCGCCCGCACGACCCGCCTACGAGCAGGTCCTGCCGCCCAACCACCGACCCCTTCCGCGGGTGCCGTCGGTGCTCGCTGCGGCCGGCGGTGTGATGTTGGTGGCCGGGTTCGTGGTGCTCATCGGGCAGTTCCCCGACAGCCAGCGTCGCTGGCTCGCGATCCTCACCGCCGTGATCCTCGAGGCCGCGGCGGTGGCAGGGCTGTGGGCGCTGCGCCATCGTCCGACGTACACCGGCGCGGTCACGGTGTCGCTCCTCGGCGTCCTACCAGCCTGGTTCTTCTTGGTGGTCGACCCGCACTCGCGCCAGCCGTTCGAGTCCCCCGGCGACCTCAAGACCAAGGCCACGATCATCTTGTTGCTGGCCATCGTGGGATGGGTGTTGCTGTTCTTCCTCGCGCCGGTAGCCCGCCAGACCGTGTTCGCCGCGGCGGGGCTCGCCGCGCTGGCGATCCTGCTGGTGATCCAGATCGCGTTCACGACGTCGTCGCCGCGGATCGTCGGCCAACCGGCGCCCGCCGGTCACGCGACGCACGTGCACCCCGCGGCCGCCCACCAGACGGGTGACGACGGGTCGTCAGATTCCTTTGGCTCCACCGACCCGTACGCCGGCGACTACTCCGACTCCTACAGCGACAGCTACTCCGACAGCTACAGCGACGACTACTCCGACTCCTACAGCGACGACTACTCCGACTCGTTCAGCGACGACTACTCCGACTCCTACGGCGACAGCGGCTCGGGCTCGTTCGACGGGTCCACCAGCGAGTTGGGGCCGCTGGCCATCAGCCCGGCCGACTTGTTCGGCGTCGACTTCGCGCCCGGCAAGTTCGCCAGCGTGCTGGTGGTGCTCGGACTGCTCTACCTCGGCGCGGCGACGTTGCTCGACAAGGCGGGGCAGTCGCGGATCGCCACTGCGGGCTTCGCGATCGGGGTTCCCGTCGTCACGGTCGGGTTGGTCACCTCAGGGGCGACCGACTTCGGGCTGTGGGGAGCGTCGATCCTCGGCCTGCTGATCGCGCTGGGCGTGACCTGGTCCGGGGTCAAGGGCGCTCGGCGCTTCACGTCGTGGTTCGCGGGGGTGGGTGTGGTGATCGCCCTCGCCGCCATGATCATCCGGCTGTTCTCCAAGAGCGCCACCGGCGGGGGCGTCGCGCTGCTGCTGTGCGGCTTGGCGATCATCGTGGTGGTCGACCGGGTGGCGAAGGGCCCGACCGACCCGTTCCCCCACGACGACGGCCGCCTACCCGGACGGCCCGGGACGCCGCCGCCGACCGCCAGCCCCGCGTTCGTCGCCAGCCCCGCGGTGGCCGGCGACCCGACTACGCCGAGGCCAGGTCCACCGCTCGCTTGACCACCTGGTCGAACCCCGCCGGCGTGAGCTTGCCGGTGAAGGTGTTCTGCTGGCTGACGTGGTACGAACCGACCACGTGGCGCCCATCGGGCAGCGGCACCTCGACGCCATGGCCGAACCGCGGGCGGGGCCGCACGCCGAGAATGCCGCACAGCACCTGGTAACCGAAGCTGCCGAGCACGATGGCCACCCGCCACGGCACCAGGTCGAGCTCGGCCTCGAGGAACGGCCGGCACTGATCGCGCTCGGCCACGGTCGGCTTGTTCGCCGGCGGCGCGCACCGGACCGGCGCCGTGATCCACACACCGTCGAGTCGCAAACCGTCGTCGATGCCCGTGCTCGTGGGCTGGTTCGCCAACCCCGCCCGGTGCAGCGCCGCGTAGAGGAAGTCGCCGGATCGGTCGCCGGTGAACATGCGGCCGGTGCGGTTGGCGCCATGCGCCGCGGGGGCCAGCCCGACGACCACGATGCGGGCGTCGGGATCGCCGAACCCGGGCACGGGCTTGGCCCAGTAGTCCTGGTCGGCGAACGCCGCGCGCTTCTCACGGCCCACCCGCTCGCGCCACTCCACGAGGCGCGGGCACGCGCGGCAGGCCACGATGCGACGCTCCAGCGCCGCGAGGTCGTCGTCTCGGGCGGACATCGCGGCGACGGTAGCGCCACCGTCCGCGTCCCCCTGTAGCGTCGCCACGATGGCTCCCCGAACCGGTGCGGCGAACGGCCAGACCCGCAAGCGTCGAGCGCCCTCGCGCGACGGCACCAAACCCACGTTGGTGCTGCTGGTCCGACACGGGCAGACCCCCACCACCGGATCCGTGCTGCCGGGGCGGGCGAAAGGCCTCCACCTCGCCGACAAGGGCCGCGAGCAGGCCGCCCGGGCGGGTGAGCGCATCGCAGCGCTCCGCAAGGTGGCCGCGGTCTACGCGTCGCCGCTCGAGCGCACCAAGGAGACGGCCGCGCCGATCGCCACGGCCACCGGCAACCGCGTACGAGTCGACCGGGGCCTGTTGGAGTGCGACTTCGGCGACTGGACCGGCAAGGAGCTCAAGGCGCTCATGAAGCTGCCGGAGTGGAAGGCCGTGCAGCGCTACCCGAGCGGCTTCCGGTTCCCCGGAGGCGAGTCGTTCGCCGAGATGCAGACACGCATCGTCGGCGCCCTCCAAGGGCTGGTCGCGGCGCATCCCGGCGAGACGGTGGTGGCCGTGTCGCACGCCGATCCGATCAAGGCGGCCGTCGCGCACGCGCTCGGCACCCACCTCGACCTGTTCCAGCGGATTGTGGTGTCGCCGTGCTCGGTCACCGCCGTCGCGTACGGTCCGACCGGACCGGTGGTCCTGGCCGTGAACTCCACCGGCGACGACCTCTCGACCCTCGTCCCCTCCTGACCGGTTCGCTCATGCCATCGCTCAACGAGTCCTTCGACTTCCCGGATCCCGACCACGTCGTGCCCGCAGCCATCGGCGAGCCCGGTCGGCGGGTGTTCTCGATCCAGATCCACCAGGCAGGCGACGTGGTGGCCCTCAAGTGCGAGAAGCAGCAGATGATCGCGCTGGCCGAACATCTCGAAGCGCTCGTGGCAGATCTCCCTCCCGCCAGCGCCGCCGAGCTGGGCGAAGCCGCCGACCTCGAGCCGGCGTGGGCCATCGGGGTGCTCGGCTTGGCGTACGACCGCGACCTCGACCGCGTGGTGGTCATGGCGCAGGAAGTCCAGGTGATCGAGGAAGGCGATGCTGAGGGCGACGAGGACCCCACAGCCGAGCTCGACCCCGACGCCGCCACCGCCCGCATCGCCATGACCCGTGGGCAGGCCCGCCGGTTCATCGACACCGCGGTCGAGCTCGTGGGTGCCGGGCGACCGACCTGCCCGATCTGTGGGCGACCCATGGACCCCGCAGGTCACGTCTGCCCACGCAGCAACGGCCACAGCCCGCATTGACCATGCGGCACGCCGCCGTCCCCGTCCCGCCACCGCTCGAACACGGCGACATCGAACTGCTGAGCCGCATGCCGTGGAGCTCGAACGCCACGTTCCTCGCCCGAGTCGGCTGCCCGCCCTCTCCCGGCGACGCGGCGAACACGGCTGAGGGGGCTGGCACGGCGGGTCAGGCTGGCGAGGCCGACGTGCCCCAAGTGCTGGCGATCTACAAGCCCGGCCGCGGCGAGCGCGAATTGTGGGACTTCCCCGGTGGTCTGTACCGACGGGAGCGAGCGGCGTACGTGCTCGCCGAGGCACTGGGCTGGGCGCTCGTACCGCCGACGGTGATCCGCGAAGGCCCCCTCGGCGAAGGGTCACTCCAACTGTTCGTCGAGCACGACCCCGACCAGCACTACCTCGCGCTGGTCGAAGACGGACCGGCCGCGCTGCTCGACCAGTTCCGTCGCCTGTGCGCGTTCGACGTGCTGTGCAACAACACCGACCGCAAGAGCGGCCACTGCCTGCTCGACGCCGACGAACACGTGTGGGCCATCGACAACGGCTTGGCGTTCCACTCGGAGTTCAAGCTGCGGACGGTGATCTGGGACTTCGCAGGCGAGCAACTGCCCGGCGACGTCGCCGACGACCTCGCGGCGCTGGTGGCGAGCGGCCTGCCGGCTGAGCTGTCCGATCTGCTCGATCCGTTCGAGCGCGACGCGGTGCTGACGCGTGCGGGCGCCCTCGTCGCGGAAGGCGAGTTCCCCGTCGACCCCACCGGCCGGCGCTGGCCCTGGCCGCTGGTCTGACGGCCGTGGCAGCCAGCGGCCGAAACGCCGACTTGGTCGAGTTGGGCGATCTCGACGAGTTGGTGCGCCACGTCGACCGGTTGGTCGACGGGCGCGAGTGGCCCGGCCTCGTCGACCTCCACGACCGCTGCCGGCGCGCGCTCGCCCGCGGCAAGCAGCTGTGGCCGATCGCGTCGCTGGTGGAGTACCGCTTGGCGCTCGAGGCTCCCGGCGAGTGGGCGGCCCAGATGCTCACCGACGAGCACGGCCGCTTCACCCTCGGTCCGTTGCCCGAAGTGGCGGCGTCGACGCACCAGTGGTCCGAGCTGGCACCGCACCTGGTGCCCGGCCCGCTGGCCGTCGTGTTCGCCCACGAGCGGGTGGTGCGCGGGGAGGACTTGGCGGGCGTCGACCTCCCCGGCCCGCCCGTGCTCGACCTGCCGCTGACGCTCGCCCCGTGGGAGCCGTCCTACCCGCTGGCGACCTACCGGAGCTTCGCGGCCGACTTCCCCACCCCGCAGAGCTCGAATGGTGCCCCGGCCGCGCACGTCGTGCCGGGGCCAGGCGGGGGGACCCTGCGGGTAGCCACGAACGACGCGCCACACGACCGCGCCCGCGACCACACGCCCCATGCCGACGCCGACGCCGCCCATGCCGAACCCCGCAACGGGCCAACCGACAAGGCCGACGCCCGCACGCCCCAGGACGAACCCCGCAACGGGCCACCCGACAACGCCAACGCCGACGCCCGCACGCCCCATGCCGAACCCCGCAACGGGCCACCCGACAACGCCGACGCCCGCACGCCCCAGGACGACCCGGCCGCGCGGGCGTTGGCTGGTCTGGCGCGCACGTGGATCACCGAGTCGAACGGCCGCGTCGACGCGGTCGCGGTGGCCGGCGACGCCGTGGCCGCCATCCATCGCATCGCGCCAGTCGAGGTGCGCGTCACCCCGATCGAGCCGGCGGACGCACTGGCCGACATGGCGTGGACCGCGGCGAGCGGCGGCGCACACGGCCGCCGGCGCGGCATGGCGGCCGGACGCTTCGAGGCGTGGTGGACCGCGGTGGCGCTCTGCGGCTTCGACGAGGACGAGCCCGTCGAGCCCGACCAGCTCGGTCAGGCGGTCGCCGAGCTGCGTTGGTACCGGTGGGACGCGATGGAACCCGCCACCGGTTGGGAGCTACGGCTCGCCGTCGAAGATCCCGACGACGGCTTGGCCTGGGCGGTCGCCGCTACCGACGCGTCGCTGTAGCTGCACCCGTCCCCGGAGCGACGGCGCCACCCCCACCAACCCCACTCTGCTGTGAGCAGAAAGCCACCTCCTGGGTGGCCAAGTGCTCACAGCACGGAGGTTGTTTTGCGGGTCAGCGGGCTTGGAGGGCCTCGATGAGCTTCGGGAGGACCTTGTGGACGTCGCCCACGATGCCGAGGTCGGCGACCGAGAAGATCGGCGCCTCGGGGTCCTTGTTCACGGCGATGATGTTCTTCGAGCCCTTCATGCCGACCAGGTGCTGGGTGGCACCGGAGATCCCGCACGCCATGTAGACGGTGGGCTTCACGACCTTGCCGGTCTGACCGACCTGGTGCGAGTACGGCACCCAGCCGGCGTCGACGATGGCGCGAGAGGCGCCCGGCGCACCTTTGAGGAGCTTGGCCAGGGTCTCGATCATCTCGTACTTGCCGGCTTCACCGAGGCCTCGACCACCGGAGACGACCACTTCGGCCTCGTCGAGCTTCGGGCCGGTGCTCTCCTCGACGTGGTGGTCGGTGATCGTCGCGCCGCTCGTGCCCGGCGTGTCGGGCACGGCGAGGGCCTCGACCGCAGCCGGGCCGCCACCGCTCTCCTCGGCCGGGAACGACTTCGGGCGGATCAACACGAGGTTCGGGCCCGGTGTCGTGAACCGGGTCTTGACGATCTGCGTGCCACCGAAAACAGGCTCGGTTACGACAACCGTGTCGCCGTCGAGCTCGAGGTCGATGTTGTTGGTGAGGGCGGCCTTGTCGAGCCGCACCGACAGGCGAGCGGCGATGTCCCGACCGTCGTACGTGGTGCCGAACACGACCAGGTCGGGGGCGTCGCCGCCTTCGATCTTGGCGGCCAGCGCGGCAGCGACCGGGACACCCGGCAGGGCTCCGCTGAGGTCACCCGTCGCGTAGACCTTCGACGCGCCGTGCGCGCCCAAGGTGGCGGCCACCGCGTCGGCGTCGGCACCGGAGTAGAAGCACTCGACGGTGTCCGCGATCTCGCGGGCCTTTGCCAGGATCTCGAGGGTGATGGTGGCGACCTTGCCGTCGGCAGCCTCGGCGTGCACCCAGATGCGTGAGAGAGCCACTGGTTGTTTCCTTCCCTTCCCTCAGATGACCTTGAGCTGCTCGAGGAAGGCCACGATCTTCAGGTGGGCCTCACCCTCGTCTTCGACGATCTCGCCCGCAGCTCGCTCCTCGGCGGGAGCGACGCTGATGATCTCCTGGCCGGCGCCGGCCCAGCCGACATCGCCGGCGTCGAGGCCGAGGTCAGCCACGGTCACCTGGTCGACCGGCTTGGACTTGGCCGCCATGATCCCCTTGAACGAGGGGTAGCGGGGCTCGACGACGCCCGCGGTCACCGACACGACGGCCGGCAGCGGCGACGTGACCATGTCGTAACCAGCCTCGGTCTGGCGCTGCACCTTCACGGTGCTGCCGTCGACCTCGATGTGCTTGGCGAACGTGACCGATGGCAGGCCGAGCAGCTCGGCGAGCTGGCCGGGCACCGTGCCCGTGTAGCCGTCGGACGCCTCGGTCGCGGTGAGGATCAGGTCGGCGCCGTCGATGCGGCCGATGGCCTTGGCGAGCACCTTGGCGGTCGACAGCGCCGACGACCCTGCGAGCGCGTCGTCGCTCACCAGCACCGCCTTGTCGGCGCCCATCGCCAACGCGGTGCGCAGGCCGGCGACTTCGCCGTTGGGAGCCATGGAGACCAGCGACACCTCGCCACCGCCGGCGTTGTCGCGCAGCTGGAGGGCCATCTCGACGCCGTACGAGTCGGAGTCGTCCAAGATGAGCTTGCCGCTGCGGTTCAGCGTGTGGTCGGGGTCGAGAGAGCCAGGGTCGGCCGGGTCAGGAATCTGCTTCACGCAGACGACGACGTTCATGAGGGTTCGAGCTCCTCCGGGGTTTCGAAGGTGGGTTGCGGACGGAGCGACACGGTCGGGACCGGCGCAGGCAACAGAGGGAGACCCTACTCACCGCCTTCCTCCCGGCACCATCCGAGCCAGGGCGGGGCCGGGCGCGGAGGTGTCCGGTAGCGTCAGGCCGCCCATGAAGGTCCTGCTGCTGGTCAACGCGTCGGCATCGTCGGTCACCGCACGCGCCCGCGTGGTGATCGGCAAGGCGCTGTCGGCCGACCACGAGGTCACCGTCGCCGAGACCAGCCGTCGGGGGCACGCCACGCGCCTCGCCCGCGGTGCAGCCGCGACCGGCACCGAGGTGGTCGTGGTGCTCGGCGGCGACGGCACGTTGAACGAGGCGGCGAACGGGCTCGCCGGCACCGACTGCGCGCTTGCGGCGCTGCCCGGCGGCTCGACCAACGTCTTCGCCCGCACGATCGGCCTGCCCAACGACCCCATCGAGGCCACCGGGGCGCTGCTCGACGCGCTCGCGGCCGGCTCGATCCGGCGGGTCGGGCTCGGGTCGGCCAACGGCCGGTACTTCACGTTCCACGTCGGCATCGGCTTCGACGCCGCGGTCGTGGCCCAAGTGGAAGCGCGGGGCCGGTTGAAGCGCTACGCCGGCCACGCCTTGTTCGTGTACGCCGCGTTCGCCACCTGGTTCCGCCACTACGACCGCTCACGCCCGCGCTTCTCGGTGTTGCACAGCGACGGCACGCTGGTCGACGACGCCTATCTCGCCATCTGCTGCAACACGAACCCGTACACGTTCTTGGGGAACCGGCCGCTCGACATCGCCCCCGACGCCGACTTCGACCACGCCTTGTCCACCGTCACCGTGCGCACCATGTCGTTCACCGGGATGCTGCGGGTGGCCGGCGGCGCGCTGCGGGGCGCCCGCCAGCTCCACCGGATCGGCAAGGTCGACTACCGGCCCGACGAGTCCCAGCTCACGATCAAGGGCTACGGACCCGTGCCGTACCAGGTCGACGGCGACTACCTCGGCGAAGTCGAGGAGCTCGAGCTGCGTCACGAGCCCGACGTCCTGTCGCTGGTGCTCCCCCTCCCCACCCCCACCGACGCGCTGGACGCCTGACCGTGCCCCGGGGCGCTCCGCCGCGCCCAGCACGCTCAGGTCGCCGGGCGGAAGGCGGCCAAGGCCACGTCGGGCACGTCGGTGCACACGCCGTCGGCGCCGAGCGCGGCGAGCGACCGCAGCTGTTCGGGGTCGTTGACGGTCCACGCCGTCACCCGCAACCCGCGGTCGTGGGCGTACGCCAGCACGGCGGCGTCGATCGTGGGCTCCCACAAGTGCAGCGCCAAGTGGCCCGCTCGGGCGGCTGCGTCCGCGGTCGACGCGGCGTCCTCGAGTGCCCCCATGAGCTGGGCGGTGGCGAGCGACGGGTCGAGCCGCCGCACCACATCGAGCGACACGGGGTTGAACGACGAGATGAGCACCCAGTCGTCGTGGCCATCCACCTTGCGCTGCGCGAGGGCCGCGACGACCCCTTCGGTCACGGCGTCGGACGGGTCGAAGTCCGCATCGCCGGGGTTGTTCTTGATCTCGATGTTGACGAGGAATCCCGGGCACTCGTCGAGCGCGGCGGCGAGGTCGGGCACCGACGACGGCAGGTCCGCCGCTTCGATGTCGCAGATCGCTCGCCCGTCGGGCAAGTGGGCATCGTGGTGGATGGCGAGTCGCCCGTCGGCCGTGCGCCGCACGTCGAGCTCGATCCCGTCGGCGCCCATGCGCCGAGCCGCGCGGTAGCCGGCCAGGGTGTTCTCCGGCTCGACCCGCGGCGCGCCGCGGTGGCCGAGCACGAACGGTCGGTTGGGCGGGTCAGGGAACTGCGGGTGCGACATGACTGGCCTCGAGGTCGGTGGGTGCGACAAGGGTCACGCCCGAAACGGTAAAGAACAGGGAAATTTCCCTTGCGGGTGCGTTCACGAGTGGGTACCGTTGACCTCCGTTCCCGCTGTGGTCGCTTCTCCTACTGAGCGATGCAGCATGTGAAGCTTGTCACGAGCATCTCGTGGCCGTATGTGCGGAGGGACCAAGTGGCCCTTACCTCGAGCCACCTCTTGTCGCTCACGCTGGCATCCGACGAATGGCGTCGGCGGTCATCGTGTCGAGACACCAACCCGGAGCTGTTCTTCCCGGTCGGTACCACCGGCCCGGCGATCGAGCAGATCGAGACGGCCAAGTCGGTCTGCCGGTCGTGCGAAGTCCAGGTCCAGTGCCTGGAGTACGCCCTCGAGACCAACCAGGACTCGGGCATCTGGGGCGGCACCTCCGAGGAGGAGCGCCGCAAGCTGCGCAAGCAGTGGGTGGCACGCGGCCGCCAGTCGGCCATGGCCTGACCAACCGCCACACCCACTCCCCCACACCCCCCGTCGACGACCTCCCGCCACCCGTGGGAGGTCGTGTCGCGTCCGGCTCTGGATGGCGCGCCGGCACGCCGGCTCAAGCCGAGCGGGCGACGTGGGTCGGCACCCGCACTTCCACCACCGTGCCCGTGCGGCCCGGCGGGCTCGTGGCCGTGATGGTGCCGGCGAGGTCGGAGGTCACCAGCGCCCGGACGATCGTGAGGCCCAAGCCACCCGCCTGGCCGATGTCGAACCCTTCGGGCAACCCCACGCCGGTGTCGGCCACTCGCACCACCAGCTCGCCGTGCTCGTCGGCGAGCGAGATGTGCACTTCACCGCTGGCGCCGTCGGGGAACGCGTGGTCGACCGTGTTCTGCAGCAACTCGGTGATCACCACCGACAGCGGCGTCGCCACGTCGGCCGGCAACGTGCCCGCGTCGCCGTCGACCACGAAGCGAACCTGACGCTCGGGCGCCAACAGGCCGTCTTCGACCATGCGGACCAAGGGGCGCACGATGTCGACGAACGGCACGTCCTCGCCCGCCTCCTTCGACAGCGTCTCGTGCACGACCGCGATCGACGAGATGCGCCGCACCGATTCCTCGATCGCGGCTTTGGCTTCCGGCGATCCGCTGCGACGACCTTGCAGCCGCAGCAGCGACGAGATCGTCTGGAGGTTGTTCTTCACCCGGTGGTGGATCTCGCGGATCGTGGCGTCCTTCGACAGCAACAGGCGGTCACGGCGCCGGAGCTCGGAGATGTCGCGCACGAGCACCACCGCGCCGGTGACGCGGCCGTGGTCGAGCAACGGGATGCACCGCAACAGCATGGTGACGTCGCGGCCTCGCTCGAACTCGTTGCTGGTGGGCGCGGCCTCGCTGAACGCCGTGCGGATCACGTCGTCGTCGAGACCCAGCTCGCCGAGCCGCATGCCCTCGGCATTGGCGTGGACGCCCACCCGGTGCAGCGCCGACACGGCGTTCGGCGACGCGTACTCGACCCGGGCGCCCCGGTCGAGGGTGAGCACGCCGTCGCCGACACGCGGCGACTCGTCGCTCTCGCTGTCGACCGCGGCGAACGGGAAGTCGCCTGACGCGATCATCCGGGCGAGGCGATTGAAGATGTCGACGTACGCGCGCTCCAAGTCGCCGGTCTGGCGGGCGACCGAGGGGACGGCCTCCCGACTCAACACGCCGATCACCTCACCTTGGAAGCGGATCGGGATGCACAGCACACGCACGCGCTCGCGGATGGCGGCGATCGTGATCTCGCCTTCGATGATCTCGCCGAGCCGGAACGACCGGGCGATGAGCGGGCGTTCGTCGTCGTCGACGATCTGGCCGACGAGGTCGGCGCGGTACAGCGTCTGGCCGGTCGACGGGCGGACTTGGCCCCACACAGCGAACCGGTGCGCCTCCTGGTCGGCTGGCACGAACAGCAACAGGTCGGAGAAGCAGAAGTCGGCGAGCAGGTTCCAGCTCGCGACCAACCGCAGCAAGTGCCCGGTCGGTCCGAGACCCAAGCCGGCGCGGATGCGCTCGAGCTCGCCTTGGTCGGCGACGACCGGCTCGCCGGGCACGACCGGCTTGGACGGCGCCGCGGTGGGCACCTCGTCAGGAAGCTCCTCGGCCTCGCTCACCGCCGGACTGCTCTCGTGGGCAGTGTCGCGAACCCGCGCACGTTCACCGAGTGCACCCGTTTCGCGCCGGCCTCGTCGATCTCGTAATCGGCCACTGCGCCGACCAGCTCCTCGAGGCAGACCCGCGCCTCGAGGCGGGCGAGCGAGGCGCCGAGGCAGTGGTGCCGGCCCATCCCGAAGCTGGCGAGACCCTGAGTGTCGCGCCCGATGCGGAACTCGTCGGGATCGTCGAACACCCTCGGGTCACGATTCGCGGAGCCCGCCAGCAACAGGACCTGCCCGCCGGCGGGGATCGTGGTCCCGTGCAGCGACACGTCGACCACGGCGCGCCGCGCCAGCAGCTGGCTCGACGTGTCGAACCGCAGCGTCTCCTCGACCCATGCGGGGATGCGAGCGGGGTCACCGAACGGGATCGCCCGCTGCTCGGGGAAGCGCCATGCCCAGTACCACGCGTTGGCGAGCAGCTTGGTGGTGGTCTCGTTGCCGGCCACGACCATCAGCGACAAGAAGCCGATGACGTCGTCGTCGCTCAGGCGGTCACCGTCGAGCTCGGCGTCGAGCAGCGCCGAGGTGAGGTCCTCGTGTGGGTGCTTGCGTCGATCGGCCACGAGGTCGGCGTAGTACGAGGCCAGCGACAGCGCGGCCGCGGCGCCGGCGGGTGGGATGTCGTCGATGCCCGGCTCGCGGTGCAACAACAGGTCGGCCCATCCCCGGAGCTGATCGCGGTCGGCTTCGGGCACGCCGATCAGCTCGGAGACGACGTCCATCGGCAACTTGCCGGCGAGGTCGCCGACCATGTCGAACGTCGGCTGGTCGAGGGCGGGACCGAGGTGCTTGCGGGTGAGGGTCCGCACGTCGTCTTCGAGCAGCGCGACGCGCCGGGGCGTGAACGCGCGGGAGACGAGCGCCCGCATCCGGTCGTGGCGCGGCGGGTCCATGGCGAGGAACGACGCGCTGCGGTGCGCGTGCGGCCCCCACGCAGCCGGATCGATCGACACGCCGTACTCGTTGGAGTAGCGGACGTTGTCGCGAAAGCCGTCCATCACGTCGGCGTGGCGGGACAGGGCCCAGAACCCGCGCTCGGCGTTGTGGTAGGCGGGCGTTTCCTCCCGCATGCGGGCATATGTCGGGTACGGGTCCTCGTGGATGGCGTAGTCGTACGGGTCGTAGCTCACCTCGGCCGTGGGCATCGCCATAGTCTGCCCCCATGCCTTCGCTCGCACCGTCCCCGGCCTCGCCTTGGGCCGGTCGTACCCATGACGAGCTCGCGGAGCTCACTCGCGAACTGCTCCTCGCGGGGCACCTGATCGACCGGGCCGGCATGCCGCTGCTGGTCGAGCAGTACGGCATGGAGGGGATGCGCGACACGGCGATCGCGGAGTGGATGGGTGCCAGCCCGATCTACACCAAGCGCATGCAACAGCTGCTCGGCTTCGAGGGCGACGACGTCGAGACCATCTTCAAGGGGATGCAGTTCGACATCGGGGCGCCGCCCGAGTTCATGGACTTCCGCTACCGGGTGCACGACGCGACCCACGGCGAGTTCTGGCTCGACCACTGCGGCGCGCTGATGGACGTCGAGCCGATGGGCGAAGAGTTCGTGTTCGCGATGTGCCACGACATCGAGGACCCCACGTTCGACGCCACGGCCGTGGCCACCAACGCCCGTGCGCAGGTGCGACCCATCCACCGCCCGCCCCGCACGCCGGCCGACCGCCACCCGCACTGCGCGTGGACGGTCACCATCGTGGCCGACGCCGACCCGTTGCCGACGCCGCGCGAGGCGGAGCTGGTCGGCGCGTCGCAAGCGGCCGCGGTTCCGCTCGCCACTCCGGCGCCAGGGCTGGCGACCGACGACGGCGACGACCGCTACGACGGCCCGGTCGAACCCGACCTGGTCGTCGAACGCTTCTCCTCCGCGACGCTGAGCGCCGTGCTCGACGAGGTGGCGCTGCAAGGGCACCTGCTCTCGCGCTCGTACCTGTTGCAGGTGGCAGACCGCAGCGGCGGCGACCTCGCCGCCGCGCTCGGGATCCGCCAGGCCGCGGGGGTGGGGGGCGTGGCCACCAAGCGCCTCGCCGCCGCGCTCGGGCTGCCGACCGACCTCGACGGGTTGGCCGCGGTGCTGGCCGTCCACCCCCTGCTGCTGCCCCGGTCCTACGTCGACGTGCGCCTCGGCCGCGCCGGCGACGGCCCCGACGATCACCTCACCCTCGCGCTCGGCCCGTGCCCCGCGCTCGACGAGCCCGACGGCCTCACCTGGCTGGCACTCATCGCCGAGCACGACGCGGCCAACGCCGTGCTCACGTCTGTCACGGCGTGCCTGACCCCGCACGCGGTGGTCGAACGGGCCGAACCGACCGGCGACGCGGTGGCCGCGTGGACCATCCGGGTCGACACCGACGCCGCCACGCCCGAACCACCCGAAGTGGAGCTCACCGAGATCTCGACCGGCGCGGCCTTCAGGTTCCAGCGGCGCGGCACGCCAGTGGCGGCACCCGCTCGCCGCTCGCCGGCGTGAGCGCGCCGGGCGACGCCGATCCCGGCGCATCGCTGTTCGAGCCGGCCGGCGACCACACCTGGCTGCCCACCGAGTACAGCCGTGGACCGTGGGACCCCGGCGCGCTGCACGGGGGTCCGGTCGCAGCGCTGGTGGCGCGCGAAGTCGAACGGGTGCCGGCGCCGGCCGAGCTGCACACCGCCCGACTCACGCTCGAGCTGTTGCGGCCGGTGCCGCTCGAGCCGCTCGCGGTGCGGGCTGAGGTCACCCGGCCCGGCCGCAAGGTGCAAGGCGTCGCGGTCACGGTGACCGTGGCCGGATCGGGTCTCGAAGTCACCCGGGCCACGGCCCAGCGGATCCGGCGCGACGAGACCTTGCACCCCGAAGACCACGTCCCCGCAGGCGCCGCGCCACCGGAGCGCAGCGCGGCGCCGCCGTTCGTCGACGACCCGCCGCCCGTCGTCTACTGGAGCGAGCCCGAACAAGTGGCGTTCCACAGCCACTCGGTGGAGCACCGCATCGTGTCCGGCGGCTTCGACCGGCCCGGACCGACGGTCGACTGGCTACGACTCGACGTACCGGTCGTGGCCGGCGAGTCGCCCTCGCCGTGGCAGCGAATGGCCGCGGTGGCCGACTTCGGCAACGGCATCTCCGGGTTGTTCCACATCGACGACTTCACGTTCATCAACCCCGACCTAACGATCGCGGTGGCTCGCGAGCCCGTCGGCGAGTGGATCTGCCTCGACGCCATCACGTGGCTCGGCAGCGGCGCGGTCGGGCTCGCCGAATCGGCGTTGTTCGACCGCGAAGGCCGCATCGGCCGCGCCATCCAGACGTTGCTGTTCGACCGCAACCGCTGACGCGGTCGACGCGAGCGGCTCGTGCGCGAGCGGCCCGCTCGTGGACGTCCGGCGGCCGCGGGCCGCGCAAGACCCGCGCGATCGGCTCGTGCGCAGCGACGGACGTCGGGATCAGGTGCGCCGCTCGGCTCGTGCGCAGCGACGGAGGTCGGGATCAGGTGCGCCGCACGCGCTCACGCAAGCGGCCGAGGCGACGGTCCCAGGCCACGCCGGTAGCCGTGAACCACGCGTTGGCGGGGCCGAGAGCGGCCGCGTCGGCCTCGTAGCGCACTTCGCGGCCTCGGCGCTCGGTGGTCACCAAGTCGGCGGCGGCCAAGACCTGGAGGTGCTTCACCACCGCTTGGCGACTTATCGGGAGGTCACCGGCCAAGCGGGTCGCGGTGTCGGGTCCTTCGCGCACCAGTCGCTCGAACAACGCCCGCCGGGTGGGGTCGGCCAGCGCGCCGAGCACCTCGTCGAGCGACGCGGCCGTGCGCGCCGTCGCCGCGCCGGCGCGCTTGGTCACACTGCGACGCGCCCGGCGAGCGCTGTGAACGCCAGGCAGGTCAGCCGGACCTCCCACCACCGCCCCGAGCGCACCCGCGCCGCGGTGCCGGCCGACGCGTCGGCGCGCACGCTCGCCCGCGCACCCACCACCGGCAGCGGCGTCTCGCGCACCACCACACGGGTGGCGCCATCGCGTGGCTCCAACGTGATGTCGACCCGGCTCGCCATGTCGCCCGCCGCGTCGCCGTCGCTCCACCAGCGGTACGCCAGCCGGCGCCCCTCGACCACTTCGTCGACCACGGCACGCCGCCGCACACCGCCGTCGACCAGCTCCCGCTCGCTCCCCGATTCGAGGTCGAGTTCTCCGGCGTCGACCAGCCAGGTGTCGACGTCGACGATCGCGGCCCACACCTCGTCGATGTCGGCTTCGAGCTCGACCTCGCGCTCCACGCAGAGTTCGATCATGTCGAGCAACCTACCGGTTGCAGTTCGCTCGGACAACCTCCTATCGTGCCCACATCGTGCAACTATCGGGTTGCACTATGTGCGAGAGGAGCCCTGGATGTCGATGCTCGTGCCCACTGTCAGCGAACAGACCGCCAAAGGAGAGCGGCTGGTCGACTTGTACTCCCGGCTGCTCGGGTCACGGATCGTGTTCCTCGGCACCGAGATCAACGAGACGTCGGCGAACCTGGTGATCGCCCAACTGCTGCACCTCGACGCCGAGGCGCCCGGCCGAGACATCTGGCTGTACCTCAACTCGCCCGGCGGCGACATGGTCGAGCTGTTCGGGATCTACGACACGATGCAGTTCCTCGAGTCCGACGTGGCGACGGTGTGCGTCGGTCAGGCCTGCTCCGCCGCCGCGGTGCTGCTCGCGGCCGGCACCAAAGGCAAGCGCTATGTGTTGCCCAACGCACGGGTGCTGATCCACCAACCGCATGGCGGGGCGCAAGGACAGTCGACCGACCTGGAACGGGCGGTGGCCGAGATGGTGGAGCTGCGCAAGCGGATGATCGACGTGCTGGTCGAGGCGACCGGGCGGCCGGTGAAGCGCATCACCGAGGACATCGACCGCGACTACATCCTGCGCGGCGACGACGCGGTGGCGTACGGACTGGTCGACGCGGTGCTGCCGTCGCGAAAGGCGGCGGCTCGAGCGTCGTGATCAAGCCGGCGGGGGCGAGTCGATCGTCGCCTCAGGCCGGCTGGTCACTCCCAGACGGCGTTGCCGAGTTGCAGGAGACCGCCGAGGTCGATGATGTCCGCGTCGAAGTACGGCACGCTCGCCACGACTTCGGGGATGCGCCCCAGCTCGGCGCGCTGTTCGGCTTCGCGCTTGGCGACCACCGAGTAGTTCAAGAAGCTCTCGCCCACCTCGCGCAGCACGCGGCCGATGTCGGCCTGGGTGCCGAGCTCGGCGAGCTCCCCGTGGGCGTCGAGCAGCGTGCCGGCGACCGCTTCGTGGTCGTCGGCCAACCGCCGCGCCACCGTGGAGCCGCCCGGGTCGCGCAAGTAGTCGGGCAGCACCTTGTTGAGCACGACTGCACCCAGTTGGAAGTTCCGGTCGTGCAGGGCCTCGATGAAGAACTCGGCTTCTTGCACCGGCGCGGACTCGAGGGTGGACACCACGATGAACGTGGTGCGCTTGTCGGCCAAGGTGCGGCTCACCGACCGGGCCCGCTCGATGAAGCCGTCGGACATGGTGGTGAGCAGCATGAAGAACTCGGCCAGGTCCTCGAGCACCTGGGCGCCGAGCACGCGGTCGGCCACCTTGTAGAACGGGCGCGACGCGGCGCTGAACACGCGTGACTGGTAGGGGGCGAGCAGCCAGCGCAGCAACCGTCCGGTGAACAGCTCGGCCATGCGATCGGGTGCTTCGAGGAAGTCGATCGCGTTCCGGGTGGGCGGGGTGTCGACCACGATCAGGTCATAGGTGCCCGATGCGTGGATCTCGTACAGCCGCTCCATGGCGATGTAGTCGTGGCTCTGCACGAACTTGCCGGTGACGTTGTTGTACAGCGGGTTCGCCAGCAGCGCGTCGCGGGTCTTGGCGTCGGGCGCGTGACGGCGGATGAGGTCGTCCCACGACTGCTTGGTGTCGAGCATGGCGGCGTACAGCTCGCCGCGGGGCTCCACGCCCGCCGCTGTGAACGCTTTGGCCGGCACCCGCACCTCGACGTTGCCGAACTCCTCGAGGCCGAGCGCGTTGGCCAGCCGGCGCGCCGGGTCGACGGTCAGCACCAGCACCTTGCCGCCGTGGTACGCGGCGGCCATCGCAGCCAGCGCGGCAGCCGTGGTGGTCTTGCCCACGCCGCCCGAACCGCACGAGATCACGATCTCCTTGGCCGCCAGCAGCTCTTCGAGCGACGACGGCTTGGCGCCCGACGCGGCCGCCTCGCGGATGAACGCCCGGCGGTCACCCGATCCGTCGCGCCCGTCGCCGGCCCCACGACCACCCGAGCGCCGGGCCCGCTTGGGGGCGCCGGCCTTCGAGCCGGCCGCCTTGGCCGAGCGACCCGAAGCCGGCTTCGCGGCGCGGCCGGCCATCAGTAGCCGAGCTCCTGGCTCAGCGCCTCGGCGATCTGGCGCGTGGCCCGCACGCCGTGGGAGCGGCTGAAGAGGTACGGCACGTAGAGCTGCGGGATGTTGCCGGGCAGCTCCTCACGCAGCCGGGCGAGGTGCCCGGCGCGGGTGCGCCGCAATGTGATGGCCAGCTCGGCCCCTTCGAGCACCGTGCTGGCGTCGCCGCTCGCCGCGCTCGACAGCGCGGTGGCCAGCGCCGGCTGGCGGAGCCGGTCGAAGATCGCTTCCTCGCCGCGGGCGAACAGCTCGGGCAGCACGCGGTTGACCACCACCGCCGCGATGTCGACGTCGGTCTCGGCGTTGATGCGACCCGCCAGCTCGAGCGTCTCGTTGACGGGCATCTCCTCGGGCGCGGAGACGATCACCACCCCGGTGGTGCGGGCGTCGTTGAGCAAGTCGAGCATCCACTGGGTCTGGTTGCGGACGATGCCGACTTGCACCAGCTCGTTGATGCCCTCGGCTGCGGCGAGCTGGCCGATGATGTGACCCGACGCGACCGAGTCGACCACGACGAGGTCGTAGTTGCGTTCGCGGACCTCCCAGCAGAGCTTGCCGATGGTGAGGATCTCCTTCACGCCCGGCAGCGCGTTGGCCGCGTAGTCGAGCGTGCGGGCGACGGGTCCGATCTTGCCGACCAGCGGCACCTTCAGCTGGAGCCGCAAGTACTCCTTCAGCGACTCCTCGGTGTCCATCGACATCACGAAGAGGTCGTCTTGGAGCTGGCGCGGCTTGAAACCGGTGCGGTCGACCTCGAAGAAGTCGGCCAAGTTGCCCTTGGCGTCGACCTCGCAGACCAACGTGCGCTTGCCTTGGTCGGCGGCGACCATCCCGAGGCTGGCCGCGACCGTCGACTTGCCGACTCCGCCCTTGCCGGTGACGAACAGCAGGCGGCGGTTCAGCAGGTCGACCGGCATGGTTCAGCTGCCGAACCCGATGCGGCGGTCCGCGTCGGGGCTGCCGATCTCGACGTACGCGACCTTGTCGGACGGCACCCCGACCTGGCGCCCGCGTCGGTCGGTGAGCCACAGCACCGACGCCTTGCCGCCGACCTCGAGCGCGGCGTCGATGTCCTTCTTGAGCTTGACGAGGTCGACGTCGCTGTCGAGCTCGATGGTGAGCTCTTTGGGGCTGTACGTCACACCGATGCGCACGTCCACGGAGGGCCTCCTGGTCGGTTCGGACGAAGTCGGTCCGGTCGGGGTCGCCCATCGTAGGGGCGCACAGGGCCACGCCACCCAAGTGGCGCCGGATCCGCGGTCAGGTCTGCCCTGCCTCGGGCGGGTCGGCGGCCAGCCACCGGGGTCGGTGGACGTCGGCCCAGCGGCGCGGCACCCACCCCCGCACCATCGCGCGCAACAGCACCGGCTCGCTCAGCGCCTTGACGATGTGGAACGGCACCGCCACGAACAACCCGATGGCCACCCAGTCGTGCACGAACGTGGCGCCGGTGCGGAGGTCGACCGCGAAGTGGTCGAACCAGTGCATGACCGATCCGGTGGCCAACATGACCGGGATCGATCCGCCGGCGAACGCCGCGAACAGCTTCTGGCCGGCGTTGAACTTGCCGATGGGCGCGGCGGCCGGTCGGTCGACCGCCGCCACGCGGACCCGGCGGCGCAGGATCCAACGGCGGTCGTAGGCCGTCCACCGGTTGAGGCGCCGGAGGTCGGCCACCAGCGCGCCTCGCCACGGGCCGAGCAGGCCGACCAGCAGCGGCACGGCGAGCGCGAAGCCCGACCACACGTGGATGGTGCGGATCAGTTCGCGCCGGCCGACCAGGCCCGAGAGCTGGCCCACGTAGAGGATCAGGCCGGTACCGACGAGCGACACCATCGCGGCCGCGGTGGTCCAGTGCACGATCCGCTCGGTGCCGGTGAAACGCCGCACGCGGCCCGTCGGTTCTGCGGGTGCGCGCCCGGAGTCGCCGGCCGTCGCGGCCACGGCAGTCATGTCGGCTCGTCCGAGCGGCCGTTGGACCGTCCGACCCAACCGTCCACGTCGTAGCCCTGGCCCTCCCAGAACCCCGCCTGGAGCGTGTCGGTGACCTCGATCCGCTGGAGCCACTTCAGTGACTTGTAGCCGTACATCGGCGCCACGTAGAGCCGCACCGGGCCGCCATGCTCACGGGTCACCGTCTTGCCGATCATCTCGTACGCCGCGATGACGTCGGGCCGGCGGGCCTGCTCGACGGTGAGGCTCTCGGTGTACGTGCCGTCGAAGGAGTAGAAGGTGAGAAAGCGGCCCTCGGGCTTGGCGCCGACCTCGTCGAGCAGGCGCGAGAGCGCCACGCCCTTCCAGTGCACGTCCGGCACTCGCCATCCGGTGACGCACTGGAAGTCCTTGGCGAGCGCAGTCGGCGGCAGGCGCCGCAGGTCGTCGAGCGTGAAGGTCGTGGGCCGATCGACGAGGCCGTGCACCCGCAAGCGGTAGGCAATCGCGGACTCGTGCGGCAGGCCACCGGTCACCGAGTAGATCCGAAACCGCCCCGCGCTCGGCACGAAGTTCGACAGCCCCGTGGGATCGCGCAACGTGATCGGCCGCAGCATGCGCTCGAGGCCTGACTGCGCCTTGGCGCCCCACACGATGCCGGCCGCGCCGAGCCCCGCCATCGCCAGCACGATGCGCCGCCCGATCGGGGAGCCGGCTTCGGGCTCCTCCGGCGGTGTGGCGTCGCCGGAATGCTCGCTCACAGACCCCCACGCTACGACGCCGCGCGGCGCGCCCCACGTCGGCCTTTCCCTCCACGACCATCACGTGGACCAGATGTTGGTGTCGACATCCGCGGCGTGGTCGGCTCCTTGCGGGCGCAACGCGCAGGTCCCTGATCACATCTTCTGATCTCTGTGCCCGAGGTCAGCGCCACCCACGCATCTCGACACTTCGCCGATCTCCTCGACGCGGTGGAGCACCGTGGCGCGCACTTCACGATCATGTGACGCGGCAAGGCCATGCCGCACGGGTGACGACCGCCCGCAGGCGGCGGGCCGTCAGATGATCTTCAGCTCGGCGTTCCAGCGGCGGGTGGGGGCGAGCTCGACGTCGATGGCTTCGGCGATCGCGGCGAACGCGGCGGCGGCTTCACCGTCGGGCTGTTCCGCGACGATCGGGCGGCCGTCGTCGGAGCCTTCGCGCAGCGCCGGCACCAACGGCACCTTGCCGAGCAGCGGCACGTCGAGCCGGTCGGCGAGCTCCTGGCCGCCGCCGGAGCCGAACAGTTCGTAGCGGGTGCTGTCATCGGCGGTGAACCAGCTCATGTTCTCGATGATCCCCTTGACCTCGAGGTTCACTTTCTGGCCCATGAACGCGGCTCGCTGCGCCACCCGCTGAGCGGCGGGCTGCGGGGTGGTCACCACGTAGAGCTCGGCGCGGGGCAGGAACTGTGCCAGCGAGATCGAGATGTCGCCGGTGCCGGGCGGCAGGTCGACGAGCAGGAAGTCGGGCTCGTCCCAGAACACATCGGTGAGAAACTGCTCGAGCGCCTTGTGCAGCATGGGCCCGCGCCAGATCACCGGCTGGTCCTCGCGGGCGAAGAAGCCCATCGAGATGCAGCGCACGCCGTGCACTTCGGGCGGCACCAGCATCTCGTCGATGACCGTCGGCGGACGTTCGACGCCCAACATGCGCGGGATCGAGAACCCCCACACGTCGGCGTCGAGCACCCCGACCGTGTGGCCGCGCCGGGCCAGCGCGATCGACAAGTTGGCGGTGATCGACGACTTGCCCACCCCGCCCTTGCCCGACGCGATGAGCAACACGCGGGTGCGGCACGCCGGGTCGGCGAACGGGATCGCCCGGCCTTCGCTGTGGCCGACCGACGGGTTCGACCCGGCCGTGGCGGCAGGGTCGCCGTGGAGCTGTCGGCGCACCGCGGCGCGCTGCTCGTCGGTCATCACGCCGAACTGGAGGTCGAGCGTGGCGTCGGGCGCCAGCTCGGTGACCGCGTTGCGCACGCGGCGGTCGATCTCGCCGCGCAGCGGGCAGCCCGCGACTGTGAGGTCGATCGCCACCGCGATCGTGAGGCCGGCGGCCCCCGACGGCGCCGCGCCGTCGCCGCCGACAACCGTCACGTCGCGCACCATCCCGAGGTCGACGATCGAACGGTGCAGCTCGGGGTCGTGCACCGGGCGGAGCGCCTCGATGACGGCGTCGTGGGTGACAGGCACGAGCGGGTGGCCTCCAGAATTTCCACTACGGACGTAGGTAGAATACCGGCCGTGACGAGCAGCTCTCTCTCCCGCACGGAGTTCGCGTCGGCCGTCACCGCCATCACCTCGGCCTTCGGCGACCCCACCCGCCGCGACATCTACCTGCTCGCTCGCGACACCGCCACCGGCGTCACCGCCGCGGAAGTGGCCCAGCACTTCGAGTTGCACCCCAACGTCGCCCGCCACCACCTCGACAAGCTCACCAGCGGCGGCTACCTCGAGGTCTCGGTCGGTCGGGCGAGCAACGCAGGGGCCGGCCGACCGTCGAAGCGCTACCGGGTACCCGACGACCAGCCCGAGATCGAGCTGCCGATCCGCCACGACGAGGTGCTTGCCACGCTTCTCGGCCGGGCGCTCGCGCTGCTGCCGGCCACCACGGCCGAGCAGCTCGCCGAAGACGTCGGCGCCGAGTTCGGCCAGCACATGGCGCAGGCGATGGGCGGCGCGGATGCGCAACGCTCGTTCCGCACCGCGCTGCACGCCGTGGCCGACGCCATGACCGCGCACGGCTTCGCGGCGCGCACCGAGACGGCGGCCGACGGGCTGCGCATCGTGAACGACCACTGCCCCTTCGGCGAGGCCGCGCTCGAGCATCCCGTGATCTGCGCCGTCGACCGCGGCATGGTGAAGGGCATGCTGAGCGGCCTGTACGGCGCCACCACCACCGCCACCGAGTCGTCGGTGGCGCGGGGCGACGAGATCTGCGCGACCGCCGTCGAGACGTGACCCGCCCGCCACGGCCCGCCGGCCGCGCACCGATCGCGCCGTGATGCGTCGCGCCGCCGCCGTGGTGTTGGGGTTGCTCGCCGTCGCCGCCGCGCCCGCCTGCTCGTCGGGCAACAAGGCCGATCCCCGTGCGTTCTGCGCGGCCACCGATCGCGCCCGCCAGCTCGGCGCGGAGATCCAGTCGTCGTCGCTCGACAACCGGCCGGTCGTGCAACAGAAGATCCACGCCGCCGCCACTGCGGCGAACCACGCTGCCGACCAGGCCCCGAGCACCATCCGCCAGCCGGCACGGCAGCTCGCCGAGGCGTTGTCGGAGTTCGATCACCGGGCGGCCGCCGCCACCGACAGCGAGTCGCTCACGAGGGCGTTCACCAACTACACCGACCGCGCCGCCAACCTCACCCGGCAGTCCCAGCAGGTCGAGGCGTGGGTCCAGTCCAACTGCGCGGGGGCTGGCTCCGGCCCGTCGGTCACCTCCGCCACGAGCGCGCCCACCAGCTCCGCCACCACGTCACCGACCAGCTTCCCGTGACCCGCCACTACCTCGACCACGCCTCGACCAGCCCGCTCCGACCCGAGGCCGCCGCCGCGATGGTCGAGTGCCTGCAGGCCTCACCCGGCGACCCGAGCCGGATCCACGCAGAAGGCATGGCCGCGCGGGCCGCGCTCGAGACCGCCCGCGACCAGGTCGCCGAGCTGCTCGGGGCGCGCTCGCGGGAGGTGGTGTTCACCAGTGGGGCCACCGAAGCGATCGCTGCCGCGGTGTGGGGCGCCGCGCGCCGCCACGCCACGCGAGATGCCGCAACCCCGACGCGCCAAGTGGTGAGCGCGGTAGAGCACTCCGCGGTACGCCTCGGCGCCGCCCGGCTCGGGCCCGTCACCGTGGTGCCGGTCGACAGCGGCGGTCGGGTCGCCGTCGACGAGGTCGTCACCGCGATCGACCAGCCCGATGCTCAGGTCGCGGCGGTCCACGTGCAGTGGGCCAACCACGAGGTGGGCACGGTGCAACCCGTGGCCGAGATCGTGGCGGCCTGCCGCGAGCGCGACGTCCTCGTGCACGTCGACGCGGCGCAAGCTGGCGGGCGCATCCCGATCGACTTCGACGCCCTCGGCGCCGACCTGTTGTCGGTCAGCGGCCACAAGCTCGGCGGGCCTGCCGGCACGGGCATGTTGCTGGTGCGGCGGGGCCTGCGACTCGAGCCCCTGCTCCTCGGCGGCGATCAGGAACGGGCCCGCCGGGCGGGTCTCGAGAACGTGCCGGCACTCGTCGGCCTCGGCGCGGCCGCCGCGACCCTGGCCACCGACGACCGCCTCGCCACGGAAGCCGCACGGGCCGAGCGTCTCACCACCCGGCTCCGCCAGGTGCTCGCCGGCCTCGACGGGATCACCCCCTACGGCGACCCCGTCCATCGCGCACCCCACCTCGTCTGCGTCGGCACCGAAGGCGTCGAGCCGCAAGCCGTGCTGCTCGGCCTCGACCAGGCCGGCATCGCCGCGCACTCCGGCAGCGCATGCGCATCGGAGTCGTTGGAGCCGTCGCCGGTGCTCGAAGCAATGGGCGTCGACGCACACCACTCGCTGCGCCTCTCCGTGGGCTGGAACACCACCGACGCCGACATCGACGCCCTCGCTGCCTCCCTCCCCGCCGTCCTCGACCGCCTCCGCTCCCTGGCACGCTGACTGGGCCGTCCCGCGAGCTCGGGTGGTTTCACATCACTGGACGACCGCCTCGCCTGAATGGACAGGGCCTCGGGGCCCTGAGCGCCACGCATAGGCCGTTGGCATCGTCACCGGCGACCCGCTTGTGCGACCGGGACTCCACAGAAGCCGACGAGCTCGTGGGCCTGTGAGTAGCTGCCGATGGGGGCGATGGCAGGTTCATCTCCCCGGCAAGGCCTCAAGGTTGGGTGCGCGGCTTTCGAGGAGCTCAAACAGGCAGGACTCATCTCGGAATCCCGTCGCGGATCGGATCGAGCCATCACTCCATCGCCATCGATACAGCGATGACCTACCAAGCCCGTTTGCAAGCTGCACAGAACGAAGGCGCTCTAGCGGCACGTCCACACGCCTGGCGGCAGCGCGGAAAACAATCGAGTCCCTCGTAATAGATATACGAGTCGGCAAGCGTAGGTAGTGACGGGCTGATACCACCAGCAAGAGGAGGGCGCTGGACGCAACCACGATGCGAAACACCCCACCTAGCGCTACCGCCAATATCAGAGCTACCATGGGAAGTACCATCGCTTGTATACGTTCAGTCCAGAGATCGATCGGTTTGAGATCAAACGTTCTAACCTCTTCATCTCCCACGCGACTTTCCCCGTTAGCCACATTCCACGCTCGCCGCCAGATTGAGAAGGGCCTTTTGAGGCGGCGACCTGAAGCCAGGCAGTCCAGTGAGACCGACCCCGGTCGCAATCGCCGTGCACTCTGCCGCGCGAGGATCACCCGATCCGAGATAGGCGGTGCCCGCGAGCCCTCCAGTTGCGACGGAACCGATACAGGCGAGCTTGGCTCCGTCTGCACAGGGCATCGGTCCCTCTACGGAAGATCGACACACCTTCAAAGGAACGGGTCACCGCCCGCCCGTACCCGACCGACAAACTGGTTCAGGCGCCAAATGAGCCACCCAAGACCGAGGGCGGCAACCGCGAAGGCCGCCAAACCAAGCGGAAGGCAATGATCCACGATCGCGAGCACACCCGTAGGAACTAAACCCACGAGGAAGACGACAATTGCGAACAACGCGAACCGCATCGTTGGGGTGAGGGGCCGAATGAGGTCCACGGTCCAGACCCGCATAGCGGCGAGACGACTCATCCGAACTCCCACCCGTATATGAGCCCTCCGGCGCATCCTATACCTGCACCAACTTCGGGGGCTTCGGGGCCTGTGAATGGCGCCACGTACACGCCCGCGATGCCGCCGGACGTCCCGGCTATCTCACAGGCGCCTATGGCAGATCTGACCCGATTCAATGTCTCGCTTATCGAGGGCGCGGCATGCCAGGCTGGCTGCACGACGCCGTGGTGAATTGGCTGGATGAGATCACGGTTCGCCCAGCTGGCTGCCCCTACTATCCAGGACCTCTTCTTCGGAGGATTCGGGAAGAAGGCGTGGGTGTAGCGGTTGGCGGGCCGTGTTGGCTTCCTCAGCAGAGCATGAGGGACGGGGTTCTGAACGTAGAAGGTGTACGCCGCGCGCTGTCTCGTCCAGGATGGGGGGTTGACGGCGATGTAGCCGTTGCCGTAGTTGGTCATGGTGCCGCCTAGGTCGGTGGCGCGGATGGGGTTTTGGTTGGTGTAGTCGTAGTTGTTGGCGGAGCCGTCGGGGACGGGGTCGACGGTGAGGAATCTGCCGAGTTGAGGGTCATACGGTCGGGCGCCCATCTCGATGGTGGGGCGTAGCCCGCCTTGGTGTAGCTGTCGCCACCCAGGCTGTTCGTGTTGCCGTGCACGTCATAGCCAACGGCCCCGACCGCAGCGGCACCCGACGTGGACGTGAGACGGTCACCGGGCCCGTAGCAGTAGTCGGTGGTGGCGCCATCGATGGTCACCGCAGAACGGTTCGAGTCCGCACCCGGATCCACCATCGCGCCACCAGCGCACCCCGCGGTCGTGCCGTACACGTACCGCAGCGTAGAAGACCCCCCACCACCCGTGGCGACCGACGCATCGGTCACGCGGCCAGCGGTGTCATACGCGAACGTGGAGGTCGCCGCGCCCGACGTGGCGTCGACCCGTTCGGCCACGACGCGGCCTGACTGGGAGTACCCCGACCCCGACCCGGACGCGACCTGATCGGAGGTGAGCGTCCCGCCTGGGCCTGTGGCGGTCAACGAGTCGGTGCGGCCCTCGGCGTCGCGGCCGACGGTCAACGACGTGCCGTTGCCGCCGTTACCGGCCCCGGTCGGGTACGCCACCGAGGCAAGGTCGAAGTGCGCGTCGTAGGACACCCGGGCGACCACGGCGCCGTCCCACGACTGCGATGTCACCCGGCCATCGGCTTGCTCGCATCCGGTGACCCACATGGCGAGGTCCGCACGGCCTGGCACGCGAGGGAAGCCATGCCATCGATCTACGACCTTGACAGTCCGGAGTTGGCCGGCCAGTTCGCCGGCGCCTGCAAGACGAGTCGTGCCCGATCAAGGTCAGTTCGCTGGGCCGCACCATCGCCCGGTGGCGGGACCAGATCGTCGCGTGGCACCACGCGCCGGTGAGCAACGGCCCGACCGAGGCGATCAACAACCTCATCAAGCGGGCAAGCGTGTCGGGTTCGGGTTCCGCCGCTTCGCCCGCTACCGCATCCGCGTGCTGCTCTATGACGGGAAACCGAGCTGAGACCGACTCGACACGGTCACACCTCGCTGAAACGCGAAGCGCCGAGATACCTCAGTGAACAGTGCGACCTCATTTGCGAATCCCTATAGGCCGCCGCGCATAGTCCTACGTATGCGTCCGCCGCGCCGCCTGTTTGGCAGGCGATGGACGTTCGTGCGCCTCGATGATGAGATTGGCCAGCGGTCTGACAGTCGACGCTCCGAGCTTCACCATGTCCCATGCTGCCTTCCCTGCTGTGCGCGATGTGCTCAGCTGGCCGGCGTGGGGGCTCGTGTATGCGGAGACCGCGGGGGCACGAAGCGAGCCCTCCGCATTGGGCCGTCCTTCACGTCTCAAGGCACTGTCCTTAGGTTGGTCGCCCGTCGAGATACCTCGGTGAAGAGCGCAGCCTCATTCGTGAATCCAGTTGGCGTTGTGATCTTCCGATCCATAGCCTTCCAGACGTAGTAGAGATTTCTTCCTCCTCCGCCACGCAACACTGCAACCAGGTCACTCCAGGGAATCGTGACGCGTCGCACGGGTGCCCTGAACTGCAGACCTGAGGCCAGCAGAATCAGCCTGGTCGGCATTCGGAGCCGTCTGACAAGGATGGCTAACGTCGCCGCCGCGGCCGCTGCGCAGGTCACCACAGTAAGTAGTACTCCGGACACCAGTAATAGCAAGAGCCATGCGCTGCATGCCATCACCAGGTCGAGCAATAGCTCATACGCTAATGAACCCCGGCTGACTTGGAACCCGTCGAGGGGTGTCTGGTCCAAGGGGTGTGTCACCTAACCGGCCGCCGCGCACGAGAGGCTGCCGCCGAGGCCGAGGAGCGCACTCCCGCCTTCTGTTCGCATACCCGGCAGACCAGTCACCCCGACCGCAGTGGCGGCGAGTTCGCAGACGCCCTGACCAACCGACCCACTTCCGATGTACAGCGCTGAAGATGATATGCCCAGCACGCCGGACACTACGCACGCCTGCTTGACTCCATCGGCACAAGGTATGCTCGCGAACCCGGCTAGTACGTTCGTTACATCGCCGAGCGTATGTAAGCCTCTTTGCCACCAGGATCTGCCGGCTTCCTTGACTTGGGGGAAGAAGGCGTGGGTGTAGCGGTTGGCGGGCATGGGGTGGGCGGTCATGGTTCTCATGTGGGCGATCGTGTCGCCCGGTGAGCCTGTGTAACGGGGCGGTTGGATCGCCGTGTAGGCGGCTCGCCGCTGCGTCGCGTAGCCCGACGGGTTGACGGCGATGTAGCCGTTGCCGTAGTCGGTCATGGTGCCGCCTAGGTCGGTGGCGCCGATGGGGTTTTGGTTGGTGTAGTCGTAGTTGTTGGCGGAGCCGCCGGGGACGGGGTCGATGGTGAGGAACCTGCCGAGTTGAGGGTCATACGGTCGGGCGCCCATCTCGATGGTGGGGCGTAGCCCGGCTTGGTGTTCGACGGGGCGGGTCGTGTTGCCGTGCCCGTCATGGGCCACCGCCCCGACCGGCGTGGCGCCCGACGTCCAGGTGAGACGATCACCGGGCCCGTAGCAGTAATCGGTGGTGGCGCCATCGATGGTCACCGCAGAACGGTTCGAGTCCGCACCCGGATCCACCATCGCGCCTGCGCCACACCCCGTGGTCGTGCCGTACACGTACCGCAGCGTAGAAGACCCCCCACCACCCGTGGCGACCGACGCATCGGTCACGCGGCCAGCGGTGTCATAGCCAAACGTGGAGGTCGCCGCACCCGACGTGGCGTCAACCCGTTCGGTAGCCCATCAGCGCCAGCGGGCGGGTCGACCGACGGTCACACACCTGACGATCGTCACGAAGAGCAGGACAGTGAAGACTACCTGCACCATCAGACCTGCGCTGATGTGGCCGCCGGTTGCCAGGCGGATCATCAAGACGACAATCGATGGGGCGCCGAGAACGCACAACAACACCGCGGCCAGCCTCGATAGCGAGTTCAACCGCGGCCCCGGAGGAGGAGCGAAGTTCCATCCAGACCCCCGGGCCGGGTCGGCTATCTCCGGAGCGCCGACGAACGGCTCCGGCCCACTTGAACGCCCGGCGTGGAGTCCCGCCACGTGCTGGCGAAGACCAGCGAGCGACCATACAGCCGTGGCCACGGCCATGAGCAACACGATTGTGCCAACGATCCGCGATGCCAGGACGAGCCCGAAGATCCCGACGCCTGCCGCCGAGCACACCAGTGCGACCCACGCCAAGACCGCAACCTGACCCTGGACGGGCGTCCCGCGACGGAAGTCCCGAACCCACTCTCGGGCTCGTTGGATCACGCTGACCTACCTCGTTCGATGGATCATGAATACATAACCGGTCGCTTCAGACCACACGATCCAGCGCCCGTCGCGGCTTACTAGTGAACCCGTGTGGATTACACACTTAGACAAGTGTCATCGACGAGCTGTGGCCGTCTTCATGACCCGTCGAAGACATCTGCGGTAATGATCACGAAGCGTGTTGTCATCGAAGGCGCCGACTCGCAGCCAGCCATGTCGCCAAGCGTACAGATGGGTGGCCCAGACTACGATGACCCATACGGCGACCATCCATCGCAGGGCCGGGACGAAGATCGTTGTCAATATTGCCGGAATGAAGAGTGGTGTCGTGAGGAGCGTTGCTGCGGCCAACCACCAGGGGATCTTGGCCGCTTCCGCTTCCGTCATGGGGGGCGGCGGCGTGTACTTCCGCACCACGTCCGCCCATCGCCCGGTGGCATGGTAGGACTCGAGGTCGTCGTCGTTCAATGTTGCAGCGGTTTTGAGGACCGCTGCTCTCGCACGCATTTGCGACCTTCGCCGCACGTCCTGCCGGAAGCGCTCAGTGCCGTGTTGATCTCGAATCACCATCACCGCCACGCCCGTCACGCCCAATGGCAACTCACCCCACAATAGCGAGAGGATTGTCCAATCTTCGCGAACAGGCTTATCCGAGAAGCGGACAGCAAGCCGTTCGTCGCGCCTCATGCAGCTGGAGTTGCGCAGCCGGGTGCGTGAGGGCTAACCCGGCAGATCACGTCTCGTGGAATGATCACCGGCCCGGGCGCCGGACCCGGGACTGTCCGACCACCGGCAGTTAGCAATTGATAGAATTTGAAGATCGTGCCATCAACGCCCGGGCTGGAGACGGCCGACCACATGGCCCTCCCCACCCTATTGATAGCTGCTAAGAGGCCGTGGGCCTCCTTCCGCGGCTGTGGGAAGAAGGCGTGTGTGTAGCGGTTGGCAGCAGTGCCTGGGCCGACGGCTCGGCCGCCGGAACAGATAAGAGTGCTGAATCGAGAGGGCATTCCGGTGCAAGAGATAGAGGTGTGCTGGCCCCGTCTCCGATTGACCGGGAGATCCTCAGGCGGGTTGACGGCGATGTAGCCGTTGCCGTAGTCGGTCATGGTGCCGCCTAGGTCGGTGGCGCCGATGGGGTTTTGGTTGGTGTAGTCGTAGTTGTTGGCGGAGCCGCCGGGGACGGGGTCGATGGTGAGGAATCTGCCGAGTTGAGGGTCATACGGTCGGGCGCCCATCTCGATGGTGGGGCGTAGCCCG